>NZ_KQ976354.1:5973006-6104479 GCF_000346485.2 Scytonema hofmannii PCC 7110
AGTTTACGTCGAACTCAAGTTTATTTTATTTGCTAATGTCACCCATTGTTCGACACTGAGTTCTTCTGCTCGAACTTGGGGATTTACGTCTAATTCTTCTAGCAACGTGGTTAAGTCATCGCGTTCTATAACTGATTGCAAATTATTTCGTAACATTTTGCGTTTTGCCCCAAAGCCCAACTTAACGAGTGTTTCTAACTTCCGTACATCCAAGGCTTGTGGTTCAAATTTACGGGGAACGAGGCGTACAACGGCTGAATCTACCTTTGGTGGTGGGTAAAATGCTCCCGCCGGAACCGTACAAATTAACTCAGCTTCTGCCAAATACTGGACTCTGACAGTCAGTGCTCCAAAAGCTTTTGACCCTGCTTTTGTTGTCAGTCTTTCTGCAACTTCTTTTTGTACCAGCAGCACAATTAAATCGTAGGGTTGAGGATTTGGGTTGGCTATTGTACCCAGCAATTTCTCAATAATCAGTCCTGTAATATTGTAGGGAATGTTGGCAACAACTTTGTTTTGGTTTTGAAATGCCGGAGATGATTTCAGCAGGGGTAGTAAATCTAGTTCAAGAAAATCCCCTTGTAGGAGTAAGAAATTTTCTTGATTTCCAAGCTCCTTAACCAAGCGCTTGCACAAGTCGCGATCGATCTCAACCGCTAACAAGGATTGTACTTCTGGTAAGAGGCGGCGAGTGAGAATACCTGTTCCCGGACCAATTTCCAAAACGCGATCGCAATTTTGTAGTTGTGCAGCCCGAACGATTTCGTTGAGGGCTTTATCGCTTTTTAGCCAATGCTGGGCAAAGGACTTGCGCGGTGCTATCTTTTGAAAGTCTTTACTAACCATTTTCATATCACTTATGTCATTTGTCATTGGTCACTGGTCATTGGTCACTGGTCACTGGTCACTGGTCACTGGTCACTGGTCACTGGTTATTTGTATCAAATTTCTTGCCTGTTGGGCGATCGCCTGCCAATTCCTTGCCTCTACAAACTTTTTAGGAAATAATTGACTGCTTAAACCAACAGCGATCGCACCTGCTTGTAAAAATTCCTGGGCATTTTCTAGAGTAATGCCACCTGTTGGAATCAGGGGAATATGACCTAAAGGACCTTGCAAACTTTTTATATAGCGAACACCTCCCAATGCTTCTACAGGAAACACTTTGACACAACTTGCGCCACTAGCCCAAGCGGTGACGATTTCTGTAGGAGAAAGCGCTCCCGGTACAATTGGGACATCAACAGCAACAGCGGCTTGAATCATTACTAAGTCAACGTGAGGAGTAAAGAGAAACTGCGCTCCTGCTCCAATAGCTTCTTGCATATGCTTGATATTTAATAATGTACCAGTGCCAATGAAGCAGTTAGGTAATTGTACTCTTAATTGACCAATCAGTTCAGCAGCACGATGGCTATTCCACGTAATTTCAATTAACTTGACTCCCTCAGATGCTACTGCTAAAGCCATTTGGTAGCCCAATGAAATTTCTGGAGCACGGATGACTGCGATCGCTTTATGTTCTTTTAGTTGTGATAGCCAAACTTGATTGGACATTTTTTTAGAATTTTAGATTAAGGCTAAAAACAATTAGTATTACTTATGATATTAAAATTCATATACGTTCTTTCCTGAGACTGATTTCTTCTTCTTATAAAAAGATAGCATAGCATCCTCTTCTATCTTTGGATATAAATATCGATGACTTCAAAATAATTAATAATTCTTTTCTAGGAATTCATAACTTTTGACTGCTGAAGCGTCAATTAAATTAAGTCGTCAGCAAGAGGGAAATTTTTCAATTTATTTTTACTCTACTAATTAGACGTTCTTAGTGCAGTAATAATATTATGCCTCTTTACAAGATTGCAGACTTCGATCCAAACTACAGAGATACTTTTGGCGGCGATGATGTTAAAGCTTTGGATCTCTATACCGAAGGTGGGACGAAAATTGGCTCTGTTGACGATGTGTTGGTAGATCCTGATGGTCGTTTTCGCTATCTCGTTATAGATACCGCATACGATTTTTCTAGCAAAAAGATTCTCTTACCAATTGGTCTTGCCCGTATTGATTATAATGCCAAGCGGGTTTTTGTAGATGGACTGAGCAAAGAGCAAGTACAACGTTTACCAGAATACAGAGAAAACTTGACGGTTGATTACGATTACGAAGAACAGGTGCGTAAGGCTTATCGTCCTCTATCTAGTACTACAAACCACAATCGCGATACCTACGACTACCAGCAAGACTCTGCGCTGTACAATTTAAACAACCAAAAGCAAGAAACATTCAGATTGTATGAAGAACGGTTAATTGCCAATAAGAACCGCGTTAAAACAGGCGAAGTTGCAGTTGGCAAACATATTGAAACTGAAACAGCAAGAGTTTCAGTACCCATTGAAAAAGAGCGAGTTGTAATTGAGCGTGTCAATCCTACAGATACAGGAACAGCAGTCAATCCTAGCAATTTACAGTTTCAGGAAGGAGAAGTTGCACGTATAGAAATCTACGAAGAAACACCTGATATTCATAAAGAAGCGTTTGTCCGCGAGGAAGTTCGAGTTAGAAAAGTTGTAGACCGAGACACTGTTGAAGCGCAAGAAACCATTCGTCGTGAAGAATTAGATATTCGGACTGAGGGAGATTTATTAACCAATAAATCGGATATAAATTCAAGCGATCGGATATAAGTTAGTAATTGTTAGTTGTTAGTTGTTAGTTTTTAGTTTTTAGTTGTAAAGACTATGATTTACTACTACGACGATGACTAACAACTATCCACTATCTACTATCTAATAACAACTATCCAATAACAAATTAAAATTCATTCGTAGGAGAGATGGCTAATAAGACTTATTTTTTTACCATTAAGTAACTAAGAGATGAAAATAGTTGGAGGGTAACGAGTATGCCTCTTTATAAAATATCTGATTTCGATCCAAATTATAAAGACACATTTGATGGCGATGACATCAAAGGAATGAGTGTCTATGAAGAAGCAAGCGACCAGAAAATTGGTACAGTTAGCGATGTTTTAGTTGAAGATGAAGGTCGTTTTCGCTATTTAGTTCTTGACTTAGGTTTTTGGATTTTTGGTAAGAAAGTACTGCTTCCTATTGGTCGTACTCGCATTGATTACAATACAAATCGTGTCTATGCAGTTGGAATGACTAGAGAGCAAGCAGATAATTTGCCAGAGTTCAACGAACGTGACACTGTTGACTACGATTATGAAGAGCGTGTACGCAACGTTTATCGTAATCCTGTAAATACTAATAGACCTGTAGAAGCATCTGCTCCTCTGGAAACATCCACTCCTTTAGAAGCATCTGCTCCACTAGATGCTAATTATGCGGCTGCATCTGCAATCAATCAGCCTGTAACTACAGCTAATACCCCCAGATACGATCGCGATACATACCGTTACGACACTGAACCATCTTTGTACGAGACAAACGATCGCGATCATCAAACTCTGAGACTGTACGAAGAACGATTAATTGCTAATAAAAGACGTATCAAATCTGGTGAAGTATCTATTGGCAAGCACATCGAAACTGAAACAGCAAGAGTTGCAGTTCCAGTAGAGAAAGAAAGAGTGGTTGTTGAGCGAGTGACTCCAACAGATGCAGGTAGAGCGGTTACTCCTGGCGAAGCTAACTTCCGTGAAGGAGAAGTGGCTCGTATGGAAATCTACGAAGAAACTCCTGACATCCGCAAGGAAACTGTTGTACGTGAAGAAGTCAGAGTTAGAAAAGTTGTAGACCGCGATACTGTAGAAGAACAAGATACAATTCGTCGCGAAGAATTAGATGTTAACGCTCCTGGTCTCCCAATTGACGAGCGCTAATCACTTGTGTTTTTACCTCTAGTTGAAAAGACTAGAACGGTCAGATCCCCAACTTCTCCAAGAAGTCGGGGATCTTAGAGCTTGTTAAAGCAACAAATTCTTAATATTCTTAAGAAAAACCATGAATAATACAATGCCTAGTATAGGTAATAAAAATCCTAGCAAAATTGCCAGAATTAGTACTATGCTGGAAAGCTTGCGCCAAAAAGTACATAAATTTACCGTTATAGATAGGCAACATCAGCTAGTAGGTGAAGTAAAAGATTTAATTATTGATGTCAATCGTCAAATTAGTTTCGTTGTAGGTATATCTCAAAATTTTGACGAGAATAATCAAATGTTTTTACTAAGTAGTAAGTTAGTAGAAAAAATTGATTCTCTAACTAAATCAATTTTTTTAAAAGTAAAAAAAAATGAAATAAAATATTTTTTGGAAACCACCTTAGATAAAGAAAGCAAAGTAAATACAATGGAAGAAAATTTAAAAAAATTAGAAGAAAATCCACAAGATACTTCACAAATATTAGACAAGATAGTAAATACAAATGATGGTGATAGAACTTCTGTAGACGAGATAGTTCGTTTACTTGGAGAACGCGTAATCATAGATCGCAGCAAAAGAAAAGTTGGTGAAGTGATTGTTCGCAAGCAAATAGAAACCCGAATGGTACAAGTACCTGTTCGGAGTGAAAAATTAATTGTGGAACAAGTTAGCCCAGAGCGCAAACAGCTTGCAGAAATAGATTTGAGACAAGGGGAAATATCGGCAGAATTGGAATTTCTTGAAGTAGATAACGCTCACCAAATTGATAGTTATGATGGTAGTTTAACAGTCAGTGGTGAATTTAGTTCTCCTAAAATTGCCAGTTTACTTTTAAATGCGATCGCTCTCGAACGTAACCACGGCTGTAAAGCAGTCAGAGTCACTATCGTTGTGGAAGATGAAGAACACCAGCAAACCTATCAAGAGTGGTTTGCCCGCACGTCAAAAAGTTCGTCAAAAAGTTAATGATACTAGCAATGCATACTTATAACGCTTAGAGCTAACAGGGTTATCTGTAGAAGTTACAGGTAACTCAATTTTATGAGAGCGAATCAACTAGGTGGACTTTAGCTCTACTTGTTGAGAAATGATATCCCTGCGGCTACAATCAAGAGAAACACGTCTGAGCGCAAGGAAAATGTCGGAAGAAGCCAAAGCCTTGAACGACGAGGGACACCCCATTAAATTAACTGACGTAACCAGAATAGAACCTCTCGATTTATCTCCTATCAATGTTAGAGAAATTTGTGGGGATGATAGAAAACTGCGGCTAAAAATGCATCTTGTGTTGACGCCCGAAATGGATGAAGAAAGTAAGCAACTCTTGGTTGTAGAAGAACCTCAGATCGGTCTTCACGTATTTGCGTACACTCGCGATGAACTCATCCACGAGATTAATGACCAAATATTCATGATGTGGGACGAGTACGCAAATGCTGATGTGGATGAATTGGAGTTGGATGCGCGACAATTACGAGAATCACTACTAGAAAAGTTAACAGCTTCTTGTGGGACAGCTTCTTGTGGGACAGCTTCTTGTGGGACAGCTTCTTGTGGGACAGCTTCTTGTGGGACAGCTTCTTGTGGGACGGGCATCCTGCCCGTCATTAATTAATATATTCCCACAGACAAATTTTTAACACGATAATCGTCCTTAAGATTGCCTACAGTTTAAACCTCTAGACAGGTCATTATGATGTTAAGAGAGGCTATTATCAAAATATAAATATTGAGTTCTTTTAAAAAGAATTGATAGGGTAGGTAAAAGATGAATCAGTCTGTGGAATTATCTCTAGAACAACAATTCAACCTAAGAATTTTTGAAGACTCTGTACGACAAATGTCCCGCGAACAAGCACAGAATTTTCTAATTGAGCTACACGAGCACATGATGCTTAAAGATAATATGTACAAGACTTTGCTAAAGCAAGATTGGGGAATTAATGCAGACCAAATGTCTGTGTAAAGAAAGTTCGCTTTGTTTTTAAGAAGTAAATTGAATTCATAAATAACGTAAACAGCAATGAAACCGCAACAAAACCTTGACGAAGTAACACTATACCTGACACAAACTTTGAGTGGATATGAAGTGATCCCAGCAAAATGGGGATGGCATATTCATAAAAGAGATATGTATTGTGGATATCTAGAATATCAAGATGCAAAAGGATGGAAAGGGAATGCTTTTAATTCCTTACCGGCAAAAATCAAAGAGCAACTTAAACGGTTTGTACTTTCAGCGTCTGCTCCCATATATCAAGTGATGGGTTAAAAGAACCCCGGTTTCTTCAAGAAACCGGGGTTCCAATTTTGTCAGGTTTCTAATTTTGTCACTGGTCACTGGTCACTGTACCGCAGGTTCCAGCATCCGAATTGTTCCAGCATCAGCATCTATTTCCACATCTAAACCAAGAGGTAATGTCAGCACATTTTCAAGATGCCCGATCGCAGCACCTGACCATGCAGGAATGCCTAAAGGTTTAATATGATCCCATAAAACCTCTTCAAAGGTCAAAGAGCCATAGTCAGCATCAGGCAAACAATCGGAACATTGCCCAAAAACAAAACCCGCCAGTTTATCAAATAAACCTGCTATTTTTAACTGAGTCATCATCCGATCTATACGGTATACATTTTCGTTCAAATCCTCTAAAAATAAAATAGCACCATTGAGATTTGGTAAGTAAGGAGAGCCTACAATCGCTGACAAAACTGAAAGATTACCTCCAATTAGCTTGCCTTTAGCTTTACCAGAAGATATAGTTTGGACTCGGTACTTAACCTGCATCAATCGGTCAGAATCACCGCCGTCTTTTTCATTTTTAAAGGTGACAGTTTCACCATTAAACAAAACGCGACGAAAACATTCTGTTTGAGTCGTTCTCCAAGAACTTAGCCCGTTGGGACCGTGAAATGTCACAAGATTAGTTTTCGCATTCAAGCCCAGAATTAATGATGTGATATCACTAAAACCCACGACAATTTTGGGATTTTTGCGAATGCGATCGTAATCCAGATAAGGCAACATCCGGCTGCATCCCCACCCACCACGAATTGGCAAAATAGCTGCTACAGAAGGATCGCCAAAAAATTGATTGATGTCAGCAGCACGGTCTTTGTCTTTACCTGCTAAATAACCATACCGTTCTAGAACATGAGGTGCGAGTCGGGGAACTAATCCTAAAGCTTTGACTGCATCTATAACAATATTAA
Source organism: Scytonema hofmannii PCC 7110 (assembly GCF_000346485.2). NCBI lineage: Bacteria > Bacillati > Cyanobacteriota > Cyanophyceae > Nostocales > Scytonemataceae > Scytonema > Scytonema hofmannii. The sequence continues at coordinate 5,980,116 of NZ_KQ976354.1, forward strand.
GTTGTTCGCGAACAAATGTAGCACCAGCAGGGCTGACTATTCCCACGACAGATCCGGGTTGCAAGCGTTTGGGTTTTAACAGTGGTTGACTAGCTGCTCTCCCCAACTTTAACGGAGAGGCTAATACAGAAGAACTCGCAGCTAGTCCAATCAGAAAGTTACGGCGATCTATCATAAGAATTTTTGTATGAAATCGAGAGACTCGATTTATGACAAAGAACGCTATGTAGAGTCTGCAATAATTCTTCAGCCAGGTAAGGCTTGGAAATAAATGCTTTCACTCCAGTAGTCCCTGCTAATTTATCACCAGATAAACCGCTTACAGCAACAATCACAGCATTTGAATTCAGTTTTTGTATTGTGCGAATAGTGACTGCACCATCCATCAATGGCATCATCATATCCACTAACACCAAGTTGATTTCATGTTTGTGTTGGGCATAAAGCGCGATCGCGTCAATCCCATTGCCAGCTGTTAACACTTTGTAATTGTAAGCTTCCAATGAGATTTTGGTGGTCTCTAGAATATTGATTTCGTCATCTACAACGAGAATTAATTCTCCATTTCCTTTTGGTAATTCGAGATCTTCCACAAGCGGGGTTGCGGTTACTGCTACTGCAGGCAAGAATACCTTAAACTCAGTTCCTTCGCCGATCTTACTATCTACGGTGACAAAACCACTATGACTTTTAATGATACCCCTCACGGTTGAAAGACCCAGTCCTGTTCCTTTGCCAAACTCTTTTGTAGTAAAGAAAGGCTCGAATATTCTGTCTGCAATTTCTGATGACATCCCAATTCCTGTATCAGTCACCGCGATCGCAACGTAAGGTCCAACACTTGCTTCCAAATGAATGCGAGCGTAATGTTCATCAATAAATTGGTTTTCGGCGGTAAAACTCAGAATACCTCCATCCGGCATAGCATCACGAGCGTTTACAATTAAGTTCATCAGAACTTGATGCAGGTGTGTTGCATCCCCAAAAACAGCCCAAAGGTCTGGTTTTACGCTTGTATAAAATTCAATAGATTTGGGAAACGTTTCTCGAACGATCTGCTCAATTTCCAAGAACAAAGAGCCAATTTGCACAATTGTACGCTTGCCTTCAACTCCGCGTGCAAATTGCAGCACTTGTTTGACCAACGCTGCACCTCGTCTGGTGTTATTTTCGATAATTTTTAGGACTTGCAGGTTCCGCTCATCAAGATGGGGCAGTTTCATCTGTAGCAGTTGTGCTGAAGCTAAGATGGGAGTAAATATATTATTCAGGTCGTGGGCAATACCACCTGCAAGCGTTCCAATGCTTTCCAGTCTTTGAGCGCGTAACAATTGGCTTTCTAGTTGTTTTTTCTCTGTGATGTCAGTGTTAACTATAAGAATCGACTTGGGTTGCCCATCTTTATCGCGTATCAGCGTCCAACGGCTAGCAACAATAAGGCGTTGACCTTTTTTATGAACCTGATTTAATTCACCTTGCCAAGTGCCACTTTCAGTTAGTTTTTTTTTAATTTCTTGAAGTTGAGGTAAAGTTTCTATTTGATACAAAAGCTCATTGGCATTTTTACCTATTACTTCTACTGCTGTCCACCCGTACAACTGTTCTGCACCTTTGTTCCAATAATGAATTTCATTATTTAAGCCTCGAACCAGAATTGCATCTGTGGTGATATCCAACAAAGCAGCTTGTTCGTGAATTTTCTGTTCTGCTTGTTTGCGCTCAGAAATTTCTTCTTCCAAACGCAAATTTTGCTGCTGAAGTGTCTTCGTTAGATTCCGAAGTCTTAAATGGAGTTCGATCCGGGCTAAAACCTCTTCATGCATGAGCGGTTTAGTGATGTAATCCACCGCACCAAGGCTCAAACCTTTGACCTTATCTAGTGCTTCAGACAGTGCAGTCATAAAAATTATAGGAATGTCTTTTGTTGATGAATTGGCTTTTAAACGACGGCAAGTTTCAAAGCCATCCATTCCTGGCATAAGGATGTCTAAGAGAATGAGATCGGGTGGAGCATACTCTGCTCTTTCGATAGCACTCTCACCATCTTCAGCAATCAAAACCGTAAATCCAGAGTTGGATAGTAAATCAAACAGTATTTCTAAATTAGTGGGTGTGTCATCGACAATTAAGATCGCACCCTTATCAGTTGAATCTTTGTCCTTTGTCATTTGTTATTTGTATTTGTTAAGAGTTTCTTTATCCCTAATGTCCAATGCGATTATTTCCTGTGACCTCCACTTTAAAAGTTATACTGTCTTTCCATCCTAAATTGTTCTTCTTAAATTTTTGGTATACGATCAATTTTTTACATTTACTTCAAATACATAATAAATGATGTAACTAAAAGTAAAGTTACATTATTGACTGAGGCTACAAGATCCCTAACTTCTTAAAATCTTTTGGGTGCTTGCTTTTTTCGCCATCAAACCGACAGGGCTGTATAAAGCTTTGAGAAATCCACAGAACCTGCTTAATACATAATATGCGTAATTTGTCAATACCGTCTACTCGACCGGCGCTCTAGGTAATGCAGGTATTTCTGAATTGGCGAGTGGAGGCAAATAATTATCATCCAGCACCATCCAAACTGGATGGGACGAGTTTGGAATGATACCTTTTTGGACTTTCATCCTTACAAGAACCTCACTCTCTCTGATTACATTGTATTTTATATACTACAAAACGGCGAAATGCGAAAACAGCGTAGTCATAAAACTTAATATCAGCTACGCTGTTGTTGTTGTTATTATTTAAAATTTAATAAGAGATAAGGGTAGACTTTATCGAGCGGCTGGGGCTAACTGGGCAGTCGTCAATAATTGCACTAAACTGAGGTTCAAAGGTGTTTGAGCGATCGCTTTCGCATAAGATGCACTATAAAAAGGCCGTTTTTAAGTTTACAGTTACCGATTTTTTTCTTGATTATTTGTGTTTTAAACATACATTATTTGGTAGCGTTTTACAGAAAGTCGGCGCTCAAGCCCACTCCGTGACTGGGGTGGGATGAGCTTAACAGAAAATTGCTGTAACTTATTGCTGATAGCCAAGCATAAGAGAAGTGATATTCTCCTTCAATTGATTGATTGCACCAATATTTGTAATCAGTTCCGCGACCGTGGAACTTCGTTGACCCGTCAGGGTCATCTGACCGTTGTAAACAAAGGTGTAAGCTGTTCTTTCGGGAAATGTGTTAATTTGCTTGATGTACTTCGGCTGTGAATTGACTGTTGAGGTGTACTCAGGAGAAGCAAAGAAGTTAGCCATATCCAAGGGACTAGAGAAGGCAATTTCAAAAGCAGCCTGATATTGCTTCTCTAAAGGTTCAACATGAATAACCCCCGGTGCATCTGGTCTGGAATTGTCTACTTCTTCAAACAGATGCAGTCGGAACTTGAGAACTGAATCACTCTTGACAATAGCAGGAGCAAAGTTGTCTGTCATGTATTTGCGAAAAGCTACCACACTCACGCCATCTGTTTTTTTGACCATGACATGAAACTTTAAAATTCCTAACTCTCCGTTGGGGTCACCTGTGGAGATACCATCTATATAAGTTTGAGAATTGCCAGGACTGGTATTGTATCCAATTGCTTTGCTGAAGATGTTGTATTCGTCATCCATCAGAATGGCTGCGGCATTGAACCAAGTCTGACGGTCAATAACTGTTGCAAAGGTTAATTCGGCAATGCCATCGAACTGGTCTGATTCTGGGCAGTTATAATCTATGCCATCTAGAGTGGGCCACATACCGCCTTCATTATGAGCTAGGTGGAATTGCCAGTATTGGTATTGACCTGGCAATCTAGCACAGACTGGTCCATGTACATTGCGCCAGTAGTCATCAAACATCTGTAAGGTAATACCTTTTCTTTTCCACAGAAGAACGTAAAAGACTACTTTTCCATTACGATCGCGAGATGCATAGTTGACTTTTGTTGTTTTCTGGCTGATGGTTTTCATGGCTAATAACTACAATGTTTCGATTTTGTATTTGTCAGCAACTTTGAGCATTTTTTTTGATTTGATCTACAGGCATTCAGGGATGTTGGCGTATTCTTCTACTGCCGTCAAGGTTGTAGCTAAAAATACCGCTATAACTTTAATTGAGTTTCATCAAGCGACTGAGGGACGGCTTTGATACAAATCTTGAACGACTTGGACAGCAGAGACTATAGCTACAAGCCCGATTACCACAACGGGCAACAAATTTGTGCCAGCTATGGCAAGTACAACAAGGACAACCGCAGAGCGAAGGCGAAACCTAGAACGGACTTTGCAGTAGCGTATAACCCCAGTACGATGCAGAAGAGCTAAAGCCAGCAAGCACAGGGCTACTGCGCCACAAAGAAGCACACGCTCTGGAGCAGGCAGCGCTACACTAGGCTCACTGGATACAATGTGTTCCACGCCAACTCCGGTAGCAGTAAGTCCAATAACCAGCGGTAAATGCCCGTAAAGCCAGATTTGATAAACCCCGATTCGACCAGTTGCACCGACAGACCGTAAAGCTGAGCTACCGATGTTCTCAAAATAGATCCACCACAAGCTAAAAGCGATGCTAAAGCCGAATACTGCGGCAATCGCGCTCTTACCATCCCATTTCTGATTGGAAAGACCATCGACCACCGCTACGATCGCCTCGCCCAGGACAATAATGGTAAACAGCCCGAAACGCTCCGGTAAGTGTTCGACGTGGTGGGTTAACCCTAGCTGCAAGCGTTTTGCACTGAGCGGCGTAGCGAAATCCACGATTAATCCCAACGCCCAAAAGCCGAAACGCAATGGAACAGGTATAAATACTGATATCAGCCAGAAGGCGGCTGCGATCGCAAAACCCTGTGCGTAACGAGTTGCCAGTGGACGCGCTAGGGGAATATGCCTTGCAGCACGCAGATATTCGATGACAAGCACGACCCTCCCAGCAGCATAGGAAAGGGCAAAGCCATTTGAACTTTCGCCCAAGCCGTGGTGTATGTTCACCGCTAAGGCGACGATCGCGATCATTTGCACACCAATCAGCAACCGATGACCTATGTCATCGATATCAAATCGGTTGGAATAGAATGTAGTACCAATCCATGCCCACCAAATTGGCATAAACAGAAACACAAAGCCGAAAAATCCTGATAGAGAGATATTTTCGCTAAGGTTGTGGGCGACTTGTGAAACCGCTACCACAAACACTAAATCATAGAAAAGTTCAAGCCAAGTAGCGTGACCGTTTTCTTCTTCGCTTTCTGCACCAATGCGTAGGCGAGGAGGTTGCAACCAGGTTTTCACTTGTAAAGCCTCGGATTTTTTTAGATATAACTTAATAGCCTATGGTAAATACACAAAGGTTTTGTCGGTATAACACCAGCCCCAATTCTCACCAGGCTCGAAAGACTTTATGAGGGGATGACCGGTGCTGTGGAAGTGCTTGGTGGCATGCTTGTTCTTAGAAGAGTCGCAGCAACCAATGTGCCCGCAAATGAGGCACAACCGTAGATGTACCCAAGTGTCTTTACTTGCCAAGCATTCCTCACAACCATTCGCGCTGGGTATGACTGTTTGTAGCTGATTGAGATGTGTACACTCCATTGTCATTCTCCTTTATGCGCTTGCTTCAGAAAGCGCTGCTTCACTTTTAGATCTGTTCATTTCTTGGAACGAGCGGATGGGTAGACCAATCTGAAAGCGTGTATCGCCCGGTTTTGAAAAGCAGCGAATGTCTCCGCTATGCTGACCCACTACAATCCGATAAGCAATCTCCAGACCTAGCCCCGTCCCTGCACCGATACCCTTAGTTGTGAAAAACGGATCGAAGATTCGGGATTGAATTTCAGGGGGAATGCCTGGTCCGTTATCCACAATCTCTACCATAATGCAATCTTTCTGACTAAAAGTACGCACCCAAATCGTACCCCCCTCGCCCAAGGCGTCGATGGCGTTGTCAATCAAATTCGTCCATACTTGATTCAGAGCACTTCCGTATGCTTCAATGGTTGGCAGGTTTTGCTCGTATTCACGTATTACCTGGATACGGTGTTTTCTGAGCTTATAGCTCAAAATGGTGAGTGTGTTCTCGATCCCTTCATGAACAACTACCTCCTTTAGTGGAGACTGATCCATGTACGAATATGCCTTGACAGCATTGACAAGCTCGGAAATGCGAGTAACGCCCTGATCGAGAACATTCACCACACTTGCTACAGCTAGCGTTGCCTCTAGCCAAGTCAGTACACCGCTGAGTCCATTGGCACTCACCTGCTTGCCAATCACTTCTAACTGCTGAGTGTTAACTCCAGCCGCAACCAGGGTTGGAACAAGTTTCCACCCATCGGCAACACCATGTGTCTCCAGCCAGTCCGTTAGTTCATCTTCTAAATCCATCTGAACCGAAGGATCGAATTCGCCCGGTTGAGCGGTCTGCTCAATAGCTTTACGCTTGATCTCCAAGAGGTACTCTAGTTGGTCTGGGGTGAGGTGTTGCTTAATAGACTCAAGCGAGAGGTTGTGCAAGATATTCACCGTATCATGCAACTGTCCGGTAGCCCGACGTGCCGCTGCTGTTGGATTACCCAGTTCATGGGCAAGACCAGCTGCTAACGTACCTAAGGAAATGAGCTTATCGTGTTGCTGAGACAACATCTGTAACTCTTGCATTCGGTTTGCCATAAAACCGAGAACAGCTTGTCTCACCGATGGGCAGAACATGAGCATCTGCCAAAACTCTTCCTCGTGTAAACAATACACATGACATTGACCTACTGCTTGCCCGCTTGCAAGATGAAGTGTGCCAGCCAGGAGAGGGACTTCACCAAAAAACGTACCAGCCTCGTAAGTGGCTAAAACGACCTCTTGGTTACTAATCTCTCGTGTTAGCCGGATTGCTCCTTCAAATACCACGTAAAAGCATTTCGCGGGCTCTCCTTGCTTGAAGAGCAAATCTCCTGGATTCAGCCGGATGTGAGTACCGTTCATCAAACACATCAGTTGATTCTCGGTCAAGTTTTTGAACAGGGGTATTTTATGCAACAACTCAAGCATGACTAGAACCTAAAGTGTTTTTATGATACTCAATGTATGACTAGAACTTATACCATTTCTCCATGAAGATGCATTTAATAGCTTGCTTACGCAGGTTTTGTTTGTATAGCCTCAGTGCGTGAAAACTGAGAGGGATTAAAGTGCAAGGTCATAGAGAATTGGTATTAGAGCGTTTTTACAAGGATGAGAGATATTGATGTATGAATTGAATGGCGATCGAACCCTCACCTACCGCTGAAGCAACTCGTTTCACTGACTGATAGCGCACGTCACCTACCGCAAAAATTCCTGGTAAATTAGTTTCGAGAAGATACGGAGACCGAGGCAGTGTCCATCCTCGGGGATACATTTCACCATGCAAAACGTCAGACCCGGTCAGGATGTATCCTTTTGAATCTCTTTCTACAATATCTTGCAACCAGTTGGTACGCGGCATTGCACCGATAAAGGTGAAAAGGGCGCAGGCGGGGACAGTTTCGACCTCACTAGTGGTTGAGTTAGTAATGGTTATCGCCTCAAGCTTGTCTTTGCCGAACACTTCAGTAACTTCCGTTAATACCCTTACCACGATATTGTTTGTCTCTTCGATCTGATCGATCAAATACTTAGACATACTTTTCTTGAGTGAGTCCCCACGTACAAGAAGGGTAACTGAGCGAGCGTATTTAGAAAGGTGCATAGCAGCCTGTCCAGCCGAATTGCCAGCCCCAATAATAAATACGTCTTCGCCTTTGTAGCCAATTGCTTCGGTCATTGCTGCTCCGTAGTAAATGCCAGCACCTGTTAGCTTGTCGCTACCAAGTACGTTAAGCTTGCGATACGATACACCAGTTGCAATAATTAGCGTGTGACTGCTTAGTTCTGAGCCATCTGCTAGGGTCACGTATCGATATTGACCATCTACACGAAGACTAGTTACTTCCTGCGGTGTAAGAATTTCTACTCCGAACTTTTGAGCCTGTGCGACAGCACGCCTAGCTAAATCTCCCCCACTTAATCCAATTGGGAAACCAAGATAATTCTCAATCCGGGAACTGGTTCCCGCCTGTCCTCCTGGAGCCTCTTTTTCAACTATGATAGTGTCCAACCCTTCAGAAGCAGCATACACTGCGGCAGCTAGACCAGCCGGACCAGCACCCACAATGATCACATCGTAAAACGGCATGATGGCGCGCGTTTTCAGCCCAATTTTCTCAGCTATTTGGATGTTCGTTGGCTGTAGAAGATGTGAGCCATCGGGAAAAAGCAACAGCGGTAATATTAGTTCATCAGGGTTAGCGTCCATAGACAACTTGCGCCCCTCTTCTGACTCAATGTCTAGCCACTGATAAGGAATATGATGGCGGGCCAAAAAATCTTTAGCTTGGTGCGTTTTAGGTGACCATCGGTCGCCAATCACGCGAACCCCTTCAAACAATGGGAGAAACGTTTTCTTCCAAATCTCAAGTAAATCGTTAAGCACGGGGAACAAACCCTGTTCCGGGGGAGTCCACGGCTTCATCAAGTAATAATCAATCTTGGCCTTATTGATAGCACGGATAGCCTCATCGGTGTCTGCATACGCCGTAAGTAAGGCGCGTTTGGCGTCAGGGAAGAGTTCCATCGCCTGTTCAAGGAACTCCACACCAGTCATGTTCGGCATCCGTTGATCCACTAGAAACAGCGCTACTGGCTGGTTACGCAGTTTCAATTTTTTCAGTGCCTCCAGGGCCGCTTTGCCAGAGTTTGCACGCAGCACCCGGAAGTTTTCGCCGTATTCACGGCGTAAATCGCGCTCGATCGCCCGTAGAACTTCTGGATCGTCGTCTATTGTAATTAGAACAGGCTTAGCCATAATATCCTCATTCGCTAACGTAGCGAGCAAATCAATGCTCTTTCCGTGCCTTACCTACAGCTTGCTGCCAGTAGACGGAAATCCTAACCTTTTCGTGTAGGCTATTAACCTTAACTACACGCTGGCTAGTTCGACTGATTCATATTTATCTACCATCGTGATGCCTTCGCAGAATGCACTCATTCTGAGGAAGTGCTCTACCTGCACTTGTGCGCCGACTACATACAATTCCACATTAGAACCCAGTTTTTGCTTGATGAAAATGAGGGCTCGCATACCAGCAGTGGTTATACATTCTAAGTCTTGTAGCAGTAGGACGAGGCGTAGTAATGGCTTTTCTGTTGCTTTAGCTAACTCTTCCTGAAGACGTACCACACCATCTGCATCCAGTAAACCGGTTAAAGATATCTTGGCAGTACCTTCAGTAATTTCTAGCAGTGTTGCGTCAAAAAATACCTGAGTGGGGAGAAGTCTTACTCGAACCTTCAATTCGTCTTGAGAAGATGGCAGTTTGACTGTTAAGCTTTCAGCGTCAAAATCGGAATGCTTTTGCCCGTTGATCCATACTTCGCCAATCCGCACGCTGCCAGGTGGCAGGATATCTGGTGCAACCCGCAGGATGTTGTCCTTAAAGCCACCTGGCTTTGGCTTGAAGTACAAATCCATTGGCTGCTTAGTGATTAACAAGTTCGTATAAACTGTAGCTAAGTAAGCTAACTCGAAGGAGTGATAACCGCTCATCGAGTGGCTGCCTTTAGCTCGCTCCGTTCCCAACAAGTAGGGAAGCCCATTTGCCAAAACATTAAAGTAAACACCGCCAGCCTCATTATCAAGAAACCAAGCGTTATAAAAAGCTGCCGATTCCCTTGCTGACTGTTGATATTCAGGTTTATCTAATGAACCAGCCAGGATGAGGTAAGCTAAGATAGCCTGTTCCTGCTGCCACCAAGCCTTCCGGTCATGCCAGACAAAGCGGTTGACCTCTTGTCCTGGTTCTAGTATGCGCTCTACGACGTCGTACCATCCTCCACGCTGTTGGTCGCTGCCAACTGTAGGCATGATTTCTGCAATCTTTTCGGCTAGGGCGACATACTTTTCTTTTGGTTTCAGGTGATTCATCCGCATCAGGTTCCAGGCAATTTTAAGGTTGTGACCTACGACGGCTCGGTTCTGCTGCCATCCCCAAGTTGTGTCGTGGCTCCAATCCTCATAAAAACGTTCTTGAACGAATGGGCTATGGTTGTAATCTGGGAAGCGCTTTTCAATGGTGTCAAACGTGTACTCAAGGAAATTAGCGTATTTTTCCTCGCCAGTTGCTAACCATAGATTAATCAAATAAGCTGGAGCGTGGTCACCTACCGAATTCCAGTTCTTTTTAGCGCGATTATGACCCAAAGACGGAGAGTGAGCGCTGAGAGTAATCGGGTCAATGTGTGAGAAAAATCCTCCTTTATCCGTTTTGTCCTCGAAATACTTGTTAAATAGATTGACGGTCAACTCGATATCGTTCATGATACGTGGATCGCCCGTCACCCGATATGTTTGAGTAGGACCAGCCAGCGCGTAAATCTGCTCGTAAGCTGGAATAGCATCATAATCATCCCCAAATTCTGAGGAAAATATTTTTTGCTCGCTACCATCAGGTTTCACGTCAACAGCGTGGTACCAATAGCAAATCCCTTCGCCTTCATCCAGAAAACGCATATGTTGGCGAAGGTATTCGGTGCCTTTTTCAGCAGCCTCTAGGTAACGGTCATCCCCAGTCATCATGTAAGCTGTTGCAAAACCATAAACCAGGCGGGAAATGGTGTCTGTTTCTTGACGATTACTATCTTCTTTGGAACCAACCAAGCCGATACCAGTGCGATATTTCCGATAATCAATTTCACCATCTTCAAACTGGGCTTTTAGGTAAAAATTGGCAAGGCTTTGTATCTGCTTGACCCACCAATCTTGCCTTTCAAAAAGATACTCATTCTCTGTCCTGCCCAGAAGAATTATGTGTTTGGCTTCAAAGTTGTGCTGACCCGCGTCAAAATAGAAAATGCCATACACAAAAAGATACCGATTTGGAACAAGCATTGCTGCCATCTGGCTGGTGCAATCGTAGTAAGGTTCTCCTAAATTGCGTACCAATTCAGCATAGGTGGTTGGCGTTAATGCTATTTTAAAGTTCCTTCCGTCTGATGTTTTGAGACCGAAAGAGCCATAAGCTCCTTGGTGGGGGTTGAAATCAATGACATACCCAGCAAGCATATCTGAAAACGAAAAATCTATGTTAGCCATTAAATCTCCTCCTAGAAGTGAAGTTGATGAGTTGAAATTATTGGGAAATTAAAACGACAATACTGCGGTTTTTGACAACACATACATCACCTGAAACCATAGTCTCTTTCCCTCTTTCCACAACATCCATAGGGGAAGGCTCAGCAGTATCTACAACTTTATACCATCTCCTATCTTGAAGAGAGGGAATTTCAAACTCTATATCTTCCCAGTACATATTAAGCATGACGTGAATATCTGCGTTTCCGTCGAAGCCCCCCAGAGTATATGCAAGAACTCTAGCATAAGGATCGTGCCAACCTGGGCTGAACAACTTGCAACCATGCCAAGAGATATCCGCTAGACCGCGTTCATTAACTTCGCCGTTGAAGAAATAACTGCGGCGTAAGCCGGGATGGCAGTAACAACTACGGAAATCAATCATCAGCTTGAAGAACCTGAATATGTCTGCGTTCTTCTCTACAAGATTCCAGTCAAACCAACTAATTTCGTTATCTTGGCAGTAAGCATTGTTGTTTCCCTTTTGAGTGCGTCTAACTTCATCACCAGCCACTATCATTGGAACGCCTTGAGAAAGCAAAAGAATAGCTGCAAAGTTTTTAATCTGTCGCTGGCGTAATGCATCAATTGTTGGGTCGTCAGTTTCTCCTTCAACGCCACAATTCCAACTCAAATTTTCACTGATGCCATCTTGATTGCCCTCACCATTAGCTTCATTGTGCTTGTCGTTGTACGAGACCAAATCGTTGAGGGTGAACCCATCATGGCAAGTGATAAAATTAACGCTGTTAATCGGTAGATGTCCGGTGTCTTGATAGAGATCGGCACTTCCGGCAAGGCGTACAGCGACTGCCCCGACCAGTCCTGGATCTCCTTTGACAAAGCGCCGAATGTCGTCTCGGAAGCGCCCGTTCCATTCTGCCCAACGATATCCAGGGAAGTAACCAATAAGATAGAGTCCACCAGCATCCCAAGCCTCAGCAATGATTTTGGTTTCAGCCAAGGCTGCGGATGTTTCAATGTGCCAAACTACCGGTGGATGGATCATAGGTACTCCGTCTTGCCCACGGGATAAAATAGACCCTTCATCAAATCGGAAACCATCAACGTGCATTTCTTTCACCCAAAATTCTAGGCACTCCACAATTAACTTTTCCGCAATTGGGTGATTGCAGTTAAATGTATTTCCGCATCCGGAGTAGTCCATGTAGTACTGCCTAGCCCAAGGTACGAGGTGATAGTAAGTACTATTACCAAGACCTTTGAAGTTGATGGTTGGGCCCTCATGATTGCCCTCGCTGGTGTGGTTAAAGACGACATCTAGGATGACTTCGATCCCTTCCTTGTGCAACGCCTTGACCATATCCCGAAACTCGTTAATTGGGTTTTTCTCCTTAGGCGAATGACAATAAGAGGTTTCAGGCGCAAAGAAACTGTGGGGGTTGTATCCCCAGTAATCTTTCAGCGGTGTACCGTCAACTTCTCGGACAATTTCCGTTTCGTCAAAGTCAAATATTGGCAAAAGTTCAACAGCGGTTATACCCAGCTTTTTTAAGTAAGGAATTTTCTCGATGACTCCAGAGAAAGTACCTTTGTGTTTGCAGTCAGAGGAGGGTGATTTAGTAAATCCGCCAACGTGTACCTCATAGATAATAGTATCACTCATTGGTCGATTGAGAGGGCGGTCACCTTCCCAGTCATAATCCGATATATCCATGACCACACTACGCATTGAGGTGGTTAAATTGTTTTTTGATCCCAAAGCATCAATGCGGTTCCAAAGGGCATTGGCGTTTCCCTTAGAGTAGGGATCGAGCAGTACCTTATTTTTGTTGAAACGGTTTCCTGTTCGGTGTAAATCCTGAGGACCATCAACTCGATAGGCGTAGGCAGTTCCGGGTTTCAACTCTTTTACATAGATATGCCAAAAGTGGAAAGTTTTATTGTTCCTTGGGTCTAGTTTAATAATCTGGATAGGTTCCAGGTCATTAGGCTTTTCAAATAATAAGAGTTCGACAGATGTTGCATGTTCTGCAAAGATTGAGAAGTTTACTCCATTTATGCATGGTGTTGCACCTAAGGGATGCGTGCGTCCCACTTCTACTTGATACTTTTTTGTAGCCAGTTTCGTCTGGAAGTTAGGTGTTGTTGCAGTCATTTTACTCTTTTTCTCACTCTAGAGTGTCAATTAGTCATCTAAGCAGGTCGGTACAAATCAAGTTAAATGGTGAAGGTTGTCCTTTGTCATTGGTCATTTGTCGTTTGTCATTTGTTAATTACAAAGGATAGAGGAAGAAGCTAATCTCTTAATTGATGCGTAGGCGATCGCACAAGATATTATCTGATAGAATTGCACAGACTTTCGTGCCTGTATGAATTTCCAGCTGAGCATCTGGCGGCGCTTCAAACAAAATACGTTGTCCTGGGAAAATAACACGCTCCAAGTAACAATTGGGAACATTTGCGATCCGAGCAATCTGAATCTGACTAGTGGCATTAAAGTAGCCGCAGAGAATCTTACCGGACTGGTTAGAAGGTAAAGAATCAAGTGTTTGAGTCATAATTACAGGTTTCACGCTGAACTTTTGGTTTCTTACTAAGTCACTACTTGCAATTGCTGCTCCTTAATTGCCTTTAAGAAGATATTCATGAACTCTGCAACTACATTAGGGTGTTTGGCTGTAATTAGATTGCCATCGATATGTAAGTCCTTGGTACCATCACCATTGAAAATAATAATGCCTCCAGCGTTTTGGACATCACATATGATGTTATGGGCACAAGTAACCTCACGATTTTTTAGCAGTTCTGGATCGGCACAAAACAGCCAAAGGCTATGGCAGATAGTTCCAATCTTTAATCTGCCAGCATCCATAGCCTTTACAGCTTTTCGGAGAAATCTGACGGCAGGAGATTGGTTAGGTTGACCCTCTTTATGATGCTCTTCATAACGAAGACGATCCATAGCATATGCACCAATCAGAAGAATGCCTTCATAATCGGTAGGCTCAATATTGTTTACTTCTACCGTAACCGTGACTTCTTCTGTTAAGTCAATACCTTTAAAAGTCAATTGCTCTTGGTTCCAAAGATGGGATATGTACTCTACCTCGTATCCATTTGCAGGGAAAAACTCGTTGAATGCTCGGAACTCAATTTCGTCAAAGTGCTCTTCAATGAGTATACCTATTTTTCCCTTAGTCTTAGAAGCTGTAGTTGCCATGTTCTCCTTTGTCTGTGACGATCTGGGCTGATAAATTTTCAGTGTACCACCTAGTAACTTGCTACATTTCCTATTAGCGTTTGATCGACTGCAGCAATTCAGTTGGTGCAAAAACATCGCGATAAAAGGTGAGTTGCTCGCATTTTAAGTGGCATGCGCCTCTGTGTCCCCGTCGCAACCAGGTTACGTTTCCCTTAGCGATCGCTTCATTTGTCTCGTCATCCATACAGTACCATTCAAAGTAAACGACCTCACCATGAAACATAACGATAGGCCAAGTCATCGTTACATTTGGTTGGGCAATTACTGCCCACCAATTTACCTCTCTCTCTGTCCCAGCTGTTCTACCAAGAAAAGGCCCATCAGCGCATAGATAGACAAGATTATTAGCGTATTCACCTGCTAGAATGTCTCCCCTCCCTTGTCGCAGGGCTTCACAGTGGGTTGGCCACCAATCCCTGTTTTCCTTTTCTATTTGCGTTAAGCTATATTGCGGAGTTATTTCAGGTAAGGTATCTTCACGAAGAGAAATGTATTCCTCAGCGTCCTTAATCAGTTTGCCTGCTAACACATTGTCAACTAACCCTGGCCTTGAATAATCAGCAGACAGTTCTTGGTAGTAGTTGGTTCGCTTTTTCATCTGAAACCTCTGTGATAGTAGTAAAAGATTATGCTGAAGGGCCGAGAATATCATTAAGGGTACCAAAGCACCCCGCAGCCTTATTGAATCCTGCGTAAACGCACATGAACAAAAGGAGTTCCTCAATTTCTGCACGCGTAGCTCCTTGTTGCATAGCCATGTTCACATGTGCTGCAAAAGGGCTACCAGACCCTACATGATCCTGGTTTGCAACATCAACAGCGACTGTTATTAGAGCCTTGGTTTTTTGGTCAATTAATGGAAGACTCCATGCTTCGCCTGCTACACGTGTACAAAAATCTCCAAACTTTGGATTGATGCTTTTTAAAGCATCTTGAAGTTTTTTATCATCTAAAACCGCATTTTTGTATGCCGTTGCCTTTCCATCTTGAACCACTGTACCAGAATCACCCTGTTTCATGGTTTCTCTCCACCTTTTACATGAGTTTTGCTATTCTATTGCAAAGATTGCTTTGAAACACAAAGAGCCGCTAAATGAGGTCTGCTTTTGTGATAAGGCTAAAAACTTTAATAACGAACTTGGTCTGGGTTTCCATTATAAGTAATGGTGCATATATCTCAATCGTTACTCTTTTTATTGCACTCTTATCAAGAATGGAACGCTTTTCGTCTTTTAGTTTTTCAAGCTTAGAAAGTTTTAGCCAGAGAAAATCATTAGGTTAAGGATCAACTTAAGTCGTTTCGCTATAACTTAAAACTTTTTGGGTAATTTGTTGCCATTTTATGGTTTTACGAAAAATAGTGAACGCAATCCTATATTGAGAGGATGTTTTAAAAGTAGTTGCTGAGGTATCCAAGACTTTAGACCCCCCATTATCCCCCTTAAAAAGGAGGACTTTAAATACTCTCTAGTACTACAACGAAACTTTCACGAAGCAATGAATGTTGTAGACCCTAGTTTAAGAAAAAGACGAACGCTCAAAAACTGATATAACCGAGGTTGCGATCGCGAGGCGCAAGCCTTACCCGGCTTATCGCACCAATTCCGATTTCTCGTCGTAGTACTAGAGTCTCAGCTTTTGCAGCAGTCACAAAAAACCGTATGTGACAGTTTAAAGTGAAGAATATAGTGATAAACTAAGTGCTTCAGTACATTTCTATTGCAGTTAAGTTTGTCTTTAAGTTATCGATCTTTAATAGACCAAACTCCATATAGCTAAAAAATTCAGTTCCATCTCAATGTCTATTTGCCCTACAGCTTAAATTTATACCAGCAGCATTAAGTTTAACTTTAACGTGTGTATCTTAATTGGTGAAAACAGGTTTGAAGATAAATAATATTCATCATATTTTTCTCTTCTTTAATGCCACGAGCGTAATAAAGAGGCAAGGTGAAAAGTTATCTTTTTCTTCTCTTTTCACCTTTCTCTTATTCCTTAATTCCCTCTCCTCTCTTCTTTGCTCTTACAGCAGCATACTTCTGCTGAGAAAATACTGTTTGCTATACGCTATACGTTTGGCGGATACGCTGAGTAACACAGACTGGGGATGATGTTGGTAAATTTGCAATGCTTACCCCTTAGGCACTAAATACTGTTGATTCAATACTTTTCAAGTTTTTTGTATCACAAGGTAATGATATGGGAAAACATATATGTATTGGCATTTTTTCCACTCAAACTGAGGCAGAAAATGCTGTACTGGAATTACAGGACGTAGGTTTAGATGTAAACAACTTCTCGATTTTTAGTAAGGTTTTCCAAACACGTGATTTTTTTAACTGGAAAAATATTGCCAAGAAAGGAGCAACAGAAATTGGGTGCTGGGGAACCGTTTTCGGTGCAGTGTTAGGTACGATCGCCGGGGCTGAATTCCTATTGATTCCTGCAATTGCTCCGATTATTGTTGCCGGACCAATTTTTGGTTTGCTTTTGGGAGCTATAGAAGGTTTGGCTTTGGGAGTAGCTGTTGGTGCATCAGTAGGATGTTTAACAGGTGCACTGTTTGAGGAACTGGAAATTCCCATGTACGAAAACGAAATCATAGCAGGAAAATTTGCTTTGATGACGAAAGGAACGTTAAAAGAGCGAGAAAAGGCGTTACAAGTCCTTAAGGACGCTGGGCATAAAATTCATAAGGTAGTCACTGTTTAAGGCTACTTATAATTTATGGAATAGGAAGGGATTGCCAATGCATTGGGTAGCAACCACTTGGAACGAATCCTCGATTAAAGCTCGATACAGCCAGCCGTCAGAGGTTAGCTTTAAACTAGCTGTTCAGGTGAAAAATTGTCCTTGCTGTTCCCATCGACTGTTGCAACATATTTGTAATAACCGTGTGTACTGGTTCTGCCGAAGCTGCTGGCAAGAAATGCCGTTGCCTTGTCACCGCTTATATAATGAGGAGCAGAAGATCGACAAACCTTCCCTTCGGGACACTCCGTGAACGCGTAGCGTCTCCCGCCTTGATTGTTCAAGCTACCAAATATCGCACGTCTCGACTTTGGGCTAAACTCGAGGCTGCTAACGGACACAAGATTAAGCCGGATGGTACTCATATCGTTGCTGCCAAACACTCTGTTGTGCAGCTAGACGCCAATGATAATCTCTTAAAGGTAATTGCAAGCGAATTTAACGGCAAGCCTCTAAAGTATCCCAACGACATCACGATTGATGAGCAAGGAGGTTTTTACTTTACTGACTCCGGTGATTCCAACCGCCTGAGTAGCTTTTCTTCTAACTCCCCAAAAAATGGGCGAACCGGGAGTTACGACGTATTGTCACCAAAAAAAGTCGGACAAGAGGGCGGGAGTATGTCAATGCAGTTAAGTTTGTCCTTAAGTTATCCATCTTCAATAGACATAACTCTACATAGCTGAAAAACTTAGTAATAACAAACTTCAGTTCGTTAGGACAATTATGAAGACTATCGCCTATAATACACCTAAGTTTCACTTTTCAAAAAGACCACCGGATTGTTGTATTGACTTTATATAATACTAACTCTTCGAGTATGGTTTTAGATTCTTAGACCTCTATGTGAAAACTGCTATAACTGAGTATGGCTGATCCCTGGGGACATATCTCATTCGGTTTTTACCACACAACCTGTGCCTTGCTTCTGCCGCCTGCGTTGCAACCAAAAAGCTACGCAAGCAAAGCCTACCTCTGCAGGCTTTTAGCTTATGTAGGTGGGCTAAGTTCGCGTAGTCGCACCCTTCCAAGGTGTGAGTTGCGAAATTAGAATACTCCCATTGTATTGTGCCGAGTCTAGCTGCAACAGCAAGTCTCCTTTAGAACACCAAATTTGTTCTCGCGCCAAGAATTTAACGCAATCTCTAACTTTTAGGGTATTTGCTGAACTTTAAAGATTTATTGGAGAATACCTATGGGTTAACACCCCTGAGTAGTAATAAACGATCCGTATTAAGTACTTTAATGCTCTAGGACTAATGTCCCTTAAAAAAGTACTTTTGTGCTTTAGGACTTTAGAAATTATTTACCAAGAGTGCTTCTCTTGCGAGTTAAGCGCCTACTACAGATAAGTTGCACATTGCCTTTCAGCGCAAAACATCATCCGGAGTAGTTTTACTTTACATCTTGCTATGAACACACACCATACAGTTAACAAAACACGTTTCTTTTGGCTTAGCATACAGAAATCTTTGGGAATAATACCATTTCACTTTTTTGGTGATACAAATGCCCTGGTAGGGGCGCGGCTGCCGCCGCGCTCCTACGACCAATGTATATGTATCGTGCATTTCGTGAATTGGTATAACGCAGCCGCCGCCAGATATAAGGCGTTTGACGCGATTCAGCACAGCAGCACGTCTGCATATGCCATCAGTAGTGACATCTATATATGATGTGTGTGATGTCAACGGGGTTTATGGTAGGTCTCTAGCCGCGATCGCTGCTATGTTGAACGATTCGCGGACGCCACTGCAGTATTCAATTGCCTTTCTAGCGGATGCCCCATAGCTAATACACAAGTATGGCTGATTGTCAATCTATATGCATCTACCTTTACCGATTATGAGTTCTACAGATTATTCTCTCAAGACGAGTGCGACTAAAAAATTGGAACAAGACACCGTTGTTTCATTCGCACCAGATCGTGCTAAGCACCGAAAGTATTCATCTCACTCTTCCATTCCTCCTGCGGATGCCCATTTAAATCGCCCGTTGGATACCTTGCCTTCCCCTAGCAGCCTGCAATCTACCCCTGTCTCGGTAGCTTCTGCGGTGGTCAAGATGCTGGAAGAGATGGGAGTGCAGTACGCGTTTGGTGTTTCGGGAAGTGCGATTGAACAGAGCGCAGTGCCCTTTCCTCCGGGACGCCACGCGAACGGGCAATCGCACTCTTCTAGCACGCACTGCAACATAGTTCAATCGAAGTGCTTCTCTTTGGTCACGAAGCACGAGCTGCGTTTACAGCTACTGAGGCGTACTTTGCAATTAGTCGTTTGGTCGTGGTGTTTACCACAACAGGTCTGGGGATCACTAACGCGCTAACAGCGCAGATGATTTTACATTGGGATGGCTACTCGACTATGTTACTACTCTCGAATGCAGCAAGCAACTCTTAGAGATTTCTCTCTGGCTCGCCCTCGGTCTAGCACACCAGGGTGGCTTTGTAGCTCATTTTAGTATCTCTACTGTCATCCAGACAAATTCAAGCAAGGAATTTTTCTACGAGTGACTTTCTTTCATTCTGAAACAACCGTAAGTGAGGAAATAAACCATGCGTAATGACTGTTTAATCGATACTGAATCGGTATGGATTGTGCCTGATGGAATAGTGGTGAAGACTGCCAACCCCACTTTAGTGCATCGACCCAATCCCACAAGGAACGACGATTCCTTCGCCCCAAAGATGATGAACGCAAACAGCATAGCTAAAACCCGGAAGCTTTTGGATGGGGCAATAGTATTAGCCTGGAGGGATATAAAGTCAAGCCGCAGACCACCTGCCTTGACCTGCACGCGTTGGGTATGGCGGCTTGCTGGTCTCTATCATCTGTGCCATCCCACCCCGCGATTGATGGAGGAAGCCGCGAAGCGCTTTGCTGCATCTGGCCGCAAGAGTTTGGCGCAGTGGGCTGTAGAGAAAGCCAGAGAGGAAGCAGGTCACGACCAACTTGCCTTGCTCGATATCCAGTCGATGGGATATAAAGCCGAAGCTGTTGTAGAAGCGCTTGTTCCTCCCGCTGCAAAGGCTTTGATAGATCACTTTACCCAAAGCGTGCGGGACTCAGATCCAATTGATTGCGTAGGTTATTCCTATACGGGGGAACGCCTAGCGATATGCAGAGGAGTGGAGTACATCCAGATGGTGGAGGCATTGTTACCACCGGGTACCAATGCTACCCGCTGCCTGCGCGTACACAGTGCTGTTGGCACCGATGTAAAGCACGTAGAGGAGACGATTGAGATGATTGCAGCGCTTACTCCTGAGGAGCGTGTTCGCGTGGCGACCGCCTGTTACAAAGCCGCATTGTTGCGCTTCAGCCCACCCAAGGAATGCTATATATCAGATGAGGAAATTCAGAATATGTTGAAACCACTAGAGCGTATAAACAACCACAGGTGAGACCTGGTTATCAACTGCTCACGTAGTAACTGAACAACTAAGGACAACTCGTCTAAAACACCCTTAACAGTACAACTCAAATAGCTACAAGGAGAAGACAATGAAAACTACAACAGCTACAATTATCGAGCAGCAATCAATGAAAACTACAACAGCTACAGTTATCGAGCAGCAATTTTTGAATCCTGATTATTCTGCTAACAGCCTCATTAAGAGCAGCTTAGAGGTCTTGAATGACATGGAGATTGATTTGGAAAGCATCATGGACAAAGAATTCGCACGAGGATTGCCAAGCGACATTGACGGCAGTGATGTTTAGTTTTTGCTTGCTTATATAGTTTAATGGGCGTTGCATAAAATAGGGATGAATCATTGAACCGCGAAGACGCGAAGTGCGCGAAGAAGTTAGATTTTTTTGTTTACAACAATTCAAAAACATCCCGCAATTATGCAACGCCGTTTAATGAATCAGGTTTGAGTTAACAGTTGATGTCCCTGATTGTTTAGTCTCTGTCAAGTGAGTATTTAATGAAGCTCTGAGGCTGGTTAGACCTAACTACTGTGACAGATAGACGGTCAGAGATCATCCGTGACAAGTTAAATGTGGGTTCGCACATTTATATCCCCCATTCCGCACCCCAAGTATCAGATACAAATAAAGTAGTACAGACAAACTAAAAAAAGAGCCAACAAAAATCAATTAACTAAGAATTAATATCAATAAGCTACGAAGAGAAGCTAATTGTTAAAGACAAAGGAAAACAGCGCACCGATTCAACCCACGTACTGGCAGCAATTCGCAACTTGAATCGCCTGGAAAGCGTAGCCGAAACTTTGCGTGCAGCATTAAACGCAGTTGCCACGGTAATCACCCGGATTTCATATTAGATAGACTATTTTTCGGAAGTAACTGCCCCAAGAATTTTCAGCCTAGCAATCGTCGCGGCAGTTAAACCTGTTGCCTCTCTAATATTTGTTCCCTCATATAATTTCCTGGGTTTCAAAGTCTTTAAGCACTCACTCGCGCTCACATCCCAAATTCGAATTGTATCGTCAGTGCTGCTACTAGCCAAAGTTTGATTATCCGGGCTAAAAGCGACTGACCAGACAAAAGCCGAATGTCCATACAAGGTTCTTTTGCACTCACCAGTGCTGACATCCCACAACTTTACTGTGTGATCGGGGCTGCTACTGGCTATGATCTGACCATCTTCACTAAAGGCGACTGTTTTAACGATAGAATTATTCTCACCAACCTTAAAAGTCTTGAAACAAGCACTATTACTGACACTCCACAATCGGATTGTTCCGTCATAACCACCACTCGCCAGCAGTTCACCATCCGGACTAAAAGCAATTGACCAAACCCAATTTGTATGCCCTTTTAGCGTTTCCTTGCACCCACCAGTGCTAACATCCCAAAGCTTTACTGTTTGATCCCATCCGCCACTCGCCACCGTCCTCCCATCTGGACTGAAGGCGACTGACGCAACCGCCGCCCCATGCCCTAGGAAGGTTTGCAGGGCTTGACCCGTATTGACATCCCATAGCTTCACCATTTGATCGTCACTGCCGCTTACCAACATTTGCCCATCTGGGCTGAAGGCAACTGACGCAACCGCCGCACGATGTCCCAGGAAGGTTTGCAAGGCTTGACCCGCATTGACATCCCATAGCCTCACCGTTTGATCGTCACTGCCGCTTGCCAACATTTGCTCATCTGAACTGAAGGCAACCGATCGAACCGCCGCACGATGTCCCAGGAAGGTTTGCAAGGCTTGACCCGCATTAACATCCCATAGCCTCACCGTGCTGTCTTGACTGCCACTTGCCAGCTTCCTCCCATCTGAACTGAAGGCAACTGACCAGGAATGACTAGTGTACCCACTAAAAGTTTTAAGACATTGACCGGTGCTAACGTTCCATAGTTTTATCGTTTGGTCATCACTGCTACTAGCAAGAAGATCCCCTTGCAAATTAAAGACAACAGAAAGCACCCAACCGGAATGTCCCTGAAGAATTCTAAGACATTGACCAGTGCTAATATTCCATAGCCTCACCGTCTGATCGAGACTACCACTAGCAATGAGATTGCCTTGAGGACTAATGGCAGATGACCAAACCGGAGCACAATGCCCGTGTAGAGTTTCGCTACATTCACCAGTGTTTAAGTCCCACAACTTCACTGTTTGGTCATCACTGCTACTCACTAGTATCCGACCGTCAGGACTGATAGTGATTGACCGTACCCCATCATCATGTCCCTGAAAAATTTTTTTGCATTCATCAGTACCAATATCCCACAACCTAAGCGTGTTGTCATCACTACCGCTCGCTAGCGTCTGTCCGTCTGGACTAAAAGCTACTGATATTACCCAATTTGTATGTCCCCGAAAAGTTCTGAGGCATTCACCAGTGCTAACACTCCATAGCCTTATTGTGCAATCATTACTGCCACTGACTAACGTGTTACCATCCGGACTAAAGGCTACTGACCAAATCTCATTAGTATGTTTTTGAAAGGTTTGCAGGCATCGCCCCGTACCGACATCCCACAGGCGCACTGTATAGTCACTGCTTCCACTAGCAAGGATACTACCATCCGGACTAAAGGCTACTGACGGAATCCAGTTAGTGTGTCCCTTACAAGTCAGAAGGTGCTTCCAATCCGAAACTTGGTACAAGTGGATCTCACCACCAGTATCAGCCGTTGCCAAAAGTTTGCCATCAGGGCTAAAGGCTACCGAGGAAACACCACCAAACGTTTCAGCAAAAACAGACTTCGCCAGATCGGCATGAGCAAAATTGACATCATGCAACTGTACGCACTTGAGGTCGGCTTGCCAAACTGCTAAATGTGAGAAGTCATAGCCTCTCAAGTTAGTTCCCAGTTGACAAAACAGACTAATAATGTTACCAGCCGTGTACCCTGGTTCCAGCGGTGATGTCTCCCGCAGCCTCGCTATAATCTGAGTTAATTGCTCTTCAACGCCTCGTTTGCTCTTGAGGGCTACGATTAATCCGTTTAAGACAGGCTGGAGGATAAGGCGAACTTGTGTCTCTCTAATGTAGTCTTTCGCCGTCGCTTTTATCAAAGCATGGCATCTAAAAAGCTCAATCTTCTTAGTTGCAATCTCCTCACAAACTTGCTCTATGAATCGCTGAGTCACATACTCCATAACTACAGGTTGTAGCGTGAAGAGTGCTGCGCTTTTCTCAACTAGCGATCGCCTCACCAGAGACTCCAGAGCTTCCAGTAATTTTTGTGGTGGTACTGGTGATACTATATCTTCTTGCAACTCTAATAGCGAAACTTGCTCGCGATTAATTGCCAGCCAGTACATTATATCCTTTTCTAAACATGACAAGCGCTCAAACTGCTGGTCTAGTAGATCACAAATATCGCCAAAAACAGTTGTTTCTTGTTGCAAAAATTTAGTAACATTACCACAAAATACATCTTGAATGGTCGTAGCAACCACTTTCAAAGCTAAGGCATTACCAGCATAGCGATCGATAAGTGTTCCGATCTCGGACTCTGAAGCAGCGATCCCCTTAAGTTTCAAAATTTCCTGCCCGTCCACTGATTTCAGACCACCTAGCAAAAATGAGCGCACAGGGAATGCTTCTCCTTCTAGTGATGCCACTTCTTTAGGTTTTTCCCTACTTGTCAGTACTAAGCAGCTTTGGTGATTAGCTTCTCCCACCCGTCTAAGCAGATCCCCATACTCCTCATACCCCTCTCGATAAAGTCCCGCTCGACTACCACTACGCAAAATCGACTCCATATTATCTAGTACCAGCAGACAGCGTGAGGCTCGCAGACAATCAATCAGTCGCGACACTCTATCGCCTACGCTTTCTGGTAAAGAAGCTTCTGTTTCCTGCTCTTTGGACAAAAACTGAATCAGGTTAGCCAGGATAGCTTTAATAGGGGGAGCTTCTCGTAGCGATCGCCATATAATATACTCAAAACTATATTTAATCTGTTCTGCCAGCTTTACAGACAGAGCTGATTTACCAATTCCCCCCATTCCCAACAGTGCAACTAGTTTACAGCGATCCTCAAGAATCAATTGCTCTAATTTATTGAGTTCTTCTATACGTCCATAAAAAACTGACAAACAGATTGCTTCTCCCCAATCTTGACGCTGACATTGATCCGAATGTGTATAGCAATCTTTATCCAGTCCTACATTAAAAGCTTGGAAGAAATACTCAAGTGTTTTTTTGTCAACTGCGTCTTCGCGAGACAACACCTTAGAGATTGTAGCAGTATTTATTCCAATGCGTTCAGCTAAATCTTCTAATGTATACCTGTTTCCATAATTTTCATTGACTTCAGAAGCCAGTTTTGCCGCCTGAAGTTTTTGCAATCCTTGTGGCGTAAGGATAAGACCTCGTTTACGTTTCTGCTTTGGAAGATTCATAATAAAGCCCTTCTTCGTAGTCGTAACATCACTTGCTCCCCTACGCCATTACCGTAGTTGCTATGAAGCGAAATTCAGTAACTGAAAGCACTATTTGTAGCCTAGCCTTTCGGTACAGGCGCGAATAAGTTGCTACATCCACAAGTAAGAGGGTATCACAAAAGTTCTTACAGCCGTAAGCACTTAAGCTCTACTTTGTAAAGTATCTTATTTTGGTTTCCCTAGCTTCTGTCAAAAGTATTAGTTTATGCTAAGCTACTATGTATCCAATAATATTTTATTTTTTAGCGCAATAGGTAGTTAGGACGAACAGCCGTTCGCTCCTACTCGTCTGAAATAAGCATTATCCGTTAATACACATGATGTTTAATTTGTACAGTACGTAAGTCGTAAAAGTAACAAAAAAGCTATGGTTCTCATTAGATTTTTTTATAGTAATTTGATTAAAGCGGCGAAGGTTCAGAACTAGAACCACTCATTTCCACCCATTGCTTAATGAGTGCATATAAAATATAACGTATTGTAACTTGTTTCTGAGCGCAGAGCAATTTGAACTGAAGCTTTAAAGATTTTGGGACGTATGCTTTAACATCCTCAGAGTCTTGGTTAGACAAATTAATGAAGGATTTAGTAACAGGCGCATCTGCTTGTATCCATCGCCCAATCAAATCCTCCAATACCTCACTCATCTCCAATTCTTTCTGTACACAGAGAACCTTGAACTGAAGTTTTAAAGTTTTTGGTATAGCTCCCTTGACAACTACAGTTTCTTCACTATCTTTTTTAGCCACAAACTCATAAATTATGGTACACTTTTTGGTTAAGATATTTGCTTTGGTATTCTAGTACTCCTAGATAATTCATGAGCGAAGAAATCCCGTAACTTCTGAGAAACTGGGTTTCTGAGAGCGAGATTTTTTACAACTCAAGTAGGATTGCCACAGATCTTTGCTTTTTAATGCCAAAGCTAAATATCAAATGCATTCGATAAACACTTTGCAGTAAGTACGTGTTTAAGGCAGAAACAACTTCAATTTGGGGATTGTTAACTCGCTAAAAGTGGTTTTTGTCCACGTCTTGTTTTTCCTAACACTCCTATTTATTGAATAATTCAATCTAATATTATGCAGGTTGAAAATTTTGAACAGTTAAGAACGGTAAATTAAGGCGAAACTTAATGTGTATTTTAAAAAAAATGCCAGTATACAAACGTAATATAAAGAAAAATTAATATAATTCAACCTACTGAATGAGTTCGTGTTGCATATTAGATGGTTAATAACTTCACACAAAGACGCAAAGAATAAGGTTAGCGTCTTTGTATGAGATTTAAAGAAAAAGCATTACACAAGCGTGCAAAACTTGAACGGTTTATTAACGGTGGTTGTCAAGCTAACGAGCCTACAGTAGAAGGTGTAGCGTTAGCCTTCACAACTTTTGCCAAAGTATCGTCAGTTTTTGCAACAAAACCATTTTCTCCGCCATATTCTGCGTACTGCTGGATGAGTTTTGCCACTAAACCCGTCCAGCCTGTTTGATGGCTGGCACCAATTCCGGCACCGTTATCGCCATGAAAATACTCATTGAAAAGAATCAGATTGCACCAATGAGGGTTTGTTTGGAATGTTTCTGTGCCGCCATAAACAGGTCGCTGACCAGATGGTTCTTGCAAGAAAATTCGAGTCAGCCTTTGAGATAACTCAGCTGCAACTTCCCAAAGTGTCATCATTTGACCAGAACCGGTTGGACACTCCACTTTGAAATCGTCGCCCAAGTAATGATGGAACTTTTGGAGTGACTCGACGATCAGATAATTTATGGGGAACCAAATCGGTCCACGCCAGTTGGAATTGCCGCCAAACAGAGCGGTGCTGGACTCGGCGGGTTCGTAATCCACCCGGTACTCTTGGCCATCTATTGCAAGAATGTAGGGATGAGATGCATGAATTTTAGAGACAGCGCGGATGCCATAGGGACTTAAGAATTCTGTCTCATCTAGCATTTTTTGCAGGATGCGGCGGAGTTTATCTCGATACGCGATCGCTAGCAGTCTTCTGGCACCAACACCAGGTGTTTGCATACAGGCAACATTTCGGCTCAAGTCAGGGCGATTGCGAATAAACCACTCCATCCGCCGTCTAAAGCCTGGTAACATCTTCAAATCTTCTGGTTCCAGGGTGGTAACGGCAAAAAGTGGGGATAACCCTACTATCGAGCGCACTTTCATGGGACAATGGCGACCATCGGGCAAATGCAGCGCATCGTAGTAAAAGCCATCAGCTTCATCCCATAAAGCTATTTCTTCCTTGCCAATGCCGTCTATGGCATCAGCAATGTAAAGGAAATGTTCAAAAAACTTGCTGGCAATATCTTCATAGGTTGAATTGTCTTTTGCCAGTTCCAGTGCGATCGCCAGCATATTCAGACAATACATCCCCATCCAGCTAGTGCCATCCGCCTGATTAATATGTCCACCTGTAGGAAGTTCAGCACTTCTGTCAAAAACACCGATATTGTCCAATCCCAAGAAGCCGCCCTGAAAAACATTGTTTCCTTCTACATCCTTCCGATTCACCCACCAGGTAAAATTGAGCAGCAATTTCTGAAACACACGTTCCAGAAAATCTTTATCAGCGCGTCCATACATTTTTCTTTCTATCTGATAGATACGCATGGCAGCCCAAGCGTGAACAGGCGGGTTGACATCGCCAAAAGTCCACTCATATGCAGGAATTTGACCGTTAGGGTGCATATACCACTCCCGTGTCAGTACATCCAACTGGTACTTGGCAAAATCTGGGTCAATCATTGCGAGTGGGATTAGATGAAACGCCAAATCCCAAGCTGCAAACCAAGGGTATTCCCACTTGTCAGGCATGGAGAGAATGTCATCATTAAATAGATGAATCCACTCATGATTTCTGCCGTGCTTGCGTTCGGGCGGTGGCAGAGGACTCCCTGGATCGCCTTTAAGCCATTCTTCGACTACGTAGTAATAGAATTGCTTACTCCACAACATACCAGCAAATGCCTGTCGTTGGACATTTCGCATATCCTTAGATAGCTGGAAGGGACAAATACGGTGATAAAATTCATCTGCTTCCGAGATCCGATTTTGAAAAATTCTCTCAAACTCAGCACCGAATGGTTCTACATCCTTTTCTACCTCCCTTTGATAAAGGCGGGATGGGGAGATGTCGCTCAGCCGCAGCCGTACTACTTTGGTTTCGCCTGCACCAATTGACAATTCATAATAGGCTGAGGTTTTGGTGCCGATAAGATTGGGATTGACAGCTTCTTTTTGACCATGCACCACATAGTTGTTAATTCCATCTTTGACATAGGGAAAAGCATTACTCACCCCAAATAATCTTTCATGGTTAGTTTCATTTTCTGTAAAAAGCAGTTGGGTTACACCATCACAGTAAAACCATCTATCTCCTAGCGTTGGATGGGAGGCTTCTATGACGCTTAAGTGAGTATCAGATTTGAAAAGCTTAAGAAAAGGTTTTTCTTTACTGGGGTCCCAAGACCAGGTATTCCGAAACCAGAGTGTTGGCAAAAGATACAGCGTTTTCGCTTCTGGTCCCCTGTTGGTGATACTGACTTTAATTAAAATATCTTCAGGTGAATTCTTTGCATACTCTACGATGACATCAAAGTAGCGATCGTCGGCAAACACACCCGTATCAAGCAATTCAAATTCTGGACTCTTGCGATCTCTGCGTCGATTTTCTTCAACTAATTGGGCATAGGGGAAAGCAGCTTGGGGATATTTGTAAAGATATTTCATGTAGGAGTGCGTGGGGGTATTGTCTAGATAGAAGTAGTATTCTTTGACATCTTCCCCATGATTGCCTTCACGTCCCGTTAAACCAAACATTCTCTCTTTAAGAATGGTATCCTCTCCATTCCAGAGAGCAATGGCAAAACAAAGTCGTTGATGGTTATCTGAAATTCCAGCGATGCCATCCTCTCCCCAGCGGTAAGCGCGGGAACGGGCTTGGTCATGGGTGAAGTAGTCCCAAGCTTCTCCAGTCGCGCTGTAATCTTCTCGCACTGTTCCCCACTGTCGTTCACTCAAATAAGGACCCCACCGCTTCCAGTACGCTGTGCGATCGCGATCGGCTACCAATCTTGCTTCTTCTTGAGTCATAATTTTATTTCCAGATAATATTTAATCACATTACTGCTCCTGATAATTCCAGAGCAGACCACCATCCACAAAGAAGGTTGTACCTGTCACATAGTCAGCATCAGAAGAAGCCAAGAAAGAAACTACGGAAGCTACATCATGAGGTTGACCTAAGCGACCCAATGGGATATTCTTGAGTAGAGCACTCAGCTTTTCTGGGTCGTTCAAAAGCTTAGTGTTGATAGGAGTCTCAATCGCTCCTGGCGCGACGGAGTTAATGGTTATTCCAAAAGGTCCTAACTCAATAGCCAGGTTGCGCGTCATCATTTTGACGCCACCTTTGCTAGCACAGTAAGAAGTAAAATGTGGGAACGGGAGTTCCTCATGCACCGAGCTGATGTTAATAATCTTTCCAGTCCGGTTAGTTTCAATCAGGTGCTGGACGAAGGTTTGAGTTACGAAAAACACACCTTTTAAGTTGACATTGAGCACTGCGTCATAATCTGCTTCTGATACCGACCAAAAAGAGGCGTTCTTTTCAATGCCAGCGTTATTCACCAAGATATCTAGTTTGCCGAAGTGTTGGATACCCGATTCAATCAACTGGCGGACTTCGCTCACTACACCCAAATCTGCCTTAACAATAAAGCCAGAGCGTCCGGTTGCTTCCACTTTAGCTAGCGTTTCCTCGGCACCCTCCCGATGGCTGCGGTAGTCAATCACGATATCTGCGCCTTCTTGGGCGAGACGCGCTGCAATGGCTTGACCAATTCCCTGGCTGCTGCCGGTTACCAAAGCTATTTTACCTTCAAGCTTCATCTTTATTTTCCTTTTGGAATAGTGTGATGTCTGTGCGGGCTTAAGGAAAAGAAGGTTGCTTTCTTTGAAGGTTAGAGTTACTAGTGCGAACTTTTAACCTTTTTGCAACCTTCAACTTTTTAAGTTACCTATTGTGCTAAAACTGGAGTTGGCTTAGCAAACAAATCGTGACCTTTAAGAACTGAAGCGATTCTAGATACATTTGCGCCGTGATGCCTTGCAGCTTCAAGTCTTTCTTCCGTCACGCCCGTTTGCTCCATCTTTTCCCCAGCAGAGCGTGCGTATGGTCCCCACTGGAGCCCTGCTAAGTGGTAACCTGGGGTATTTTTAGGAAGAGGCACTATCACCAACCCCAGCTCAACAAGGTTATTTAGCAGAGTTAACATTGTGAGCTCGCATCCACCTCCAGCGTTTCCATAGCCACTACCAGTAGCGAATACAGCACCTACCTTGCCAATCATGCTATCTTTCATCCAAAGCCGACTGCACACTGTATCGATAAATTTTTTGACCCGCCAATCTGGACTTCCCATATGAACAGGCGTGCCAACGATGACTGCGTCACTGGCAATTAGGTCATCTTTTGTAACATCATCCGCTAATTTGACTGAGACTTGAGTATCGGGGACTGACATGGCACCTGACGCGATCGTCTCAGCCATCCTTCGTGTATTGCCATAATCTGTTGCATACACTATTAATACGTTAGTCATTTATTATCTCCTTGATTTTACGTAAAGGTGAAGTGAACAAGA
The DNA here is from genome assembly GCF_000346485.2 of Scytonema hofmannii PCC 7110. Lineage (NCBI taxonomy): Bacteria > Bacillati > Cyanobacteriota > Cyanophyceae > Nostocales > Scytonemataceae > Scytonema > Scytonema hofmannii. The sequence continues at coordinate 6,010,823 of NZ_KQ976354.1, forward strand.
GGTGGGGAGAGAGCTTAAGAGTTAAATCTACTACCTCTTAAGGTGTGGTACTTTAACATTTTTGAAAATGCAAAGGTAATGAGGAACGTGAAAAAGTTTAGCTGTCAAAATATCGAGTTTACCCATAGCAAGGAGTCGAAAGGCGACTACAGCAACCATTGCTCCCAGTGGTGAAGCAATGCAGTAAAGCCACTGGTCTTTCCAATACAATGTGACTAAAGCAGGTCCAATGCTGCGTGCAGGATTTAGACTCGTGCCAGAGATAGGTGCCTCTAAGCAGACTATTGTTGCCACTAGAAGCCACGTCATAAGTGGTGTCCAGCGCATTAGCTGATGATGACTTAAGAAGATAAAGATAGATAGCACCAGCAGAAAGGTTATGGTAACTTCAGCAAGAAAAACATACCAGAGTGGGTAACCATTCCCAGGCAAGGTCATACCATTCCTGATACTGGCGGCGTAGTTTCCCCACACAACCACTATTAGCATAGCAGCGATAATTGCACCGAGGAATTGTGCAATAATGTATCCGATCAGGTCATGTCGATGCATCTTGCCTTGAACCCAGAATGCCAGCGACAAGGAAGGATTGAGGTGAGCACCACTCAATTTCCCCAGTGGGGAAATCGCGATGAGAGACCCACTTCCAGCAAAGAACAGCCCTGTCATCAACAAACGCATACTTTCGTTGGGTATGAGAGCCTGCATTGGCAAACCCTTACCAAAATTGAAGACAACTGCACTCAGCCCAATAAAAAGATTAAACGCAGTTCCGAGAAGTTCTGCACCATATTCAGACCAGTGCAATTGTCTCCAACTTGTGAAACTATCCATGATTTTCTTCCTGCTCAAGCCGCAAAAAACGTGCTGCTGCCCGGTCTACCAGCCATAGTAGCGACCCCTGTTTTGGACGGATAATCTGAGCGGGGAAGCGATCGGGCTCCGGGTTACCCTCCAAAACTGCTCGTAGGGTTTCGGCCTTTTCCGACCCACTAACGAGAAAGATCGTGCATAAGGCATTGTTCAGCACTGGTGGTGTCAAGGTAACCCGGTAGGTATTCTGCTTTTCTACCCAGGAAGCAGCGACGAGATGTCTTTGTTCGTGGATGACATTGGTTACTGGAAAGAGGGAAGCGGTGTGTCCATCCGATCCCATTCCTAAAAGCACCAAGTCAAAGCGCGGCCACTTCCCCTCGTGCAACTTAAAGAAATGCCGTAATACTTGCTCATACTCGTCTGCTGCTTTGCCAGGGTCTGGATTTTCAGCCAAGATTCGGTGTACGTTTTCTGGTGGAACAGGCACTTGAGATAGCAGCCGCTCTTGCACCATGCGGTAGTTACTCTCGGGATGGTCAGGTGGGACGTGACGCTCATCACCCCAGAAAAAGTGTACCTTGTTCCAGGGCACCTGTTCCCGAAAGGATGCGGTATCGCTAGCCAATAGCGTGTAAAGACTTTTGGGCGTCGAGCCGCCAGCTAGGGCGATGGTAAAAATCCCTCGTGCTTGTACCGCTTCTTCAGCCCGATGGACAAATTCCTCTGCGGCTTTTAAGCTAAGCTCTTCAGCATTTGCGACAACTCGGATGTCTGACTTTACTGCTCTAATTAGATGCATATTTTCTCACAAAAACTGCTCACTTCCTGTCATGATGTAAGAGATTTTTTGATAGACTAAATAACTTCTCCGTAAATCTCCATTATGGAACTGAACAACCGCAGTGCATCAGACTTGGGACGCTGGAATGAATTGCGTCCTATAATCGAGCCAAACCCACCGCCATTATGAATAGAGCGGATCTCATTGAGTATTGTTTCATCGCTTTCGGTTGGACCACCGGAGAAGATGACAATGCGCCGTCCATTAAAAGTACACTGTACTACGTGACGTACCCGCTCAGTGAGCGTCCCAATTGGAATTTGCTCTTTTTCGTAAACTTTACGTGCCGCCTCTTGCTCGATGTGTGCGCTTGGCAGCTTGACTTTGATGATATGTGCGCCAAGTTGGGCAGCAATCTGTGCGGAATAACCGGTAACATCAATCGCGGTTTCACCCTTTTTGCTCAAACCAGCCCCACGGGCATAAGCCCAAATGACTACCACCAAGCCACAGCGCTTTGCTTCCTCAGCGTAGGCGCGGATCTGCTGATACATCTCCATCCGATGTGCCGAACCAGGGTAGATAGTAAAGCCGATGCCCACGCATCCCAAGCGTAGCGCATCCTCCACGCTGCCAGTCAAAGCCTGGTTCGGGTCTTGCTCATCGTGGAGGACATCGTGGTCGTTAACTTTGAGAAGCAGGGGGATCTCGCCAGCAAACTCCCGTGCCCCTGCCTCCAAAAAACCTAAGGGGGCAGCATAGGCGTTACAGCCAGCCTCGATTGCCAGTTCAAAGTGATAGCGGGGGTCGTAAGCAGGTGGGTTAGAAGCAAAACTACGCGCAGGCCCGTGTTCAAAGCCTTGATCTACTGGCAGGATTACTAGTTTACCAGTACCTGCGAGTTTACCGTGGTTGAGCAGTCGGGACAAGTTGGTCAGTGTCCCCGGATTGTCGCTGCCATACCAACTTAGGATTTCTTGCACATTTTTGTTCATCTTGTTTCTGTTCCCATCTGATAAAGTTCGCCTGAGGTATGAGCCGAGATTTGGCTGCCCAAAATGTAGCGTTCTACTGCGTTGGCAAAGCCTTCGTCTTCGTTGGAGGTCGTCACATATTTGGCGGCGTGTTGCACATCCAGACTGGCATTGCCCATCGCGATGCTCAGACAGCTTTTGAAGAACATTGGCACATCGTTGGGCATATCCCCGATAGTTGCAATCTCTTGAGTGGGAATTGCTAGCATTTGTGAGAGCCGCTCGACCACAAACCCTTTGTTAGCGCGTGGGTGGGTTACGTCCAGGTAATAAGGTTGGCTGCGAGCAGCAGAAACCTGCTCTGAACCACCTGAACTTGCACCAGCTTCGCAGCACACCCGATCTCTAAACTCCCTCTGGGTATCAGCTTCGCACCGCGCCACTCCCTCTAGGTCGTCGCTGACGCCAACAATCTTTGCCACATTATCAAGTAAGTTATTAAATGTTGGCACGACTATTGGCGGGAACTTGATTGTCCATTCTTCGCGGTCAACATGAGGGGCGTGGCGATCGCGCACAAACCAGTCGCGATCGCTATAGATCCAAACGTCTAGACCATGGGAATCAATAATCTCGACAACGCGCTTGGCTATCGACGCGTTCAGGAGATTCTGCTCAATGATTGAGAAATCTGGACGCAGGAACACCGCACCGTTGAAAGCAGCAATGGGTGCTGTCAAGGCGAGATCGTCGATGAGTGTTTTCATGCCTCGGGGTGGACGCCCGCTTGTGATTGTGAATGCGATGTCCGCCGCGTACAACTTACGCACCGCATTTCGAGCCCGCTCAGTGAGCACCTTCTCTTTCGTGACAAGGGTACCGTCCACATCGGCAACCAGCAGTGAGACTTTCGATGGTATTGACGAGGTATTTTTGTTACTTATTATAGTCATAATCTATGTCCTACAAGTGACAAATTGGTCTGTGTCGGTTCAACTTGGGTGTAGGCAGCCCAAAGCGCAGCGCCTAGCAGTGCCGCCTTATCATTGACAATGATGCGTACTGGCATTGCTTCCAGCAACGACTGGAGACGACCTTTAGCTGTAAACGCTTTTATAAAGGTCGAGTCCTTCAACTTCTCAATAATTTTGGGTGCAATGCCACCGCCGATAAATACTCCCCCAGTCGCCATCAATTTCAGCGCCAGGTTGCCTGCCTCTGCACCGTAGAGGGAGACAAACAGATCCAGCGCCAGCTCGCAGAGAGCACACTTTCCTGCCAAAGCGACTTGAGCAATGACTGTGGTCGGGTCTTGATGACGCAGTTCCTCTGTAAGCCAAGTTGGCTCGCGATCGTGACCAGTGTCGTGAAGGAATCGATAGATGTTATACAGACCCGGACCGGAGAGAACTCGCTCCCAACTGACGCGGGCAAATCGCCGCAATAAGTAGCGCAGCAGTTCCATCTGGAGTTCATTCCTCGGCCCAAAGTCGGCATGACCGCCTTCACAGGCAAACGGACGGTGCTGCTGACCATCCCAGTAAAGACCCGCTTCTCCCAGTCCTGTCCCAGCTGAGATGATAGCAGCGTTGCCCTCCGCTTCCTTAGCACCCTGGTTGAGGACTATAAAGTCTTTGGGCGCAAGTGCCGCAATCCCGTAGGCGTTGGCTTCAAGGTCGTTCATTAACCCAACCGTTTCCAGCCCTAACTTACTGGCTAATGCTTTAGCATCTACCACCCATGGTAAGTTGGTCGTCTCACAGCGTCCGTGTTTGACGGGTCCAGCAATCCCAAAACAGGCATGGGTGAGGGGTAAGTTGTGCGCTGACACGAACTTGCTGACAATCTCATCAAGGTTGGCGTGCTCGCGGCTGGGGAAAGTAGCTTCCACAATGGGTCTCAAACGTCCACCCTCAGCCCGGAAGAATGCTAAAATTGTCTTTGTACCGCCAATGTCACCTGCTAGAATCATGGGTCAATCCTCCGCCACTGCCGACCATCGCGCTCTAGCAAGTCTAAAGCTTCTTTCGGACCCCAGGTACCCGCTGCATAGTTGGGGAAACTACGTGGGGGTAAGGCTTTCCAGACATCCAGAATTGGTGTTACCACACTCCACCCAAGTTCAACGTTGTCGGCTCGCTGGAATAGGGTGGCGTCGCCAATCATGCAGTCGTAGAGCAGCGTCTCATAGCCAGTACTCGGCTGAGTGCCAAAGTAGTCAGCGTATTCAAAATCCATCTTCACCGCGCCCATGCGTACGGAAGGACCAGGAACTTTAGCACCAAACTGCAAACTGATGCCTTCGTTGGGTTGGATGCGTAAAACTAGAAAATTCGGTGTCAGTTGCTCGACGGGTGTCTGACGGAACAGTAAAAACGGTACGTGCTTGAACTGAATGGCAATTTCAGTCACGCGACTGGGTAGAGCTTTGCCAGTACGCAGATAAAACGGTACACCAGCCCAGCGCCAGTTGTCAAGCATCAGCTTCAGCGCTACAAAAGTTTCAGTACCGGAATCAGGAGCAACACGCGGCTCAACGCGGTAAGCAGGAACTGACAAGCCTTTCACTGTGCCTGCACCATACTGGCCGCGTACTGTCTGGGTAAGAACTTCTTCTGGGCTCAACGGTTGGATTGCTCGCAGCAGTTTAGACTTCTCATCCCGCACTGCATCGGCTTCAAACGAAAGCGGCGGCTCCATCGCCATCAGCGCCAGCAACTGAAACATATGGTTTTGCACCATGTCCCGCAACGCACCTGCTCCTTCATAGTAGCCGCCCCTGCCTTCTACGCCAACACTCTCGGCAACCGTAATTTGCACATGGTCAATGTAACGGCGGTTCCAGACAGGCTCAAATAAACCGTTGCCAAATCGAAAGACCAAGATGTTCTGCACCGTCTCCTTGCCAAGGTAGTGATCGATGCGGTAAATTTGGCTTTCTTTCAACACGGTACTGATATTTTTATTAAGAGCGCGAGCCGAATCAAAATCATGCCCAAAGGGCTTCTCGATAATCACTCGCCGCCAAGTACCTTCTTCTTCACGAGCCAGCCCAGCAGTCCCAAGTTGCCACATAATGTCGTTAAAGAAGTTGGGCGCTGTCGCTAGATAGTATAAGTAATTGCCACGCGTGCCGCATTCTTGGTCTACAGTAGCCAGTAGATCCTGCAACTGCTCGTAAGTGCTGGGGTCTTGAAAATCACCCGACAGATAGTAGAGCCGCTTTCCAAACGAATCCCAAAGGTGTGTGTCAACTGAAGTTGTCGCAAATTCATGAATCTCCCGACTCATTTTCTGGCGGAAGTCATCGCTGCTCTTTGGGGCGGGAGCCACTCCCACGACGGCAAACTCTTTAGGTAACAGGTTACTTTGTGCTAAGTTGTAAAGTGCTGGAATTAACTTGCGCTTGGTCAAATCTCCAGCAGCGCCAAAGATTACCATTACGCAGGGGTCACCGCGCCGATCCAGCCGTTCATCAGTCATGTTCATTGTTTTTACCCCGTCATGGCTTGATCTTTCTCAATGCTTAGCCTTAACACGCTTCTCATCTGCCTTTATGCTCTATGTGCCCGCCGAACTTTTGCCGCATCGCTGACAGAACCTTCTCGGCAAAAGTGTGTTCCTGGCGCGAGCGGAAGCGGGTGTAGAGTGAAGCCGACAGCACATCGGCAGGCACGGCTGACTCTATCGCTGCCATAATTGTCCAACGCCCTTCGCCAGAGTCCTGCACAAAGCCTGTATAATCGGAAAGAGTTGGGTTTTCGGCTAGAGCCATCGCCGCTAGGTCTAGTAGCCACGAGCCCACAACGCTGCCTCGACGCCAGACTTCGGCAATGTCTGCCACATTAAGGTCATAGCGGTAAGCCTCGGACAGTTCTTGCGAGTTGGCATTACGGAAGATATCGAAGCCTTCGGCGTAGGCTTGCATCAGGGCATACTCAATGCCGTTGTGAACCATCTTGACAAAATGTCCAGCACCGCTTGAACCACAGTGCAGGTAGCCAGCCTCTGCAGTGCTGCTCAGTTTTTCGCGTCCCGGCGTGCGGGGAATGTCACCCCGTCCAGGAGCAATAGTTTTGAAAATCGGATCTAGATGTTCAACACTCCCTTTTCCGCCACCAATCATTAGGCAGTAACCTCGTTCTAATCCCCACACTCCGCCACTGGTTCCCACATCGACATAGTTGATGCCCATATCTTGCAGAATCTTGGCACGGCGCACATCGTCTTTGTAGTAAGAATTGCCACCATCAATGATGATATCACCTGGCTCCATCTTCTGTGCTAGCTCGATGACGATTTGCTCTGTCGCGTCACCGGCTGGCACCATTACCCAAGCTACACGGGGTTTAGTCAATTGATTGACAAAATCGTCCAGGGAAGTTGTCCCTTGTGCCCCTTCACTTTCTAACTGCTTCACTTTATCGGGTGTCCGGTTGTATACGATACACTCGTGTCCGTCTCGTAGCAGTCGCCGGACTATATTTGCGCCCATGCGCCCCAGACCAATCATGCCTAGTTGCATATTATTTCTCCAATTGAATTGCGTAATTTAGAGCAAAACTTGCTTGATTGCTGTTTGTAGGGTCGTTAAACCTGTTTGTACATCCGAACCCAGATGGACTCGCAAAGCCCGTCGCGATCGCTCTGCCAAAACTTGAAAGTCACCGCGTGCTTGAGCCGCTTTGACTACACCAAAGCTATATTTCTGTCCCGGCACAGGCAAATCAACTGTAGAATCGCAAGTAATTTGCAAAAAGACACCAGTATTCGGTCCACCCTTATAAGCCTGCCCCGTAGAGTGTAAAAAGCGGGGACCGAAGCCCAAACAAGTTGCTACTTGCTTTGCATCGCGAATCGCTTGCCGGATTGCTTGTAGTTGCGCTTGGTGTGGGTCGTTCATCTCAACGTAAGCCAGCAGAGCAAAGTAATCACTAACTTGGATGCGGTCTAGGTGTGCCCGCAAATAGCCAAAGAGTGAGCGATCGCCTGTTGCTTCAAAGAGTGCTGCTGCATTCTTCTGGTCTGTGAACAACTGAATACCATTTTCTGCTAAAATTGGTGTTTCTGCTGGGAATGCACCCGTCTGTTCATACTCGGACGTCAACTGTCGCGTGGCAATTTTGCTCGCTTCTACATCTGGCTGGTTAAAGGCGTTAATCCCAATAATCGATCCTGCAACGGCAGTGGCGATTTCCCAACGGAAAAACTCCTGACCTAATTGATAGGGATCTCGTATTAGGATGCGTACTATCGGCTGCCCTGCTTGTTCCAAGGCATCTACTGCTGCATCCTGGTTCGGATCTGGGTCAGACTCCAGCCTCACGTAGACAAATAAGCGATCGCTGCCGTAGACCAGAGGCTTCCCTAAGGGTTCCTGGTCAATAGGAATCAATCCCTTGCCATCCTTGCCCGTTGACTCAGCCAGCAACTGCTCTAACCACGCGCCCAAGTCCGAGATACCGGGCGAGGTAATGAGGGTGACTTTGTCCCGACCCTGGTTTGCAAGCACCCCCAAAATTGTTCCCAGAACGACACCGGGATTGTCTGAGGCTGGGACGGTCGCAGCGCAAGAGTGTACCATTTCCTCAGTATAGTCTAGAAACTTTGCTACATCCACTCCCATAATCGCTGCTGGCACTAAGCCGAAATGTGACAGGGCAGAATACCTCCCGCCAATACTGGGTAAGCCAAAGAAAATATCACGGAAGCCGTCACTCTCTGCCACCTGCTGGAGTTTTGATCCCGGATCGGTGATAGCAATGAAGCGTTTGCTTGCTTCTTCAGCACCAAGGACTTGCTGTACCCGGTCAAAGAAATACTGCTTGAAGATATTCGGCTCTAAAGTGCCACCCGACTTACTAGACACGATGAACAGGGTGTTGGTCAGATCCACTTTATTCTCAACCGCCTTAATCTGGTCTGGATCTGTCGAGTCCAATACCTGTAATTCAGGGTAACCAAGTATTTTCCCGAAAGTGAGCTTCATCACTTCAGGGCACAGGCTAGATCCGCCCATTCCTAGTAGTAGTGCGTGCTTAAAACCCTCACTCTTCACTTCTTCGGCAAGTTTTTTGAGGTGGTCAATGTGCGCCAGTTGGTCTTCAGTGATGCCGAGCCAGCCAAGCCAACGGTTCTCATCTGTACTTGTCCAGAGCGAAGCGTCCTGCGCCCACAATCGCCGCACCTTGCCGTTGACGAGCCAATCTTTGAGGGATGCTTGGACGCTCTTGGCGAGGTCATCAGGTAGATAATAACTTTGCCGATCTAGGTCTGTGCCTAGCACCGCTTCACGCTTTTTCTCTACGGCACTTAACAACTTGTCAAACGCTTCAATAAATAGCTGTACTCCCTCCGTCAATAACTGCTTTGTAACATCCTGCATTGAGATGTTGACCCGAGAGAGGGTTTCCATTATGTCGTGCGCTTCTTCTAAATGCTCTTTCAAGCTTGCACGCGGCTGTCCGCGATCGCGAAACGCCTCAAACGTTGCTGGAGGAATCGTGTTCACTGTATCCGCACCAATGAGTTCCTCCACGTAAAGCACATCGCGGTATAGGGGGTTCTTCGTGCTGGTACTAGCCCACAAGAGTCGTTGCGTTTGTGCACCCTTACCCGCTAACGCCTGCCACTGGGCGCTCTGATAGATTTCTTGATAACGTTGATAAGTCAGTTTAGCATTGGCAATAGCAACTTTGCCGATGACGGTGCGTAAGGACGCCTCTTCACTCGCACTGGTAGCTGTCTTGACACGGGCGGTGGCGATCGCATCAATCGCAGTATCAATGCGGCTGATGAAGAAGCTAGCGACGCTGGCTACCTTACTCACGTCCCCACCTTGCGCTGCAAACGCTTCTAAACCGCTGATGTAAGCATTCGCGACCAGCTCGTAGGTTTCTTGGGAGAATAGCAGCGTGACGTTAACGTTGATGCCCTCGCTAATCAGTTGCTCGATCGCAGGGATGCCTGCAGGCGTTGCGGGCACTTTAATCATTACGTTTTCTCGTCCGACCACTTGCCAGAGTCGCCGCGCTTCCGCGATCGTGCCTTGCGTGTCGTGAGCAAGGTACGGTGATACTTCCAAGCTGACGTAGCCGTCACGCTTTTTCGTTTGCTCATAGACAGGTCGCAAGACATCAGCAGTGTCTTGAATATCGCTAATCGCCAATTGCTCATAGAGCGACATAGCGTCCATGTCTTGCTGCTGCTCAAGTGCAATGAGTGCATCATTATAGTCAGTACTGCCAGCAATGGCTTTCTCGAAAATGGCAGGGTTGGACGTGACACCACGCAATCCATCCTCATCCACTAAGCGTTGCAGTTCGCCACTAGTAATTAAGCTGCGTCGAATGTAGTCTAGCCAGACAGACTGCCCGTAATTTTGCAGGGTTTGCAAAGGGTTCACAGTCGCGTTTTTAAAAGCATTGATTAACGTTATTTGCATTACAGGTTCTCAATATGTTTTGCCAGTTACGGTGTTTTCCGCAGCAACAACCTTTTCGAGGGTGAAGCCAAAGTGGCTCGGTCGTTTCCTCAGAGCCGAGGTTCCGAAGATATACGTTCAATGTGCGAGCCATTGTTGCCGACATACTGACCCCAACCAAAGGTGAAGGCTTGTTCGACACAGACCTAGGCGCTACTGGGGAAGTTAACTCTGTGATTAAAGTTTTCACCTTTAAAAAAGGTTTCACCAGTTAAAATCCCTAAGTTAAGGATAAACTTAAATTCTGCTGTAAATTTTATCGTAACTACTGACTGCAACAGATCTGTGCTAACGAGACTTAGACAAAAATTTCGGTTAAAAAGTGGTGTAATCGATGGTAAGTCGCCCCTAAGGCGTATAAAGCCATGTAAAATAGGTTTTTTCTTTCACTTTTCCCCAATAATACCCCTAAATAGTTCCTAAATTCTTTTTATTGAGCTTTATGAGTAAACACATCATCAAACCTTTTAGAGTGACGACTACCGTTAACCGAACCCTATTGGGGCTTGACCTGAACCTTAATAAATCTGAATTAATCTACACTTTTAATTTAATTTGCTGAAATTAAAGTCCTTAACTTATTCACATCGACGAAAGCTTTAAGTTTTTTATAGGATAAATTCAGTCAATAAATTTAAGAAAAGCGCCTGAAAAAAATGCTTGTAAAGCATTTAATTTTGAGCGTTTAAGGTAAGAGATGAGGATTGTTAAGTATTAACCATGAAGATAAAAATCGTAACCAGAAATTCAAAAGACTGGAATAAAGCGCTTAATCTCGTTACACAGAAGTATAAGCATACTTTCGGTGCTGATGTACTACCCAATCCTGATTATTTTGTGGTATGCGTTTTGTCATCAGAGTTCAGCGATCGCGATACACAAATTGTTGCTTGCGCGGGGATGACTTTCAGTTCTAAAGCTTCATTCTTTTCCGAGCAATATTTGGACGAGCCAATAGAACGAATCGTTTCGCGTTTCGAGGGCAAAACGGTAAGCCGTAACAAAATAGTGGAGATAGGGTCACTAGCGTCTGTTCAAAACAAAATTGGTATTGAACTAGTAAAAATTGTGCCTATTATTACCTGGTGCATGGGCAAGGAATACATTTTTTGTACGGTAACAAAACAAATCAGACGTATCTTTGACTGCATGGAACTCCATTTTGAGCCAATTCAACTTTCCGAATATGGAAGGTTGGGCGAATCTGCAAAAGAACAGTGGGGTAACTACTACGACAATTTACCGAAAACTGGATTCATAAGATTAAGCCAAATCTCAAGTTTGTTCTCGAAAAACACTGGGCGTTATCACTTTTCTAATCTTGAGATAGCACTGACAGATATTACGCAGATTAAAGCTTCAAAAACTACTATTAAAGCTGTGGTAAGCAATGCTTCCTTGTAGAGGTTTTATGTCTGATTTCACTCCAGATGAAGTTATAAAAGTGAAATGGAATAGCAGTGTTATGAAGTTTATTAACGAAATTATTGCCAAAACAACGCAGTCTCCTGACGCCATTATGGTGGAAGTGTTGCCAGGTCAAACAACATCAGCACAAACTTACAGTTATGGAGAAATGCTGACGGTGGCTGCTCACTTAAGCAATGAATTGCATCGTCTTCAGACTACACAGGCACATCCCCTCCGAGTTGGCTTAGTAATGGCGAACTCACCCGAATGGGTAGCGGCTGACCTAGCTCTTATGCTAAGTGGCGCTACTGAGGTACCAATTCCTTTGGCGTTTTCAGCAATGCAGGCAAAAAATCTATTGACCTGTATCGATATTTGCCTTGTTGATACACCGGGGGCTGACAGACTAGCGACTTGGTCAGAACAGGGGGAAGCTAATCTTGACTACAAAGCAGTACATATGAACCTACGTACTTTGCTTGACAGTAGCAAAGACGTTACACAATACACTAATGTAGCAATCGCAAAAGAGCAAGAGTTTATTTGCAAGATAATTCACACCTCAGGCACGACCGGTAACCCCAAAGGTGTCAAAATTCGTAGCAACGGCTTATGGGATTTAATAGCGTCGTTACGGCGTAAAGTGAAACCCAACACATATGCACGTTACTTGTCGATAGTACCGCTTAGCCTTTTGATTGAGCAGGTGACAGCAATTTACATGACTTTGAGCGATGGTGGTACCTTGGTTTTTTTACCACCGGAGATACCTCTACTAGGTAGCGCTGGCGTAACCGCAAAAGAACTTCTACCTTACTTGCGTTATGCTGCCCCATCCTCCATGACTCTCCCACCGTCTATGGTAGAGGCGATTGACGGTTACTGTAAGGCGAACACCTACCGGACAAAGAAAGAACTGTTCCAACAGTTGTTTGGTCGTACCGAGCCACCGTTTCTGGCGTGTGGCGGTGCACCAACTTCTCCTACTATCCTAAGCCACCTTGCAGCAAATGGCATTGTTATCTACGAAGGTTACGGTCTAAGCGAAAATAGCTCTGTCGTTTCATGGAATGTTCCAGGCTGCATTAAAGTAGGCACGGTAGGTAAGCCACTCGATCATGTTCAGGTTAAGGTGTCCGACGAAGGTGAATTGTTGGTAAAAAGCTCTTCTCTGTTTGCCGGATATACCACCACCGATCCCTCCAGTTGCGATCTTAGTGCTGACGGGTGGCTCAAAACCGGTGATATCGCCGCCATCGATAACGAAGGTTTTATTTGTATTTATGGTAGAAAGAAAAACGTAATCGTTACTGCAAACGGTCGCAATGTATCCCCAGAATGGGTCGAATCTAAATACAAAACACTCAGTTATGTGGAGGAAGCAGTTATATTCGGCAACGGGCTAGAAAAAATTTATGGCTTTTTCGTAATTGATAAAAATTTTGATGTTTCTGTGGCTAAGGAAAATATTGCCGCATTCGGTGAGCAAAATTTTTCTGAAGTCGAACAAGTCTCAGAAATATTCATTACCAGCAGCACTGATGAAGTATACCGCAACTATTTCACGGTAACTGGTAGACCAATACGAGATAAAATCTGGAATTTTATAAATTAACAGTTCAATCTGGAGGAAAAAATATGTTAAGTTTAGTAAAGGTTACTCAATATGGACAAAGCTACGGTACACTGCTGTTGGGTGAGGCAGACACAACGCTAGATAGTCTCGATAACAACAACGTTCTTAATCAACTCAAACAGTCCGGCTTCATTGTTTTCCGTAATTTCAATGTTGATCTCAATAGCTTTTCTAATTTTGTACAACGCCTCAGTTTTCGAGTCACACTTGACCCTGCTCGCCAATTCTATGGTGCGATCGCGCAAAAAGTGGATGCTGGTTTTGATGCCGTTGGCTTGCATTGCGAGAATGGAAATAGCCCGTTTATGCCACACCTGTGCTGGTTTTTCTGTGAGAAAGCAAGTAGCAGAGGTTCGCAGACGACTGTTTGCGATGGCTATCGTGTGTGGGATATGCTGTCGCCCACAACGCAACAAGTCTTCCTAGACAAAGACATCGTTTACAGCCGCAATGTTGAGTCAGACAAGTGGAAAAACTTTGTATTCCACTCCTTACAGGGCAAAAAACCGATTGGCAACGGAGTTGCTGCTGTGTTTCTTGAACCAATTTTAGGTGGTGCATACCTTACAGTACCACCTGCAGGTTATCTCAAAGAGGTAGAAACGCTGTGTCGGCAAACCAATTCTTTGCTAGTTGTAGACGAGATTCAGACGGGTTTTGGTCGCGTCGGCAAGATGTTTGCTATCGAGTTCGACCAAGTACTGCCGGATATCATTCTATTATCCAAAGGAATTACGGGCGGACACACATCGATTGCGATCGCGGTAATGCGCGATACAGTGGTTCATAAAATTAACACTATTCAGGGTTTGCCAGCACGGTACTTGGCAAGCGAATCAGGTGGCTCGCCCTATGCTTGTGCTGCGGCAGTTGCTTCTATTGAGTTCATTCGCCGGAACAACCTACCGGAGCGTGCTCAACAACTTGGACAAAGGCTTAGACAAGGGTTGAAAGAAGCCGCAAGAAAATACCCTAAACTGATTCTTGATGCGCCAGGCGTGGGGTTAATGACCGGTTTGCGGGTACGCAATTCAGCTGTGGAAACCGCAATTACTATAGAATTGGGCAAACATAAGATACACGTCGGTCATTCAATGAATGAGTCAGCTAAGTACCCTGTGCTACGTTTTTACCCGCCACTGACTGTGACTGCTGAGGAAATTGACCGCGTGCTTGCGGCGCTGCATGAGGTATTGACATCTTTGAATCAGAAGCCAGCACTGTTTTACGACTTGTTTAACCAATTGGTGAAACGTCAATACCGCTTACCGAAGAAACTACTATTCCGTTTGGCTGGTTTAAAAGAAGCCCACTAGATATGGTGTTACTGAAACTGTCACCAGTCCCTTAATTCAGTAGCAAATCAAATAGACAATACACCTGTTTAAGAGTATGTTGAATATTTTCTCTACCTCCAACCATTCCTATAAACTCACCCAGCGAGAGTATATCAACTTAAAGCGTCTAGCAGATTACTCCTCAGTGCAGTCCATGCCAGAAATTTGGCGGCTAGTGCAAGAGCGATTTGGTCAAACCATCGCACTTATGGACTCTCATGCTGAACCAGAAGTCGTTCTCACCTACTCCCAGTTGTATCAACAAATTCAGCTGTTTGCAGCCGGATTGCAGGCGTTAGGAGTGCAACCCGGCGTAGGTGAAGCGGGAGTCAAGTCGCCTCACGTTGCCCTGTTTGCTGACAACAGCCCCCGGTGGTTAATTGCAGATCAGGGAATTATGACAGCTGGAGCAGTGAACGTGGTTCGCAGTTCCCAAGCTGCTTGGGAGGAGCTACTGTATATCTTAATAGACAGCGACAGTACTGCCCTAGTTGTGGAAAATTGCGCGACGCTAAAAAAATTGTATCCTCACCTAGACGCTTTGCCTATTCGGCTTGTTGTCTTGCTATCAGATGAAGATCCAGATGAAAAAGAAACTCTGAAGATATTAAACTATCAGATGCTGATAGCAGCTGGGTCAAACTATTCCCAAAAAACAGTCAATCAAAACCGAGATACACTAGCTACGTTAATATACACGTCTGGAACGACTGGCAAACCCAAGGGCGTTATGCTTAATCATGGAAATTTGCTACATCAAATCACGACCTTTGGTGTAGCAATACAACCGCAGCCAGGAGCATGTGTACTTAGCGTCCTACCCCCATGGCATATCTACGAACGCACTATGGAGTACTTTTTTCTCTCTCAAGGTTGCACGCAGATTTACACCAATAACCGCTATTTCAAACAAGACCTCAAAAAATTTCAACCCAATTACGTAGCTGGTGTACCTCGACTGTGGGACTACATTTATGAAAGAGTGCAAAAGCAGTTCCGAGAACAACCCCCTAATAAACAGCGTCTGATTAACTTTTTGCTAACTAATAGTCAGTATTATATAGAGGCCCGTCGGATGGTGCAAAGGTTGGCTTTAAACCATCTGTATCGGTCACCTCTTTTAAGCCTGATAGCTGGAATACAAACAGTTGCTCGGTGGTCACTTCATGCTCTTGCAAAACAGCTAGTCTATCGACAAGTTCGTTCAACAATTGGTGGTCAGATTGAGCAAGTCATTAGTGGCGGTGCCTCTTTAGCAATGCACTTAGAAAATTTCTTTGAAATTCTTGGCATTGAAATTCTTGTGGGTTACGGCTTAACAGAAACTTCTCCCGTGATTAGCGTCCGTCGCCGTTGGCGTAATCTACGCGGCTCAGCTGGGCAACCGATTCCCGGTACAGAAATCAAAATAGTTGACATTGAGACCCGTCAACCCTTACCTGTTGGTCAGTGTGGCTTGGTTCTAGTGCGCGGACCGCAGGTCATGCAGGGATACTATAAGAATCCTGAAGCAACGGCTAATGCCATTGACTTGGCAGGATGGTTTGATACCGGTGATTTGGGTTGGCTCACACTTGACAGTGATTTGGTGTTGACTGGACGGGCAAAAGATACGATTGTTTTAACAAATGGAGAGAATATAGAACCGCAGCCGATTGAAGATGCTTGTTTGCGATCGCCCTATATATACCAGATTATGCTAGTAGGGCAAGATCGGCGCTCGCTTGGAGCCTTAATTGTTCCCAATCGGGAAGCTTTACAACAGTGGCTAGCTAGCCACAACCTTTACTTGCGCCTAGGTGAGCAATCCTCCTCGCTCCGCAATGGCAATCAAGGGGCAAAACTCACCTGCTCCTACGAGTATCCCGATTGCCACTCAACTGAAGGAATTGACCTTAATAGTAAAATTATCTACGACTTATTTCGTCAAGAATTGATTCGTGAAGTGCAAAACCAACCAAGTTTCCGCTCCAACAATATCATTAGTTCACTTCGGCTGATTCCGGAGCCGTTCTCGATTGAAAATGGCATGATGACCCAAACAATGAAAATCCGACGATCTGTTGTGATAGAGCGCTATCATGATATAATTGAGAATATGTTTTCTATATCTGAGTTGTTACCTGTTCCGTCAGCTTTCACTTCAGTAGTGACATCTGGTTTTTCAAGAAGTACTTTACGTCAATAAAGTAGGTAATACCTGACGTGTTTGGTGTAATAGTTTGGATAGGGACACGGTGCAGTTATGTTCCTGAAAGATATTTTTCACATTAAAATTCATGACAGTGTTGCTGAATCACTTTTAATCGTACAACATACTCTCAATTACATTAGTCAAACAGTTAAGGTTAGTGTCTAATTGTGCTCTTTAACCAACTTGCTCCTGAAAGTAGGTAGACCACAAACAGGCAAATTATCCATGTTTTGTCAATTTCTCTAAATAAAATTTGAGAATAGCTACAGTAGTAATTCCATGCATACCTTCATTCCCCCAAAGCGATTTTTCTCTTATCTCACATGGTCTGATATCCAAGCGATGCCAGATAAGGACAATGTAGTAATCATCCTACCAGTAGGCGCAATTGAGCAACATGGTCCCCATCTACCGTTAATTGTGGATGCTGCAATTGGTGTAGCGGTACTAGGTAAGGCTCTCTCCAAGTTAAGCGATCGCATCCCAGCCTATGCTTTGCCACCCCTATACTACGGCAAGTCGAATGAACACTGGCACTTCCCGGGCACAATTACCCTCAGTGTTCAAACTTTATTGGCAACACTTACCGAAGTGGCAGAGAGTCTCTACCGTGCAGGTTTTCGCAAACTGGTACTTATGAACTCTCATGGAGGACAGCCTCAGGTAATGGAAATTGTGGCACGAGATTTACACGTCAAGTACAGTGACTTCTTAGTTTTTCCAATATTTACCTGGTATGCTCCCAACATTACTGCTGAATTACTAACACTGAAGGAGTTACAGCTGGGTAGCCATGCTGGAGATGCAGAAACAAGCTTGATGCTATCTATTATGCCAGAGCAAGTAAGGATGGAGGCAGCTGTAGCAGAATACCCAAGTGGGTTGCAAGAAGATAATCTACTATCTACGGAAGGCAAGCTGACTTTTGCTTGGGCAACAAGGGATCTTAGTCAGACTGGCATAGTAGGCGATCCGACAGTAGCGACAAAGGAAAAAGGCGATCGCATCCTTGAATCTGTCTCTGATGGTTGGGTAAAAGTTATTAAGGACGTTTACGCTTTCCGTCAACCCCAAGCTTGGAATTGGACTAAGCCGTGATGACATTTCATCTACTACCAGCTGTGGGCAAAAGGTAAATAGTATTTTAGTACTATTTTATTTTTTAGCAGCAGCAACCAAAGAAACTCCAATAATGACGAACATGATTCCTGCTATGCGTAGTGGACTAGCTGGATATCTGGCAAGCCCAATGGCACCATAATGATCTAAGAAAAGTGCTGCAATCATCTGACCAGCAATTGTGAGTGCCAATGTAAGTGCTGTCCCAATGTTAGGTGTGGCAAAAATAGTTGACCAGACATATAAAGTTCCCAAACAGCCACCCACCCACATCCACCATGACGTTTGAGAGATCGAAGTCGAAGTAGGAAGTGGATAGCGGGCAAAGAAACAAATAGCAAGCGATGCGAGAGTGCCAGCAAGATATGAAATAAATGTAACTTGCATTGGCTGACCAACATAACGTTTGAGAAAAGCGTTAAGAGCAACTTGAACAGGTAAAACAGCGCCACCGATAAGTGCTGCTGCCAAGTAAATGCTTCTATCATTCATAAAACATCACTCCGAAAACTAAACAAAAAACTTTTAATACGCTTTAGATTGCTGAAAAAAAACCAGTTTTGCTAGTGCTGCGATCGCTAGGGTATTGTATTGCTGTATATGGTTGCTCCTTGCGACTTGTCTGTTTAGGCATGGCTCCAATTGGTTCACGCGTTACCAGAATATAGAATTGTATTGCTGCCAACTCACATTGTCCCTTGATTGTGCAACGCCCTCTACTGCTCCAAGAGCTTTTAAGGTTGCAATAGTCACTTCCGTTAAACCTGTAGTACCTGTAATGTTCATACCTTCGTATGGTCTGTCAGATCTCATAGTTTTTAAGCACTCACCTGTCTTGATGTTCCACAGCTTAATTGTTTCATCTAGACTCGTACTAGTCAGGCTATCACCTTGAGGACTGAAGGCGACTGAAGATATCCAGCTAGTGTGTCCTTGCAGAGTTTTTAAGCATTGACCAGTATTAACGTCCCACAATTTCACCGTTTGATCGTGACTGCCACTAGCTAGAATATTACTTTCAGGATTAAAGGCAACCGATGAAACCCAGCTGTTGTGCTCCTGCAAAGTTTTTAGACATTGACCTGTGTTAAATCCCACAACTTTATAGTTTGATCGTGACTACCACTAGCTAGAATGTTATTTTCAGGACTAAAGGCAACTGACGAAACCCAACTGTTATGCCCTTGCAAAGTTTTTAAGCACTTACCATCACTGAGATCCCACAACTTTACCGTTTGATCGTGACTACCACTAGCTAGAATATTACTTTCAGGATTAAAGGCAATCGATGAAACCCAACTGTTGTGCCCCTGCAGAGTTTTTAAGCACTTACCATCACTGAGATCCCACAACTTTACCGTTTGATCGTGACTACCACTAGCTAAAGTCTGACTATCTAGAAAGGCGATCGCCTGCACATAATTGGTATGTTTTGATAAAGTTTTTAGGCACTTACCATCACTGACATCCCACAACTTTATCGTTTGATCGTGGCTGCTACTGACTAAAGTCTTACCTTGAGGACTGAAAGCGACCGACTGTACATAACTGGTGTGTCCTGATAAAGTTTTTAGGCACTTACCATCACTGAGATCCCACAACTTTACCGTTTGATCGTAACTGCCACTAGCCAAGATATTACCTTCAGGACTAAAGGCAACTGAAAATGTCCAATTAGTGTGCCCCTTACAAATAAAAATTTTTTTACTATTTGCGAGTCGCCACAAGTGAATTTCACCATTGGTATCACTTGTAGCTAAAATTTGACCATCTGGACTAAATGCCATAGCCAAAATGCCACCCAAGTTTTCCGTAAAAATAGACTTAGATAGATCGGAATGTGCAAAATTGACAGAATGCAGATTGACATTTTGTAAGTAGGCTTGCCAAATGGTCAAATGAGAAAAGTTATAACCTGTTAAATCAATCTTAAGCTGAACTAATAAATTAATAATATTTCCACTTAAATAACTAGGATAATTTGGTGATTTTTCTTGTAAGTTTAGTAGTATTTGATTCAGCTTATATTCAACAGCTTCTTTAGAACCAATCATCATGAGCAATTTAGCTAAAATAGGATCTAACAAAACACGAATATGAATGTTTATGAAATAGTGATTTGCAGTAGCTTTGAGAAGAAAATATTTATGTAAAAATACTGGTTTTTCAATTAAAATTTCTTCACATATAAGTTCAATTAATTGTTCGTTAACATACTCCATAACAACTGGTTGTTGCGTAAACTTTTCTAAAGTTTGCTCTATTAAAGCACGTTGCTGCAAATTTATTAAAGCATCTAGTAATTTTGTTTTTGCAACAACTGGTAAAAAATTATCTTGCAGTTCTGTAAATGCTATTGGCTCGCGATTAATTGCCAACCAGTACATTATTTCCTTTTCTAAATCTGGTAATTGAGCAAACTGCTGCTCTAAAAGACCACGGATCGCACCAACAACAAAACTATTTTGTTTTAGAAATTCTGAAATGTTACCACTAAATAATTCTTGAATAGTATTAGCAACTATTTTTAATGCTAATGGATTGCCGGAATAATGTGAAATTAGTACTCTCCATTCGACTTCTGAACCAGAAAAGAAACCCTTATCCATGAAAATTTTCTGTCCTTCAACCTCCTTTAACCCTTTCAATTGTAATGACCGAACTGGTAGTGTTTTTCCTTCTAATGAAGCCAATTCTTTAGGTTTCTCCCGGCTAGTAATTACCAAACAGCTTTGATGAGGTGTTTCTCCTACCCGTCGAAGTAGTTCACCATATTCTTCACAAGCTTCTGAGTAATGCCAAGTGCGATCGCTAACGTGCAGAATTGCTTCAAAATTGTCTAGTACTAACAAACATCGGTGTTGACGCAAACAGTCAATCAGCAGTGATACTTTACCATCTAAGGTTTTTGGTATTTCACTTTTCTGTTGATTATTCAGAAATTGTAACAGGTTAGTCAGAACTTCTTTAAGAGGTGGAGCATGGCGTAACGAACGCCAAATGAGATATTCAAACTTATCCTGGATTTGTTGTGCACTGTTTATAGACAAAGCAGTTTTGCCGATTCCACCTATACCTAGCAATGCGACTAGGCGACAACGATCTTGTACAATCCATTGCTCTAGCGTAGTAAGTTCTGTCATACGACCATAGAAAACTGATACGTCAATCGCCTCTCCCCAGTCTTGACGCCGATCGGTAAGGACTTTTTCAGGTACCATTCTTTCTAACCCCGAGTCAGGGGTTATGGATTCTTTAATCTGTACAACTTCCCCCAGATGTGTTTGCCCAGCTTCTAAAAAGGATAAGTGCCTTCGGCGCTCTAGTGCCATCTGAAAATTAATTTTACTAACCTTTTCCCCTAAGGCTTCTGATAGAAGTTTCCACAACTTAGGACCAACGTCATGCTTGAGATATTCCGAAGTATATCCTTGAGTTTCTGCAATTTCGTCATACTTTTTACGTTGCCAAGCTGCTCGAAGCATTGCTGTTTCAATATCTTTCAGATGTCTGTTTGTTTTGGCAAAAACTGCAGCATCTGCTACTTTAAATGCTTCTTCAAAGTCCATGACTTCAATCCTTCTCAATTTATGTAAACTACCTACAACAACCTTACGAGTCACTGTAGGCTTTTGCCATCACAAGACGTTATCTTACAAGGCAACACAAGTGCGAGAGTCAGTAGCTAGTTGTCAAAAATGTAACGGAATTTAGTTTAGTGGAGTTTTGCCAGTTGCGCTTTAGCTGCAGCAACCACCTTCTGGGGAGTAAAACCAAATTTGCTCTGGAGTTCTTTAAGGGGAGCTGAGGCTCCAAAGGTATGCATACCGATGCGATCGCCATTTAAGCCGACATACTGACCCCAACCAAAAGTAGAAGCTTGTTCGACACAGACTCGGGCGGTGACAGTGGGTGGGATAACGCTGTCTCGGTACTCTTGGCTCTGTTGCTCGAACAGCTCCCACGAGGGCATACTTATCACACGGGCGTTAATGCCCTCGGCCAAAAGTTGCTCATACGCGTTGACACACAGAAAGACTTCGCTGCCAGTGGCTATCAGCAAAACGTCAGGCTTGCCGTCCGGCGCATCAGCCAGCACATAAGCTCCTTGCTGGACACCAGACGCCGGGGCGTATTGGGAACGATCTATGGTGGGCAGCGCCTGCCGCGTGAGAACGAGAACCGTCGGTGAGTGCTGTAGCTGCATAATTACCCGCCAAGCCTCCACTACCTCGTTGGCATCTGCGGGACGTAGGGTAATCAGGCCGGGAATGGCTCGCAACGAAGCTAGCTGTTCTACAGGTTGGTGCGTCGGTCCATCTTCGCCGACCCCAATCGAGTCATGGGTGAAGATGTAGATTGCAGGGATTTCCATCAGCGCGGCGAGCCGGATTGCGGGTTTCATGTAATCGCTAAAGATTAAGAACCCGGAACCATAAGGGCGGACTTTGGCAAGTGCCATGCCATTGAGAATAGATCCCATTGCATGTTCGCGGATGCCAAAGTGGAAATTTCGACCGCCATAATTCTTGGCAGTGAAATCTCCGGCTTCATCGAACGTGAGACGGGTCTTAGTTGAGGGAGCCAAGTCAGCCGAACCTCCAATCAGCCACGGCACGTTCTTGGCGATGGCATTAAGCACTTTTGCTGAGGCATCACGTCCGGCTAATCCTTTGGTGTCGGGCAAGAATGTAGGTAAGTCATAATCCCAGTGTTCGGGCAACTGCCGATGCTGCATCCGATATAACTGGTCAGCTAGCTCTGGATACTGGACTTTGTAGTCATTGAACTTAGCCATCCAGACTTCACGCAGTTCATATCCGCGCTTGGCAATCCCTGACTGAAAATGCTCTCGCACCCCTTTGGGCACCAAGAACTTGGCGTTTTCCGGCCAGCCGTAATTCCGCTTAGCCAGCTTAATTTCTTCTTCGCCCAACGGTTCTCCGTGAGCAGCACTGCTGTCTTGTTTGTTCGGCGCACCGTAGGCAATATGGCTATCGACAATGATTAACGTAGGTTTGTCGGGCGTGTTCTTAAAGGTTTTAAAAGCCCGATCTAGCATTTCCAGGTCATTGGCGTCGCCTACGCGAGTAACATTCCATCCGTAGCCGATGAAGCGCGTGGCTACATCTTCGCTAAAGGCCCACTCAGTATGACCTTCGATAGTGATCTTGTTGTTGTCATAGATCCAACACAAGTTAGAAAGTTTGAGGTGACCAGCCAAGGAAGCGGCTTCGCTGGATACCCCTTCCATCATGCAGCCATCACCACACAGGGCGTAAACGTCATAATTGAACATCTCGAAGCCGAGACGGTTGAAGTACTGGGCCATCCATTGTCCAGCAATGGCCATTCCCACACTGGTAGCAACTCCTTGACCTAGGGGACCGGTTGTCGTTTCAACGCCGGAAGTCCAACGATACTCCGGGTGACCAGGACACTTACTGTCAAGTTGGCGAAATCGCTTGATGTCCTCCAAGGGCACCGACAACTCCCCCAACTGCTCGTATTTGGCATTCACCGCCTTGACTTCACATAGGTGCAGTAACGAATACAACAGCATAGAAGCATGGCCGATGGAGAGGACAAAGCGATCGCGGTTGGGCCAGATCGCGTCATTGGGGTCGAACCGTAAAAATCGCTGCCAGAGGCAGTAGACCACTGGTGCCATAGACATGGGGGTGCCAGGATGTCCGGAGTTCGCCTGTTGAACCGCATCCATAGACAGGGTACGAATGGTGTTGATACATAGTTCATCAGTTTGCTTTTGGATATCAATTTGCGTTTGAGTAACCACTGCTTTCCCTCCTTTGGGTTTTTACATACTTTAAAGTGAAGCAATCAGCTATTTCTTTGCCTGCCATTCAAGTCCGCTTAAATTAAATTTATCTAAACATTTCTCCAATCATTCAATAACAACTCACTGGATTAAAAGTATCCATCTTCACTGTATAAATCAACCGCCTAAAGACATTCCTGCAAAATCGAGAAGCCCAACCTTTGGTGTTACAGATAATGGCAATTTAAGCCATGACAAGAAGCCGCTCTTTCCTACAGAACCAGAACACAAAGGCAAAGCCAAGTGCAAAAAACATTGAGGTAAGTGAAGTTCAAGTGTAAGAGTTTCAGGTACATTTACATTTTGTAACGTAGTTCTGTTTATTCGGTGCCTACTTACTTAAACTTACGTAGAACTCAAGTTACTAAGAACTTACTTATTCTCCAAGCGCCTTGCAAACATTTTGGACAAGAGTCAGATCGATCGCATCATGTATATCAGGTGCAGATCGCGCAACAGCGCTAACAGTACGCTTGAAATGAGCTGCAGCTTTATCAGATTCTTGGTCAATCAAACCCTTGACTGTATTAGTGACAAGGTCGGTACTCAGGCGGATAGACTTGACAAGTTCATTGTTAGCACGCGCAACTACAGGGTCGATGGACGAAATGCTTTGTTCGCTAAGGCTTAGTCTTTTGGCTTCATATTCGCTTTTCGGCAAAAAATTAACCCATATACTAAGCAAGCACACCGCCCACATCAGCAAACTCAGCATTACCAGTAGTAGCGTCTGGCGCAATCTTCTAGAAACTTCAATCATTCTAACCATGAGGTTACCTCTTTCGTGCTTGGTTAAGCAGCTGTATAAATAGCTCATTCAGTAAGTACAGTTTTCACTTTCAATAAACTCTTGACCAGTTAAAATCGCTAATTTAAGGGCTAACTTAATATTTTTTTGCTGTAAATTTCTTCGTGATGCATTCAGTAGTGATAAGTAGGTAAGCACCGAATAAACAGAACTACGTTACAAAATGTAAATATACTAGAAACTCTTACCAAGTTTCCCCTGTGCTATTACCTCGGTTCTTTGAGCCGTCAGGAAAAGAGTAGCAACAGTCAACACAAAACATAACTGCGACAGATTTGGTGCCGAGTAAATCTTGAATCCGTAATACTTTTCTGGCTTTCATTTTTATTCGCAAACATCTTCATTATTTGTAAGAGAAAACACTAAGTTTTTCTTTAATAAGTCGATCTTCGATGGACAAAACCTTCGTTGAATCGGCAGAATTAACGAAGTTTCACAGTAAAACGAGTTTGGAGCTAAATGGCAATGGATAATAGCTGTGTCTGATAATTTGAGCGCTCCGGATACAAACGGTAAAAAGTTTTTCACTTAAAAAGTTTTTCACTATAGTCTACGCACGCAGGATGCGCTCACGCGAGGGGTAACAACTATAAGCAACTTCTGTTAAATGGTATATCTAGCTCTTTACATTAGAATAGCGCTCAAAGAGGATACAACCATCCTTTCATTCAGAAACATCATAAATCAAGCCCAAACGAACTTGCGTGGGATAGTCTTACGTATAAGCCTAGGAGTGAGGTAATAATGTTAACCAGAAGGCAATTGATGATGGCAAGTGCGGGGTTGGGAGCAGCATTCCTCGTTCCGGCGATGCTTAAGGCGAAGAGAACTTATGCGACCTTGCCGCAGATCTCGAAATTTACCGAGACTCTGCCAATACCGTTCCCAAGTGCCGCACCCAGCACTTTAACGATCGCATCGAGTTCACACTCGTTCCACAGCAACCTAGGGGCAGGCCCCACGTGGGGCTACGGCGGGGCTTCCTACCTCGGACCGACTATCGAGGTCACTCGAGGCACGCCGCTTAGGCTCACTGTGGAAAACAAACTCGGACCGCACCCGCTGCCACTTGATTTGAGTTTACATGGCGTGCTAGAGTCCGACAGAACCAGCCCACGGGTTTCGTTGCACCTGCACGGCAGCAACACCGAACCACAAAGCGACGGTTACCCGACAGACACGTTCACGCCGGGACAGTCCTATGTATACAACTTCAACAACAATCAGGAAGCAGCGACGCTGTGGTACCACGACCATGCGCTCGGGATCACTGGACAGAACGTGATGGCTGGACTCGCCGGGTTCTATCTGCTTAGGGACATTGACGATCCAGCAGGTGGCAATGGACCGCTTGGTATCCCCGCTGGTGCTCCTTATGAGATACCGATGGTGCTGCAGGATCGGACATTCAATGACGATGGCTCAATATTCCACCCCGAAAAGTGGGAACCGGAGTTTCTTGGTAACGTCGCCACTGTCAACGGCAAGGCGTGGCCGAACCTTGATGTTGAACGCACCGTGTACCGATTCCGGATTATCAACGGCTCAAGTTCCCGAACCTACAACCTCAAACTATCGTCAAATCAACCAATTATTCAAATCGGCACCGATGGAGGTTTTCTTAACGCTCCAGTGCAGTTGTCCAGGCTGCTACTGTCTCCCGGCGAGCGGGCTGATGTACTGATCGACTTCTCCAAAAACCTGCCAGGAGAGAAAATCGTTTTGGAAAATGAGGCTATTGCGCCGTATCCGCAAGGTAGAGCCAACACCATATTAGGTAATTTTTTACTGCCCGAAATCATGCAGTTCACGGTGAACGCGGTCGCTGCTGCTCCTAGAGCCATTCCCCAGACACTGCGAGTGCATAAACCACTCATAAAGCCGATTGCTACTACACCGGTGCGACAGCGGTTCCTGACGCTGGTAGAGATCCCAAGCCCAACCGGGCCGCTTGTGGTACTGCTGAACTACATATACTGGGATGAGGCCGAGAGCTACCCGGAGGCGCTGATGGAGCGACCAAAGGTGGACACCGTGGAGCAGTGGAACATCATCAACCTTCAGCCGGTCGCCCACCCGATGCACCTGCATCTGGTTCTGTTCCAGATCCTCAATCGGCAAAAGATCGATACAACCCAGTACATGAAGGCATACCTCGCCAACGGTCCTCGCACAGTACTCACACACCACGCACCTGGTGGGCCAAAGGTGCCAGCTGGTTACCCACCGCCCGATCCCACAGAGTTTGCAATCGGTCCGGCGAGACCGCCTGCGCCTAACGAGGCCGGGTGGAAAGATACAGTGCTAGTCAACCCAGGTGAGGTCACCCGTCTCATTGTCCCGTTCGGTGCCTCTGCTGCGGAGAACCTGCCCTTCGGCAACTCGTTCACCGGGCGCTACGTGTGGCACTGCCACATGATCGATCACGAGGACAACGAGATGATGCTGCCCTTCGAAGTAGTACCGTAGTCTCTACCAGAAGCAGGTCAGCTCTACAAAAACCATTAAACTTTTAGTTTCCATCGTAACTCTCATGGCAGAAAATTCCTCTTCATCTCAACTTGCTTCTACAGTAACTGAGAGTGAACCTAATAACTCTCTCGCTACCAAACAATCTCTACCATCTGGTATCAGTACTGTAAATGGACAACTTAGCAGCAGTGACCTTGACTTTTTCACCATCTCAGGTCTTGATTCTGGGAGTTTATTTACCGTAGAGGTCAATTCGGACACATTTGATCCAGTTCTAGGGTTGCTTGATAATTCTGGTGATATCCTAGCGATAAGCGATGACAGCGCTGACAATAGTGTCATACCTATACTAACCGGAATAGTACCAGCAAGTGGCAGTCTGAATTTGGCAGTGTCTGGCTTCATGGACAAGAACCTTACAGGTGACCATTTTCAATTTGGTTCCTATACACTGTCATTAAAGTCATTTACTTTACCCGAACCCTCTGTTAACCCAACAATCATCAACGGTAGCTTTGAAAGCAGTGATTTTACTGCATGGACAACAATAGGCGCTACAAGTATTCAGAAGTCGGCGTTTGGTAGTGGTCTAATCGAGGGAACTTCCCAGGCTTTATTGTCAACGGCGGGTGCCACATTTTCTGACGCAATTATAGAAACATTTTTAGGGTTAGAAGCTGGAAGCCTGGATAATCTTGGTAATGGGGGCGTTATTCAAGGCTCAGCTATTCGACAAACATTCACGGCGAATGCTGGAGACATTTTGACTTTCAATTGGAATTTCCTTACGAATGAGAAGGCACAAGTGTTCCCTTTTAACGATTTTTCCTTTGTCTCAATCAGTTCTCTATCAGAACTGGCTGACACGACGTTCTCATCATCCGTGACTTCCTTGACCACACAGTTTTTTGACGAGACTGGCTTTCAAACTTTTTCCTTTACGATACCGACCACCGGAACATATACTTTGGGACTCGGAGTTGCAGATGTGGGGGACAACACTATTGATTCTGGATTATTGGTTGACAATGTTACACTCACCTCCGTCCCCGGATCCACTTGGTATTGAGCCGAGATCCGTGTAAAAACCTGCAATATGGTCGGAAAACCCTTGCTGCATTTAGGTTTTAGCGTTTTTGATGTCAAATCAGAATTGTGCATGAATGCACTGGCACTTTTCACCCCATAATCGCTTCTCTCCTATCAAACAGAATTATAAATACTGTGTGGTAGGAATCTCATTGTTTGGGCTATATCCTTTGCCTGTAAAAGTTTCAGGCAATTCACGGCAAAAGATACTCATCGTCCAAGCTGTAAAACTTGTAAATAAAATTAATAAATACTCCAATTGTTGTAGCGATACATACCCAAAATTTGCGCTCTTCTGCAAATTTTACTTAAAAATTGCTGAAATCTATATATATTAAAAGTTTCCAGACCATCTTGCAGGTTTTTACTCGTATCTCGGCTCCATACCATCAGAACCACACTATAAAAAACCGTTATGAAACCTTGTAATACATTTTAAGACAACGTGACCGCTATGCGCTTATTTTCTGTCATAAATGGAAAATAAGCCATGTCCAATATTAATCATCTAAATTTTCAAGCACTGGAAATGCTGGAGAAAAATCCCAATCATTTCCTCAGAGGAGCAAGCCAACATTTTAGCTACAAAACAGAAGACAACATAACAGGAGAAAGATTCCACCTTCTCATACAGCAGATGGGATTGGGACTCAACGTAGACCCACTCCTGAAATGCTATCCTCAAATGAAAGAATGGGTTGAAAAACTGAAGCCTATAATTGGCATTCCTGCCTCTTCAAAGCGATGGGAAGCCGTCCTCCAAAAACTAATAGGAGAAAACCTTTTATTAGCACAATACAATCTCATCATTGAGACAGGAGAACAAGCGATTGGCATAGACTGGTCTATCAGTCGAAATCGAAAACACGAGCACTTAGAACAATGTTGGCACACACAGCTGAACTTAAACTTTGTAAGCCGGAAAAGAACTTATACAATAATATTGGCTCAGAAAACCATAGGAGATGTTTTAGAAAATGATATACATAGTGTGGCATCTAAAGGAATTGTGACGACAGAAGAAATAGAAAGAATGCTCAAAGATGCATCAAAATTAATAAATACTATATTAATAATATTTTCTTAAGATTTGGGGAACTTCTGTGCGTTCACATTCTTTATTTAGTATTTGAGCGCAGACCAAGGGGAACAAGCCAAAATACTTACCAAATTTGGAGTTTCATTGGTGATAAAGTTACAGCTAACTTCGTATTGTGTAAATTCTTCATTGCCTTCGTCACCTGTTGATGAAAAAAGTGTAAGAATTATGGAAATAGCAAATGCAAGCGTGTATTCACTGTATAGTATATACAAATACTGGTAATCATGGAAACACTTACATCTGCCGCAATTGCTACCCTTCTTCTGACAAAGATGATTGAAAAAGTTGGAGAAAAGGTAGGCGAGAAGTTACCAGACTTGGGAAGTAAGGCTTTGGAACAGATGGGAAAGCTGAAGCAAGTATTGTGGCGTAAAGCTCCAGAAACAGCTAGCGCCATTGAGCGAGTTACTTACCAGCCAGAATTAGTAGAACAGCAATCAGAAGATTATGGTCTGGAAGTGCTGACGGAGAAAATGGAGGTAGCGGCAAAAGCAGATCCAGAAGTTGCTGAGATCGTAGAGGCACTGGCAACGGAAGTCAGACCTCAACTGCCAGAAAACGTAGTTCGTCAGGTCATGGCTAGTGGAATTAAAGCCAAAGGCAAGATCAAGGCGGGGGATATGAACCAAGAAGCTAAGCCAGCCACTAAAGTAGAGCAGGTGATGGGAAGTGATATAGAGACAGAAGGAGATATAGAATTTGGGAATTTGACACAGAAGTAAAGTTGAAGGTTGGAGCGATCGCTCAATAACATACCTGAGGCTGCTATAATGCTGACTACTTTATTTGAAAAATGCGTCGCGGAGCCATATTGAAAAAATATTAAAATTCTATAGTAAAAATAATGAAATGTTTACGCTACTGTAAAATCGCGAAGAACGCCCTATTGATAGAACAGGGAAGAGACGACGCGGATACAAATTAGGCTGATGTGCTATTAGAGGAAACAGCAAATGGGACATGTCATTGCTACTGCAAATATGAAGGGCGGCGTTGGCAAAACCACCCTTACAGTCAATATGGCGACTTGTTTAACCAAAAACCATGGTAAACGAGTGCTTGTTCTGGATTTGGATAGTCAAATCAGTGCCACACTCAGTATGATGTCGCCTCTGGACTTTGCCAAGCTCCGAAAGCAAAAACGGACACTGAGGTATTTACTCGACCAAATTATCAGTCCATCACAAAGAGCAAAATTGACAATTCAAGATATTATTCAGCCTCAGGTTTGTAATCTCCCAGGATTGGACTTATTGCCAGGAGATATCGACTTGTATGATGAATTTGTCGTCTCCGAAATGCTGCATCA
This sequence comes from Scytonema hofmannii PCC 7110, assembly GCF_000346485.2. Classification (NCBI taxonomy): domain Bacteria; kingdom Bacillati; phylum Cyanobacteriota; class Cyanophyceae; order Nostocales; family Scytonemataceae; genus Scytonema; species Scytonema hofmannii. Next base: position 6,041,192 of record NZ_KQ976354.1, read on the forward strand.
GCAAGCAGTTAACTTGGGTGAAAACGACTTTGAAAATATTTGGAATCGTTTTGAAAGAGTCCTACTAGGGAAAGTTTTAGAACCGATTCTTCAAGAATATGATTTTATTCTCTTAGATTGTGCTCCTGGATATAATCTTTTGACTCGCAGTGCTTTAGCTACCAGTCACTTCTACATACTTCCCGCTAAACCGGAACCCTTATCTATTGTCGGTATTCAATTGCTGGAACGGCGCATTGCCCAGTTAAAAGAAAGTCACGAACAGGAAGTAAATATAGGTATACAAATGCTGGGAATTGTCTTTACAATGTCTAACGCTAACTTTCTCAGTGGTAGGTACTACAAACAAGTTATACAACGCGTCCATCAAGATTTTGGCGATGCAAAAGTTTGTCAAACACAAATACCAACTGACGTGAATGTTGCTAAGGCTGTTGATACTTTTATGCCAGCTGTCTTACACACTCCTCAATCAGCAGGTTCAAAAGCGTTTATTCAACTCACACAAGAGTTGTTGCAAAAGTTGGAAAAAGCTCAGGTGGAAAACCAGCAAAAGGGTAACTTGCAATTTGCCACAACTTAAGCCCTCATCCCCGACCCTTCTCCCATTGGGAGAAGGGAGAGTAGTTTGTAAGGGTAAGCAAGCCAAGAGCGATCCTATAGTTATTAAATGCCAAAACAACAAAATCAATTGGAGAAGAATGCCAGCAATTGTTAAATTACAACTCTCTTTGGAAGCTTTAGCAGAAGTCATATCTTCCCTGAGTTTAGAAGAAAAACATCAACTTCAAGAGATAATTGAGCAACAAATTTTTGAAGCTGAAGAAGCCCTGTACGAAGATGATGCAGAAACACAGGCAGAAATTCAAGCAGTTCGCACTGAGTATGCGCTTGGTGAGTACATGACTGTGGATGAATATCTTGCTAACCGCTCAAATCAAGTATCATGAAATGTACTATCCTTATTTCAAAGGCGGTACAAAAACAAATTGACGACTTACCAAATGATATTCAAGAGCGTGTTCTTGAGAAGATTCAACATCTTGCAGATGAACCACGTCCCGATGGAGTTGTTAAATTAAAAGGTTCTGTTCAGGAGTATCGTATCCGGGTGGGTGACTATAGAGTTCGCTATGAAATCAATGATGACAATCAAACAGTACAAATTTTGCAGTGTAAGCATCGGAAAGATGTTTATAAAAAATAAAAGATGTTTCAGTAATCAACGATTTTAAGTTAGATAGAAGATTTTTTCCCTCTCCCCTTGGGAGAGGGTTAGGGTGAGGGCAAACTTCTTAAAATTCTCCTGCTAAAGCTGAAACGCAACGTTCGCAAATGAGAGGATGTTCAGTAAATTCTCCCACACGAGTGGAGTAGTTCCAACATCGATCGCATTTATGTCCATCTGCATCAGCTACACCTAAAACCCATGCATCTGACTGTAAGTTATACTTCAAGCTCTGAGCCTTTTCTGGAGAATCAAGTAAATCTACCTGAGAAGTGAGAAACAGGTAACGTAACTCATCTATTCCATTCTGACTATCATTGAGTGTTTTCACAGAAGAACGCAACTGCTTATCTACTATATGTAGCAGTACCTTGGCTTCCAAGGAAGAACCAATAATTTTGGCTACCCTAGCTTCTTCCAACACCTTATTAACATCATTGCGGAGTTGTCGCAATTGTTGCCAGGATACTGCTAATTCCGGATTTTTCCATCCTTCCTCTAATTGCACCCAACCCGCCTCAAACACCGATTTGTAAGGTGTTTTATAGGGGAGGTACTGCCAGATATCCTCTGCCATATGACACAGCACGGGAGCGATCGCACGTGATAAATTTTCCAAAGCAATCCTCAGTACTGTCTGACAGCTGCGACGACGGAATGCATTGGGCGCACTGATATACAGCCTGTCTTTTGCGACATCCAAATAAAAGTTGGACAAATCCACCACGCAGAAATTCTGCACGGTTTGGAAAAAGCGGAAAAACTGGAAACTGTCAAACGCTTCCGTCACTTCCTGAAAGACTTCTGTAATGCGGTGTAGCATATAGCGGTCAAGAGAAGGCAATTCTGCCAACGGTACCGCATCTTTTTCTGGGTCAAAATCGTGCAAATTGCCCAGTAAGAACCGCGCAGTATTGCGAATCTTGTTGCGTATGTCTGCTAGTTGCTTGATGATATTATTACCCAAGCGCACATCGGCAGAGTAATCTACAGAAGAAACCCACAACCGCACAACATCAACACCGTAACCCGGTTCTTTTTTCTGGTCTTTACCTCCCAAGATGACAGTCGTTGGATCTACCACATTTCCCAGCGATTTACTCATTTTGCGACCTTGTTCATCCAAGACAAAACCGTGAGTCAATACAGTTTTATAAGGAGCACAATTATTGACCGCTACACTTGTGAGCAAACTCGATTGAAACCAACCGCGATGTTGGTCTGAACCTTCCAGATACATATCAACAGGATATCCCAGTTGCGATCGCTGTTCCGCCACAGCCGCCCAAGAGGAACCAGAGTCAAACCATACATCCATGGTGTCAGTTCCTGTACGATAAGACCGACCGTTGTTACGATATTTTTCTGGTAACAACTCCTCTACTGAAAGTTCCCACCAAGCATCAGACCCTTTTTCGGCAAATATTGCTTGGACGTGAGAGATGGTTTCTTCATTCAGCAAAGGTTCTCCCGTTTCTTCATCGTAGAATACGGGGATCGGTACACCCCAACTGCGCTGACGGGAGATACACCAATCAGAACGTTCCGCTACCATTGGGGTGATGCGATTTTCTCCTTGGGCTGGAATCCATTTTACAGATGCGATCGCTTTCAGTGCTTCATCCCTAAATCCTTCCACCGAAGCAAACCACTGTTCTGTAGCCCGGAAAATGGTCGGTTTTTTAGTCCGCCAATCGTAGGGATACTTGTGAACGTAAGCTTCCTCCTTCAGTAAAGAACCAGCCGCAGTCAGCGCATCAATAATCGCTTGATTGCCATCACCAAGAACATTTAACCCAGCAAACTCACCCGCTTCCTTAGTGAAATTTCCGTTATCATCCACTGGTGCGAGGATAGGCAAACCATACCGTTGACCTACCATGTAATCTTCTTGACCGTGACCGGGTGCGGTATGTACCAATCCAGTACCGGAGTCAGTGGTGACATAATCTCCACCTATGACTATTGGACTTTCGCGGTCAAAGAGAGGATGACGGTAGGTAGAATGTTCTAAATCTTTTCCTTTGACTGTTGCTTTTACAGTCAGTTGCGCCTCAAGGACTGTAGACAGACGTTCCACCAAATCCGCCGCCACAATAAGATATTTAAAATTTGCTTCACCTAAAGGAGCAGCATCGCTTTGTTCCTTTGCGTCCCGTGACACTTCCACCACTGCGTAATTGAGTTCTGGATTGAGTGCAACAGCTAAGTTACCCGGAATTGTCCAAGGAGTAGTTGTCCAGATAGCGACAGCCAACTCAGGCAAAAATTCACCCAAAACTGGTTTCACTGCTTCTGACAAACTTGTCATTTTGAAAGCAGCGTAGATACTGCGCGAAGTGTGACCTTCGGGATATTCCAACTCAGCTTCCGCCAAAGCCGTTTTAGAACTGGGACTCCAGTGTACTGGTTTTAATCCGCGATAGATGTAGCCCTTCAGCACCATCTGACCGAAAACACCAACTTGAGCCGCTTCATATTCTGGCTTTAGCGTGAGATAGGGATGTTCCCAATCACCCCAAACACCGTATCTTTTGAAACTTTCCCGTTGTTCATCGACTGTAGACAGGGCAAAATCCTTTGCTTTGTGACGCAGTTGCAAAGACGTCAAGTTTTGCCGTTCTGCTTGCTTCATATTCTGCAAGACTTTCAGTTCAATAGGCAAGCCGTGACAGTCCCAACCAGGTACGTAACGAGCTTTACGACCCCGCAGCAGTTGGTAGCGGTTAATAATATCTTTAAGAATTTTATTTAAAGCGTGACCGATATGCAGGGAACCATTAGCATAAGGTGGCCCATCATGCAATATAAATAAGTCGCCTGGATTTTCTTCAGACAGGCGTTCATAAATCTTATTTTCTTCCCAAAACTTTTGGATTTCAGGTTCCCGCTTGATAGCGTTTGCCCGCATATCAAAGTTGGTTTTAGGTAAGTTTACAGTATCTTTGTAGCTTCCAGGTTCTGTCACAGTACTGAATTGAGTAAATAGAATGTTGTTCTCACTATTATCAGCGAGATTTTCTCAGGTGTTCAACTTAATTTCTTATCGACCGGGCGAATAGAATTCGCGGCTATACAGGCTAAACCCACGTAGGTGGGTTTAAAAGCTCTTAGTCTACTTGATTCAATTTTTCTTGAATAATTTTTCCCACATCTTCTAAAGGCAAATTTGCCGGATAGCGAAGAGCACCACGATTACGAGTGATTAATTCTCCTAAAGCTGCGCTAAAAGCTTTATCGTCATGTCTATGAGTTGAAAGGTATTCTTTTAACTCAGCAATGCTCATTTCTTTAAAGTTAGGCATTAGATGAACTCCCATTCTCCATTTTTGGAGATAACTATTGCCAGATTGGCATATACTTTAGCCTGAATAGATAGCAGTCCTATTTGTTAGGTAAAAATTATTAACCGCTAAGACGCAAAGAGCACGAAGAAAGAGAGAAGAGAGCATTTTACAAATACTTCAAAAAAATGATTACTGCTTGTGGCAGGATAAATCGTTTATTAAGATTTACTTGATTGGCTTCCGTACTGCTTGACAAACTCCTCAGTTTTCAGATACTATTATACAATTGAAATCTGTGCGCTCATATATATAAAGCTTTTTGTAAGAAACTTCTCCATCTAGCATTCCCTTACTTTGGTAAGAGGTTGTGATTTGGTCGGTTATGAGTAAAGCTGCTTCTTTGGAGTTTGAAAGCAAATACCCCAACCGTCAACAGCACGATAGCTGCAATTATTAAAAACGGAGACAGGGTAATAGAGTGAAGCGGTGACTTGGATGCATTTTCTTTTTTTGGATCGCCCCCTCTCACTCTGTCCTCATCCTCTATCATTCGCTGTACTCGCTCGATAAATTCCCTTACTACTTGTGCATTAGGAGATTCCAAGCGTTGTAAAATCTCTAGAGATTGGTGTAAGTGTGAGAGTGCGGTGGTAAAATCTCCCTCCTCATCTGCTAATAATTGCCCCAGCATTGCTAAAGTCACGGCTTTGCCTTGTACATCCCCAATGCCTTCACATAACTCCAAAGATTGCTGATAAAATCCGCTCGCCTGTTGTACTTCTCCTTGCTTAGCGTAGATACCAGCAAGGTTATGAATAATAGCAGCTTTTTGTGTTTCGTCTTCTTGTGAACAATTGTCGAGAGCCTGTTGATAGTGATGCTTTGCTTGTTCAACTTCACCAAGTTCTCATCCAAGCATTCATACAGCCGTCGTCCGGTGATGTCAAAATCCTCTGGCAAGTTAGTATAATAATCCTGCTCAGCCATTTTGATTAAATCGGCGATCGCTGCAGTTTCCAAATTTCTGGATTTATGCTGATTGTAATTGTCAAAAAAGTAACGTAACTCTACCCGCTCTTCGCCCTTCAGCCTTAGGTCGATATGCAGCGTCCGCACTTAATCCCCCATAATTCTACTAGAATAACATCAATCATCAGACGCAAAATTATACATTCACCAAACAAGCCGAAATCTACACAAATAGAGAACATCAGCGTCCATCCGCGTTCATCTGCGGTTCAAAATCATCAATTATCAAGAACTTTGCGAATTTCTTCAACAGTCGTATCTTCCAAAAGCAATCGTCGCCCATTCCGACCAACGATAATCACCTTATCAATCTTTTTACCCTTTTGCTTATATTCCTGATACCACTTACGAATCTGTTCGGCGATCGCGATCATTCCACCAACAATTCCCACAATGGTAGCAACTGTAGCAGCTACACCCTCTCTTTCAGAAGATTCCGAACTCAATTCCCAAGTTCCGGATATTTCTGGACTCGCTAGCAACGCCTCCGTAGCCGAAATAGCATCCTCACCCTCAATAGCCAGTCGAATCTCAGTCATAATACTATCTTAGTTAGTGATGTAAAAAACTACAAATCTTTCTGAACCTATTCCAGAAATCATTAAACCACTTCTTAAAAGTGTGTGCGATCTGTTTGCTTAGCTCCCCAATACCCGATTTATACTGGACAGCAAAGCTAATCGTACCAAAATCTCTCATGGCACTTATTCTTACTACCGATCCTATTCCACTTGTAACTGATGCTCATGGTGTTATCTATGTAGGAAGAACTCGTGTAACACTGGCTACAGTGGTTACAGCTTTCCTTGAGGGTGCTACACCAGAAGAAGTTGTGGAGCAGTATCCATCACTTCAGCTTTCAGATGTCTATTCTGTAATTGGTTACTATTTACGCCACAAAGCTGAAGTTGATGCGTATCTTGTAGAGCGCCAAAACCGTGCAACTGAGGTTCGTCAGGAGGCTGAGAAGCGTTTCAACCCGGTTGGGATACGCGATCGCTTATTAGCTCGGCATAACCAGCAAGGGTAAATAGCTGATGAACTATAATCAAGAAGCTACTTCTTAAAATACAAAATAATGTAAGGAGCAGTTTAAACTATGTCTTTGTTAGAACTGGAAAAAGATACAGAGCTTCTTAAGAACCAATTAATTAAAAATGCTCGAGAAGAAACTAAATCTCAAGGAAATGATTTAGAAGAGTTTATTGAAAAAATAGAATTTAGTTTTCATTTACAAAAGTACGATTTTATATATGAAAATCTTAAAAAAGATTTTTCTCTTTTTTCAAAATTTCTCAAGAAAATTCAAGAACAAGATTCATCAGTAGAAAATCTTGATGTTAAAAATCAAATTAAGATTAGAGCCTCACAAATAGATAATTTTTACAAAAAGCTAAATAACTTAATCAATAAATATGGTGATGTTCTCAACAACGAATCATTAGAAAAACTTAAAGAGAGTAAAGATTTTTTTGGGTGGAGAAAAGAAACGCTAAAAGCTGCATTCTTATTTCAAGAGATAGTAGAATTATCTCAAGAGAAATCGCAAAATTCAAATGTAGATTTAGAAAATGCCGCTAATAAGTATTATAGAGGATTACTAAAACTATTAGACGCTTTAGAAAAATATTCTCGTGGAGCAAAATATAAAGAAGTGATGAATATAAAAGAAGTAGCAAAAACAGCAGTTGAATTACTGCCCAGTTTAAATATTAACGGAGAAAAATATAATACAATTTTCAAAAAAATAGCGAATATAGGAAAAGCTATTTTATGGGAAGTAGATAAGTATGAGAAACTAAGAAATAATCAGCGTTTAATTATTGGAAAGATGCCTTTTGAAAAACTTTTAGAAGAAAGTCAAAAAAGAATTCATCTTCTTGATACTTTAGACCCTAAAACAGAAGAAGAAATGCGAGATCAAGTAGAAGCTCTGAAAATCCTTGAAAATCGGTTTAAAGATAGATAATTATTTTAGATGACCATTGTACTTCTAGATTCCAGCCCTTTAGGATTAATTACAAACCCTGGTAAAAACTCAACAGCAATAAAATGTAGAAGGTTGATTCAAGAATTAGTAAGAAATAAAATTTTAGTGGCAGTACCAGAAATCATAGATTATGAACATCGCCGCGAACTCATTCTCTGTGGTTCTGGAGGTGTTGAAAGACTAGATAGGTTAGGAGAACTAGGGTTAGCTTACGCTCCATTAACAACAGAGGTAATGAGGAAAGCAGCAGAGTTATGGGCATGGGCAAGAAAAACTGGTCAACCAACTGCACACAAAGAAAAAATTGATATTGACGTTATCCTAGCAGCACATTCAATAGTTTTAAGCTTAGAAACCGGAAAACATACAATAATTGCAACAAGTGACAGTGACCACAAGAGATATAAAGTGGACGCAGTAAAATGGGAAGATTTAACAGTAGAGTATTGTTTAAATCCAATAGCATCTAAAATTCCATTACGAAAATCTGAACAAAATTAGAGGCGATCGCTCTTTACTTTTGGTAGTGCGATCGCCCTAGGTTCGTTGGTTACATTTAAGTGTTAAGAACCCTGAGTTGGGGGATTTGGTGGAACTTGTTCGGGAGGTGTTTCAGCAGGAGGAGCAAGTTCAGCATCGGGAGCAACTTCTACAACAGGAAGAGGCGGTGTTTTATCCTCTGCACTTTCTTGAGCCGCTTCTACCAATTGCCAGGACGGAGGATTTGGTGGAATTGGTTCTGTAACAAGCTTGGTTTTTGCTTCCGAATCAACGACTGCTTCTGCTGGTTGTCTTGATGTTGGGGTTGTGGCTTCAGTGTCAGTGGTAGGCGGTTCTGCGATAGGCGAAGCGCCTAACGGCTTAAGCCGTATCGCACTGCGTTGGTCAGAAATTTCAACCGTTGGCGTTGCTGTAGGAGATACAGCTGCTTTTGAAGTTTCCGGGGTCTTAGTCACCCCAGTGTGTTGAACCTTATCTTTTGGACGAGAGAAGGTGCTACTAAACCACTGTTGCAACGGAGCGAGTCGTTCTTGCAGTGACAGCTGAGAAACCGAGCTTTGAAGGTTCGTTTTGACCTCTTCAGCACTTGGTATTTGGGTTTGTTGTGCTGTAGGCGTCAGTTGACGGCGCAATGAGAGTGTTTGCCAGCCAAACCACCCCAAAAGAGCGACACTAGCCACATGACCCAGCAAAAGACCTCCAGTAATGCGTGGTGCAAATATCCATAAAACCAAGGCGTAGAACAGCCCTACACCACTCCAAATAAAATCATTCTTTCGGTGGATTTCTGGGAAAAAGAAAGCTGCTATGTAGAGCGCTATACTACCCAGACCAACTGTCAACGCTAGGACGTGTGCCAGCATCTTGTGGTTACTCCTTTCTGGAATTGGGGAATAGGGAGTGGTGAGTAGGGAGTAGGGAGTAGGAATATTTTATAACTATTCCCCATTCCCCATTCCCCACTCCCCTCAACTAATTTTGCAAAATTTGTCCGTAAATTGTTGAGATAGATACAAATTAAAATTAATTGTTTGTATCTTTGTGTATTTTTACTCTGTTCGTGAAGTCTTAATGTCTTCTTTATAAGAGAAGCGAAAATCTCGGACTAACCTAAAGATAAAGAGAATCTGCAAGAGTTAGCCAAAAAAATTATGACACAGCAAAGCTTTGGTGTGATTGGTCTAGCCGTTATGGGAGAGAACATCGCTCTAAACGTTGAGCGAAACGGCTTTCCAATCGCAGTTTACAACCGCTCGCGCGACAAGACCGATAAATTCATGGCGGAACGTGCTAACGGAAGAAACGTCAAAGCCGCGTTTTCTCTGGAAGAGTTCGTAGCTGCCTTGGAACGTCCCAGACGAATTTTGATTATGGTTCAAGCTGGTAAGCCTGTAGATGCAGTGATTGGCCAGCTTAAACCTTTGCTAGACGAAGGTGACATCATTATCGACGGTGGCAACTCTTGGTTTGAAGATACAGATCGACGCACTCAAGAATTGGAACCTGCTGGTTTTCGGTTCCTTGGGATGGGCGTCAGTGGTGGTGAAGAAGGAGCACTCAATGGTCCTTCACTCATGCCGGGAGGGACACAAAGCTCTTACAAGTATTTGGAGCCAATTTTTACGAAAATTGCGGCTCAAGTCGATGATGGTGCTTGCGTAACCTACGTTGGTCCCGGTGGTTCCGGTCACTACGTGAAGATGGTGCATAACGGCATTGAGTATGGTGATATGCAGCTAATTGCAGAAGCCTACGATTTGCTGAAAAGTGCTGCTGGATTGGATCACAATCAGCTCCATCAAGTTTTTAGTGAGTGGAATACCACCGACGAACTAAATTCTTTCTTGATTGAAATTACTGCCAACATCTTCCCCTATATCGACCCAAGTACAAATTTACCTCTGGTAGATTTGATTGTTGACGCGGCTGGTCAAAAGGGAACCGGACGTTGGACAGTACAAACTGCTTTGGAATTGGGTGTTGCTATTCCGACCATTACCGCCGCAGTCAATGGTCGAATCATGTCTTCCTACAAGCAAGAACGTATTGCAGCATCTAAGATCCTCACAGGTCCAACAGGCAAATATCAGGGTGATAGCAAAGAGTTTATCAACAAAGTTCGCGATGCTCTCTACTGCTCAAAAATCTGTTCCTATGCTCAAGGAATGGCTTTGCTATCCAAAGCTTCCCAAACATATAACTGGAATTTGCAACTGGGCGAATTGGCACGGATTTGGAAGGGTGGCTGTATCATTCGGGCTGGATTTTTGAATAAAATCAAGAATGCTTTTGGCGAAAATTCATCTCTACCCAACCTGCTCTTAGCGCCTGAATTTAAACAGACAATCCTTGATAGGCAAAATGCTTGGCGGGATGTTTTGGCAACTGCAGCAAAACTAGGTATCCCAGTACCAGCATTCAGTGCATCTTTGGATTACTTTGATAGCTACCGTCGCGATCGCCTACCTCAAAACCTGACTCAAGCACAACGCGACTACTTTGGCGCACACACCTACGAGCGTCTAGACAAACCCGGTGCTTTCCACACTGAGTGGGTCCCTATTACCGAGAAGAACGGCTAAATTCCAACCTGTTTTTCGCCGAATGAAATAATGTGGGGTAGGCGTCCTCGCCTGCCCCTAATTCATGGCATACTGCTCACGTCCTCGCCTGCCCCTAATTCATGGCATACTGCTCACGTCCTCGCCTGCCCCTAATTCATGGCATACTGCTCACCTTTTTTTCCTGGCGGGCAAGATGCCCGCACCACAAGAGCAAATTTTGGAATAATTGTTCATTTGGAAGTTTTTTACGGGGGCAATGCCTTGCGCCTCTACTAACAACTAACCATTTTCTTGATACTTAGCTTTTAATTCCTCTAATTCCTCATCAATAATACTTTTGCCAGAAGGCTGGGGTTGTTGTGCGGGTTGAAATTGAGTGTTTGTACTGACATTGTTTGAGTTCCCACCACTGCTACCCCCCAAAAGCTTTGTTTTTACTTCTTGCAGTTCTTTATCAATTAAGTCATTTATAGGATTGACAGAAACAGATTTATGTGCAGTGGACAGTGGATTAACAGGAGTGACTGCTATTGGTGATGCGATAGGCGAAGCGCCTAACGGCTGAAGCCGTATCGCTACTGACGACTGGTGATTCAAATCTGTAAGGACAGCATTGACTGTTTGATAGCGTTGGGCAACAGTAGGTTCTAGCATTTTGTCAAGAATTCGTCTCAACTCATTGCTGACTGGAGTTTTGAGATGCTGTTGCCAAACCCAAGTCGCATTATAAGTATCATATATGTCAAAAGGAGAACACTGAGTTAGGAGATGAATGCAAGTCACACCCAAACTAAATATGTCACTTGCAAAAACAGCTTTTCCTCTGATTTGTTCGGGTGCAACATATTCCGGACTACCAATACTAGTACCAGTTCTGTTTAAAGCAGTATAAGTAGCTGCTTTTGCAGCACCAAAATCTACGATAACAAGATTTCCAACGGCTGAGGCAGTCGATTTTCGGCGAATTATATTTTCTGGTTTAATATCTCTGTGAATGACTTGTCTTTCATGACAAAACTGCAACACTGGCAATAAGTCGTTGAGTAAGTGCCGAATTTCCACTTCATTGAAAGCACCTCTTTGTGCCAATTCCTCAGCCAAGTTAAGCCCATCAATAAATTCTTGTACAAGATACTGGCGATCGTCTTGAGTAAAATAAGCCAGTAGTTCTGGGATTTGTGGATGTTTTCCCAACTCATCCAAGCGCATTGCTTCTTGAGTAAACAACTCAACGGCTTTTTCCACTGTACTCGTGCCTTGGGCTTGGGGATAAAATTGCTTAATGACACAGCGTGGTTTAGACGGTTTATCCTCATCCACAGCTAAGAAGGTTCTACCAAAACCACCTTGTCCTATTGGTTTGATAGCACGGTATCGTTCTTTTAGGAGGAGTTTGGAACCGCAAGTCAAGCAAAACTTGCCATCATTGGTATGCTGGGGGTTCGGACAAAAGGGATTCAGGCAGTAGGTCATGTTACAGCGATCGTACAGTGGCAAACTTCTTGTTATATTTAGAAGTTCGCTCTCAGTTATCTTTATTCTGCCACGTCAAACAAAATGGTGCTTTATGTTCGTCAATTATCCTTTCCAAAACGTTGATTGAGTGGGTGTGCTACCCTATCCTTCATGACTTCTGCTAACATTTCATCCACCGACTCAGGATCGTCGGCGACTAATCCTATCAATCGGTCTCGGAAAATTTGTTCATAGCAGAACGCTTTAACAACTGAGCCTTCAGCCACAAATGCAATACTAGGTCGTAGATACTCAAATGCAAAAATCACTTGATCTCGATAACCTTGGTCATTTTCACATACCCACACGGTCATTAACTTTTTACCAATGAAAGACTGACACCAAGATGGAGTATTTACTACAGAAGCAGTGGTATTTGGTTCTTGCCTTATCTCTATTTCATCAGTATCAGTCATTGGTATCAATGTAACTGTTGAATCTTGAAAAATAAGCTGAACTTTATCTAGACAAAGTTCATTACCAACAAACTCTTCATATTCAACTATTGATACTGCTGTTAAAGGCTGTCCTACAGGAAATTTATTCACCACCATATTTTTCACGCTTCTTTTTAGCTTGTTTAAGAATTTTAATAGCAGTTTCTGCGTCGGCATCTCCTACGGATGCAAGATTGGCTAACTCACCCACTTTTAAATTTTGATAATCGGTTCGCAATTGATTGACTTGACCTTGCCCTCCTCCACGCTCTCGAATTGCATTAGCAATGATGTCATCTTTCAGAATAACAAGATTGCCAAGTTTCTTCAGCCCACCAGGTGAAAGTTTAACTCCCTCTTGCTCATCCATTAAATTGGCTCTAACTTTGTTTTTTCGTCTAAGTAAATTTTAATTTTACTGTTAAATTAGATACTTTCTTATAGGCGATCGCTGACTTGCACAAAAAGGCGTAAATAGAGATCCCATTTTCACGACTTCTCGTCTTTTGTTCCCTGGCTCCACCGGGGCATACATACACCGAGCCTCTGCTTCGCGTGATAGACTGACGCTTCTAGCCCTCTAAATCAATAAAAAAAGGATAAAGTATAAAGTCAGCAATTTTTATCCTTTAGCTTTCATCCTTTATCCTTTATAAAATGTGTCTAGATGTAATAATGATGCTGCTGAGGCAAAAATCTGTATGACAAGCTACCAATCACAGCAAGAAAAGCCCGTAACTGAATCCGTGTCAGATGCGGAACTCATCAACGAATTTATCGCTGAGACAACGAGTATCAACTATGTAGAGATCGTTGAAAACGTCATCGATACTTTAGAACAAGATGACAGTGCAATGGTAAGTCATCCTTCAGAAGGAGGTTATCGTTGGAAGTTTAACTATGGTAGTGTAGAAGTCTTTGTCCAGCTGACTGGCATAACAGATGAAGATACCATAACGGTTTGGTCAGCGGTGCTAAAATTGCCTGCTAAGGATGAACCAAAATTAATGCGACAACTCTTGGAAATGAATGCATCAAGTACCTTTGAATCCCATTTTGCCATCATTGAAAACCAAGTAGTTGTTATGGGAACCCGCACTTTAACAGATTTATCCCCTAGTGAGGTTTCCCGTCTGATTACGGTGGTAGCAACTATCGCTGACAACAACGACGAAGCGTTACAATCTGAGTTCGGTCTTAATTGAAGAAATTTTAAAATCCTATGTGGCGACTAATTCCGTTGCTAGAAGCGAATGGTGACTTGCAGATGGCAATTGACCGTTGGTTGCTAGAACAGCACCTGTTGCGATCGCATCCTTCTACTATACGATTTTATACTTGGTCGCCACTGACTATTTCCTTAGGATACCACCAACACAAATATCCAGAACACTGGCAAAATCTGGTTTGGCAGGGAGAAAAAATCAACTTGGTGCAGCGTCCAACAGGGGGACGGGCAGTCTTGCATCAAGGTGATTTAACTTACACCGTAGTAACATCTGGACTGGCGGGAAATCGTCTTGAGATGTACCAAAAAATTTGTGAGTTTCTGATTCAAGGGTGGCGATCGCTTGGCGTAGAACTGCACTACGGTACAACAGGGCGAGGTTATATCCATAACCCCAATTGTTTTGGTACTGCAACTGGTGCCGATTTAGTATTGCCAGATGGAACAAAATTTATTGGCAGCGCCCAACTGAGACGGGGAGGAACCATTTTGCAACATGGTTCTATTCGTTTGCAACCAGATGCTGAGTTATTTGCTCAAGTTTTTCCTGGGGAAACATTCACACCCGTGAAACTTCCTCAATTAGACATTGAAAAGATTATGACAGCATTACTTTCTGCTGCTAGCCGTTGTTTTGATACCCAGTTTGAGGAGCGTCCTCTGTCTCAGTCTGAATGGGAAGCAATTGAAGCGGGTGTTAAGTTGGTTAAGATCCCCGACTTCTTCAAGAAGTCGGGGATCTTGTAGCCCATCTTTGTTCTGCCAATTTGAACAAAGAATGCGATAGATAGTTAGCTCAAACTAAGTCTAGACATGGCTTTCTCAATCCAAAATCTAAAATCTAAAATCCAAAATGGTATTAGATAGACTGAGAAGCAAGAAAAGCTTCGACTTCTGCTGCAGTGGGTTGGGCTGCGATCGCACCTGCTTTCATCGTCGTTAAAGCCCCTGTTGCACTGGCATAATTCAGGATTTTTCTCACAGTTTCTTTGTCGTTCAAGCTTTGGATACCATGAGTCAGTAATTGGTGGATGAAGCCAGCGACAAAACTATCCCCTGCACCAGTTGTATCAACGACAGGGATGGAAAAAGCTGGTAGTTTGCCTTCGTTTTCCCCAAGGCAATAAGCACAGCCGTTTTCTCCATCTGTGATCAAAACTCCTTCAACCGAATTTAGGCGGTAAGTGATTGCGCCTGCATCACTGGTGTCAAATAGCCATTCGGCTTCTTCTTTAGACAGTTTCAGAAAATCGACTTGTTTAAATAATTCTTGAATTTTTTGGGGAGCAATATCAGGGTTTGTCCAGAATACGGGACGCCAATTGATATCCAGAAGAATCTTGACATCATACTGTTCTGCTAGCTCTAAAGCGCGGTAAATCGCTTGCCCGCTTTCAGGATAAGCTAACTCTAAAGTCCCTAAAACTAGAAAATCTGCTGCTTCAAATAACTCTGTTGGTAATTTGTTAGCTTTCAGGTAAGTGTCAGCAAACTCTGTGGTTTCAAAGTCTTTAAAGCCAGCAAAAGAGCGATCGCCTTCCAGAGATCGTACAACATTAACTTGCCTTGTTGGTGCTGTGGGATGACGCTGTATTCCTGTTGTATCTACACCCACTGTTTCAAACAGTTCCACCAGTTCATTCCCTGGTGCGTCCTCACCCACACAACCGACAAATCCTGAAGGTGTTCCCAACTTCACTAGAGCACAGGCTACATTAGCAGGTGCTCCTCCAGGATAAGCAGTCCAAGACTCAACCTCTTCTAGCTTTCGCCCCAATTGGTTAGCCAATCGGTCAAACAAAACTTCACCCAGGCACAAAACACGGGGATTACTCATTGAATTTTGGATTTTGGCTTAGGAACTTCCAGTATAAAATTACAACATTTCTGCCAATTTGTTGGCGATCGTTCATACAATTAAACAGCAACTTTTGCTACGCACTTTAAGTTTTAAGTACTCTTCTGTAATAGCATTTTTAACTCCTTTTTTCCTGAGTTATCACTTAATTATTAAGTATTAAATACAACTAATAAGTTGCCCCCCTTGTCCCTCTTCTCCCCTTGTCCTACCTGCCCCACTGCTCATAAAAATAGTATTTCTGCTTATACTTTAAGGATCTACCTCCAAAAGAATCTTCTAGAATGAGAAAGAGCGATTAAGTACATATACTAAGGAGGAAAAAAACTCATGGCTGGTGGCGAGTCTCAGACCCCTGTTAGTCTGTCAGACAGAGAACTGCAAATTATTGATTTAGTGGCCGCTGGCTTAACTAACCAAGAGATTGCAGCTAAGTTAGAAATAAGCAAGCGTACAGTTGACAACCATATCAGCAATATTCTCACCAAGACAGGCACAGATAACCGAGTTGCTCTTGTCCGTTGGGCATTGCACTGGGGCAAAGTCTGCTTGAATGATGTAAATTGCTGCCCTCTGCCTAATTACAACAATGATTCAACAAGTTCAGCTAACTCAACAAATGTCTAGCATTCTGTCAAGCTAATTTTGACTGGTTGCTTATAGTTTCCTCCTCACAATTTAGATTAAAGGTGTAAACCTTGCAAAATCAAGTAAGGCAGAGCTAAATTAAGTAGTCATCATGTATTTTCATACACCAAAACGGATAAAAATGCGATTGGCGATTGGCGATTGGTGATTGGTTGTTCTCCCCTGACCCCTGACCCCTATTTTCATTTTCTATCTAACCAGTAACAAACTAACTACATTTTGTGCGGCGTTTCTCTCAGGAATTTTCAAGGAATAAATTATCCAAAATGAGGCTTCCATCAGAGAAGAACAACGCCGCACAAAGTGTTCTTTAGAAAAATTTGGCCTTCAGTAAACTGAACTAGAGCCAATAGTCAACAAAAATTAGCAACAATCCAGAGATTGAAACGTTACATTTAAAAGAAATGTATGTTGCTCCACGGTCTCAGGAGCAGTGTTTTTATGGATACTTCTTCTCTTTTCTTTATTGATATTACAGCAGCCCAACCAATGCAAGATGCCGATTTACTCAGGCATTTATCATTTGTTCCTGGGTTGGAAGAATTTCTCATTTTGCGTCAAGTTCATGCTTTGGAACATGCCACAGTTTGGGTTCTAAGCGGCGCAAAAAGTCCTTATGCTCCTCCTGCTAGAGCAACAAGTCATTTTCAAGTTGACAACGAACTCTTAGGTGGTTTATCTACAGAAAAAGGATTTTATCTGTATGGAGAGGTAAATATTAGCGATTTACGAAGAGCCGCAACACTTGCTCTACAACGTTTAACTAACGGTGAAGAGGATTTAGCCGTGCATCCTCGTTGTGGTACAAATCTTTCAGTAGCGATGGTGCTCACAGCTGGGTTAGCTGTGGGAATGCATCTACTACTACCACGAGGACCCATTGAGCAACTCATAGGTTTGGGGTTAGCAGCAACCACCGCTTGTGAACTTGCTCCTGAGGTAGGTGCTTCGGTACAGCGATACCTGACAACGTCTATTCCCTTCAACTTAGAAATCGATAGTATTACGCGCACGCGAGATATTTGGGGACGCGAGGCACATTTTGTTAAAGTACGATGGAGAGATTAGAATAACAGTGACCAGTGACCAGTGACCAGTGACCAGTGACCAGTGACCAGTGACCAGTGACCAATGAGAAAATTTTATTTCTTACTTCCCGGAACATATGGTAAGTTTGCTTGCGGAGGGCTTTGGGCAGAGTTAAAAACATTAACGCTGACGCAGCAAATCTGTAGTGCTGATGTTGTGACTTATCGCCAAAGGGAAAAAGATAAGCTTTTTTTAGACGATTTACTTAGAGAAAAAAATTTAGATGATGTCATTTTTGTCGTTAGTTGGGGATTTGATGTAGCTCGACTTGTGGCAAAGCTCAAGCAATATAATGTTGTCTATCACGCACACAGCGCAGGTTATGGTTTTGGTTTGCCTTCAAGTATTCCCATCATTGCTGTTAGTCGAAATACTATGGGATATTGGGGGCAAAAAGCTCCAAATTCCCTAATTTATTATTTACCCAATCAAATTTCTAATGAATTTCAAAATCTCAACGTAGAAAGAGATATTGATGTTTTAATTCAATCTCGTAAATCTTCTCAATATCTAATTCAGGAATTGATTCCAGATTTGCAGCAGCAATGTCAGGTGACAATTGTTAATTCCTATGTTGAGGATATAGCTGGTCTATTTAATCGAGCTAAAGTTTACCTCTATGATTCAGCAGAATATTGGGCGCAACAAGGTGTAAGTGAAGGGTTTGGTCTCCAACCTATGGAAGCACTGGCTTGTGGTTGTCAAGTATTTTCTAGTATTAATGGTGGATTATCTGATTATTTAGAGCCTACGTTTAATTGCTATAAAATAGCTGGTTATTCAAGAGAATATGATGTTCAACGTATTCTGAAAGTGTTGAAGTCTTGGAAGCCATCCAATTTGCCAGAAGAGTTTTTTGCCGAGTACAGAACGGGTAATATCGTTCAACACTTGAAGGTGATTATTGATGATCTGAACAATTTTTACGACCACAAAATGCATTATACATCCAATATCAAAGAGTTGACAAAAATGCGTTTATCACAATTAAATATTCAGCGAATTTTTACTAAACTGAATCAGAAAATAAGGAGAAAGGATAAAAGCTGAAAAATGGGACAACAACGACTACGCCTGAAGAAATGAGGGTAGCTTTGCAACGTTTGTTGGAAGAAAATGTTTGAACCGCAGAGGCACAGAGTACACAGAGAGAAGAGAGGAGTAAGGAGTTTGATAAGTCGTCGGTTGTTGGTGACTGGTGGTGCGGGGTTTATTGGCTCTAATTTTGTACATCACTGGCTAAAGGTTTATCCAAATGACCGTGTGGTGGTGTTGGATGCTCTCACTTATGCGGGAAATCGTCGTAATTTGGAGTCTGTTGAGAAACAGGAGAATTTTCGCTTTGTAGAGGGAAATATTTGCGATCGCACTCTCATAGCGGAGTTGTTACAAGTAGAAAATATTGACACCATTGCCCATTTTGCTGCTGAATCCCATGTTGACAGGTCAATTTTGGGACCGGGTGCGTTTGTAGAAACGAATGTAGTCGGGACTTTTACCTTATTGGACGCTTTTCGCCAGTATTGGTCTGGGAAGGGTAAGCCAGTGGAGTATCGTTTTCTGCACGTTTCTACTGATGAGGTTTATGGTAGTTTGAGTCCCACAGATCCTGCTTTTACGGAAAGTACACCTTATGCTCCCAACAGCCCTTATTCAGCATCTAAAGCAGGAAGCGACCATTTAGTCCACGCTTATCACCATACTTACGGTTTACCGACAATTATTACAAATTGCTCTAATAACTATGGTTCCTATCAGTTTCCGGAAAAGCTAATTCCTCTGATGTGTATCAATGCTCTTCTAGGTAAGCCATTACCAGTTTATGGGGATGGTAAAAATGTGCGGGATTGGCTTTATGTTGGGGATCACTGTCAAGCTTTAGATGTCGTTATTCATTCTGGAAAACTAGGTGAAACTTATAACATTGGTGGTAATAATGAGGTGGAAAATATCAATCTCGTGCAAATGTTGTGTCAATTGATGAATGAATTAGCACCTAACTTACTCGTGCATCCATCAGAGCAATTGATTACTTTTGTTAAAGATAGACCTGGACATGACCGGAGATATGCTATAGACGCAACTAAAATTACAACACAATTGGGTTGGACGCCTTCGGTAACTATTGCAGAAGGTTTGCGTCTTACAGTGGAATGGTATCTTACCCATCGCGATTGGTGGGAACCTTTGCTATCTGAGGAGTATCAGGCTTATTACAGAAAGGTTTATGCTTAGTGGTAGGTTATTAATACGCTGCTGCAAAAATTTGTTCTGCTGTTAGCTTTAATTCTGGGAGAGTTGGGGAAACAATGCGTTCGCGTAGCGGCTGCTTTGCAGCATGAACCTCGTTGTCAAAGTGAATTTGGAGCAGGAGACTGCTTAATTTGATTGTTTAAGTTATAGCTTCTCCTTGCACTGTAGAGAATTATCAACCAACCCCGGTATAGTTAAAGATACCGAGGTTTTTCTTATTTGTTAGGGTAGGGTAGATGCAATCTTAGGGACTTATAGCTAGATTAAAGAAATCAAGCTGGTGATAAGCAGGTGTTAGATGCTGCAAGTAGAACAAGTGTTACAGAATCGCTACCAACTCCAACGCCAACTTGGTAGCAATGGGGTTCGCCAAACTTGGCTTGCATCGGATTTACAAGCCTTGGACGTAGAAAAAAAGCAAGTGGTGGTTAAATGCCTTGCTTTTAGTGAAACTGTACAATGGGACGATTTAAAGCTTTTTCAGAGGGAAGCACAAGTTCTCAAAAATCTACATCATCCTCAAATTCCAAAGTATATTGATGATTTTTGTATTGGCGATGCTGCAAAGCAGCCGCTACGCGAACGCACCCTCTGGTTTTGCTTGGTACAAGAATACATTCCTGGTGAATCCCTCAAAGAATTGCTGGTTCTAGGTAAGCGATTTACAGAAATCCAAGCCAAAGAAATTGCTGTTCAAGTTTTAGATATTCTCACAGAACTCCATGAACTCTATCCAGCAGTACTGCATCGCGATATCAAGCCGAGCAATTTAATTTGGGGTGAAACTGGTAAAATCTATTTGGTGGATTTCGGTGCAGTGCAAGACAGAACTTCAAGAGAGGGAGCGACTTTCACTGTAGTAGGAACTTATGGATATGCGCCTATGGAGCAATTTGGCGGTAGGGCAGTTCCTGCATCAGATTTATATGCTTTAGGGATGTCATTGATTCACTTGGTCACTGGAATTTCTCCATCTGATTTACCCCAAAGCAATTTAAAGATTCAGTTTAGCGATGCTGCAAAGCAGCCGCTACGCGAACGAGTTAGCTTGAGTCCAAGTTTTACAAGTTGGTTGCAGAAAATGACCGAACCTGCACCAGAAAATCGCTTTTCAACGGCTCGTCAAGCAATGGATGCACTCAATTCTGGTTTGATTGTACAAGACCAAGATTTGTCAATTCAAGACATTAGAAATAATTCTGGATGCGGTCTGAAAAATCGTGTAGAAAAAGTTCCAGAAGAAATCAAAAGTTGGAACTGGGGTGCTTTTTTAGTGCCTTGGTTTTGGTTGTGGCAAAATCACGTGTGGAGTGGATTGCTCTGTTTTGTACCAATCGTAGGTTTTCTGATGTCTATTACACTTGGTATAAAGGGGAATGAATGGGCTTGGAAAAGTAGACGTTGGCGCAGTATTCAACACTTTAAAGAACATCAAAGAAGCTGGGCTATTGCAGGAATTCTATTCGCAGCACCTATCAGTATTCTGTTATGGCTTACTAGCACTATCTTGCTAGTAAGCGTTTTTTTACCATAAAAAAAGCGCATCATAATTAGTTTGTAGTAGCGTGCTCGCGCAAAGACAGCGCTACTACGAGCCGAAACTATTTTGCGTTACATAGTTTGGTTTTTTCTCGCAAACTTAATCTGGTAGTGAGCGCATGAGTCGCGATCCGCGCTATTGTGTTTCTGAGCAAACATTTTTTAGATGCATTTTTCTTGGCTTAATTGTATAACTTGGCAATCATTTATCAAACCAACTTTTGTCGTTTCAGACTCTAATAGTAGCTCTTTCTAAAGAAATTTATCAACTCCTACACATTCATCGCGTTTTAATTAATAGTAGAAACAAGAGCTTCTTTTTGTCACATTTTTGTATGCTATATAATACATTTCCGGTAATCTTCTAGCGGAAAGGGAGTAATTCTAGAAGAGCTTTTGGGCGCGATATCAAACTATTATTATCATAATCCAAAATCCAAAATCTTAATATCCTGTTGCTGCCAAGTCCAGTTTGTAGGAAAAAGGAACTCTTTCAACTGAAGACTCCCAAGTTCCATTAGAATAAAGTCTCAGCAAACGAAATCCAGGTGATTTTTGGTCAAGAGAAAACTTTGAGCTCGAGGGAGCAAACTGTATGCAGGTTGAGGGAGTACCAAGATAATCCACTGAGTGACGCTGACAGTGGAATTCCTGGTGTATGTGACCAAATAAAACTAACTTGACTTGTGGATGGCGATCGACTATGGCAAACAAATCTTGTGAATTTTGGAGGGTGCTGCTGTCAAGCCACTTCGAGTCTACCTTAAACGGTGGATGGTGTAAGGCTAAGAGTGTGGGCTTATTATCCCCCATTGATAACTGAAAATCCAACCAATGCAAAATTTTGGCAGACAGATGACCGTGTACGCATTCAGGTACAGTCGAGTCAAGTAATATAAAATGCCAGCCCCCACGCTCAAAAGACTTCCGGCGAGAAACTAGCCTCAAATTGAGAATTTGTTCCATTGCGATCGCATTATCGTGATTTCCCGGTAACCAGTAGGTGGATATTTCCAGTGGGCGCAGCAGATTTTGCAGCATTTCATAAGATTCAAGGCTACCGTCACCAGATAAATCCCCGGTCAGCAATAATAAATCAAGCTCGGAACGCAGTTTTTTCAACCGCCGGATAGTAGCTTGAAAAGATAAAGTCGTTGGCATTCCAAGCAATTGTTCGTTCTCATCCGCAAACAAGTGCATATCTGAGACTTGTGCGATTGACAAGGGAAAAACTGGATTCATCTTTAGTGATAGCAATTTAAGCGTTTTAATATGCAAATTTCCTTTACGAGGATAACAAATTGTAACTAAAGTTGCTCGGTTTAGTTTGATAGCACATACATACTATACACTTAACTGGGCAATCCGCTACCTATTTTATAAGCTTTCTGTCACTTACGTCGCCTTTCTTTATATCCGTAAATTCCACAAACATAATAGAATTTATTTACTAGCTTTCAACACGAAGATTTCCAAGACAACAATTTTTTAAATGATTTAGGATTCCCAAGTGGAGTGGTATCATGTTCGATTAATGACTTATCAAATCATTAGCTTGTAGTTACGATGCGTATGTATCGCAACTACAAACGTAGTATAAGTTCGTAACTCATCAATTACGAATTACGAATTACAAATTACACCAGTTTGAACAAAGAATGGGACAGATAGTTGGTTGAAATCAAGTCTAGACATGACTTTCTCAATCCAAAGTTTAAAATCTAAAATCCAAAATGGTATGACGAATTCTAATCAGGTTTTTGAGTTGCGATCGCTAATTTTGCTCCCTCTATTTGTCGAACTTTATCCATTACCCCCACAACTTGACCGTGATTGACTCCTTCATCTGCATTGATAACAACCATAACCTGCTGTTGTGGTTGGACTTGTTGGCGCACCTCATTTTCCAACTGTTCCAAACCAATCGGCTTCTTATCCAAAAATATCTGTCCCGTCTTATTGATTGTCACCGTCACTTGTGCAGGACGTTCTGCTTGTCCGGTAGCTGCTTTAGGTAAATTTACTGGCAACCCTTCCGATCTTGTTAAAAACAGTGTTGACATAATAAAGAAAGTCAGAATCGCAAATATAACATCTATCATTGGAACGATATTAATCTGCGACGGCATATCGGGTTCATCTGGCAGACGCATAAGTCTTCCCTCCACGTTCGTAGCGATGGCGATAAAGCAATTCTAATTGTCCACCGTACTCCTGAATTCGTGCAATTTCTCTTTGGTAAAGACCTCGGAAAGTATTAGCAAACAGAAGTGTGAAAATCGCAACAACCAAGCCTGATGCAGTAGAAACCAACGCTTCACTAATACCAGCCGTCACACCCGCAGTTCTTGAACCTCCCACATCACCAATGTTGAGAGAAGCAAAGGAGACAATGAGTCCCAACACAGTTCCCAAAAGCCCCAACAGCGGTGCCAGAGAGATGATAGTATCAAAGATATTTTGAAAGCGCTTAAGCAAAGGAATTTCAGCTTGTGCTTCACTTTCTAGAGCCAAACGAAATTCGTCTGGTGTTGGTTCCTCTAATTCCAAGGCAGTTAGAAAAATGCGTGACATTGGCAAATCTGCATTTTTCCGCAGCTTGTCAATTGCACCAACGACATTATCAAGACGGTAAAGGTTCAGAACTTCCCTTACCAAGCGGCTTTGACGGGTATTGACCTTTACCCAAAATCGCACGCGCTCGATAATTAAAGCCACTGCTAACACAGAAAACGCCAGCAGGGGCCACATTACCACACCACCTGCAACAAACAGATTTTGAATTCCCATGTGCTATCTCTCTAGCCTCTAGATTTTGTCAGACTATCAGATTAGGGGATAAAACTGATAGAAGTTCTCAATATAAATTAAAAGAAATGCCAATTTATGTCAAACGACAATCGGCCATATGATATAGAAATTATGATTTTCAATCGATGATTTTGATTAAAGATCCTATAAATACTCGTTTAGAGATGTATTTTGCTTTATCTAAGGTGACTGATTATCTTTAGTTCTTGATTGACATTTGTTTCTAAATGTTTTAATCTTCAAGAGTTATTGATAATAGGTAGCGATAACTATGAGCTTTTCTGGTACGGCTCTACAGCACAGAGAGAAAGAATCAAAGGCTCTTAGGACTTTTCTAACTTTTAGTCTAGTAGGATCGTTAGGGCTGCATATCGGTGTCCTAGCTTCTGGTATAGTCAATCTGTTAACAAGAGTACCTGAAATCAAAGAAGAACCTATAGAGGTTGTAGTTGTTGAAGAAGCAGCAGCTATCGAAAAAAACAAGCCTGCCGAAGAGCCTATAAAACCAGTAAAGCCTCGTGTAGAGCAGTTACCAAAGGTTCCACAAGCGCCAAAACAAGAAGTTGTTAAAACAATCAAAACTCCAATCGTTGAACCAATCAAACCTGTAGAACCTGTACCAGTGCCGCAAAAAGAAACTGCGATCGTGCCACGAAAGCTAGAAATAAAGCCTCAAAAGATTGCACGAATTGTCACCCCACCAGTAGAAAAACCAACTCCAAAGCCACAACCGAAAGTTATTGAACCAACAAATACACAAAGCCAACCTAACCTGGCTCCTAAGCAGCAACCTGATGACGATTTAACACAAAAATTGCGGGAGTTGAGGAATGTGAAACCAACACGAGGAGGTGGCGGCGGCGGTGGTCTTCCTATTGCCACAGGTTCGGGAAGCGGTGTAGTAGCTACTGGTAGTGGTGGTGGTACTGGTACAGGCATTGGTTCGGGGACGGGCAGTGGCATTGGTTCGGGGACGGGCAGTGGCATTGGTTCGGGGACGGGCAGTGGCATTGGTTCGGAGACGGGCAGTGGAACACAAGTGGCAACAGCCCCAAGACCAAGACCAGCAGTGACAAAGTTCGATTTTGTAGATTGTGTAAAATGCGATCTTAAATATCCAGAAAGAGCAGAACGGCGAGGTATAGAAGGTAAACCGGGTATCACTTTTGATGTCGATAACAATGGCAATGTCATCAATATCAAACTCACTCGTCCTAGCGGACA
The DNA here is from genome assembly GCF_000346485.2 of Scytonema hofmannii PCC 7110. Classification (NCBI taxonomy): domain Bacteria; kingdom Bacillati; phylum Cyanobacteriota; class Cyanophyceae; order Nostocales; family Scytonemataceae; genus Scytonema; species Scytonema hofmannii. The sequence continues at coordinate 6,066,393 of NZ_KQ976354.1, forward strand.
CAATGAACTTGATGAAGCATTGATGAATCAAGCCAGAAAATTTAAATTAAATTCTGCTGCGGCTGGAAAACAGAACGTACAGTTGGTAGCTAATTTCACTAAGCCAGGATCGCGACAAAATCGAGAAGCCCTGAAGCGTCAGAGAGAAAAAGAAGAACGCAGACGCCAACAACAAGCAGAAGCTGAGAAGAAACGCGAAGCCGAAGCTACAGCAGCGAATGAAACTGAGGCAATTCCCGGACGCAGGCGGCGGAGAATGATATCCGATTCTCCAGCAGCACCAACTTCTCCAGTTTTACCCTCCCAACAACCAGAAAGTACACCTCAGTCTCTAGAACAATCTCCTTCTGCTAGCCCAAGCCCAAGCAATTTGGAGCCAATATCACCTGGCAATGAGAACGATTTAGGCGATCGCTTGCGTCGTTCTCAAGAGCAACCCCAACCTTAAGGCATTTCCGATGGGTAAGTTGGCTCAGATCCCCGCCTTCTCAAAGAAGTCGGGGATCTTGCAGTAACACCATTGATAGTTACTCTGATTAACTGCGTTATGCTGTTAAGCCTAATTTTGCCAACACGGGTTTTGTTGAAACAATGTGCCTTTGCAAACCCAGTTCTTTTGGACTTACCCCAACAGCCAAAGCAATTAACTGAGGCAAATGCAGAACAGGTAACCCCAACTTTTGTCCAATAACCTTTTCCACCTCTGGCTGACGAGAATCTAAATTAAGGTGACACAAAGGACAAGGTGTAACCATACAATCAGCACCAGCGTCTATGGCTTCTTGAATGTGCATCCCTGCCATTTTAAAAGATTGCTCGGTAGCATAACTTGCAAGCGGCCAACCACAACATTGGGTTCGTCCCTTGTAATATATTGGCGTAGCCTGTAGTACGCGAAACACGTTTTCCATTCCCTCTGGTTGGAAGGGGTCATCGTAGGGCATTGACTTTTGAGCACGGAGAAGGTAACAGCCGTAAAAAGCAGCACACTTTAGTCCTGTTAACTTGTGAGTCACTCGCTTTTTAATTTCCTCTAAACCGTAATCTTTAATTAAGGCGTAAAGGAGATGCTTCACTTCCGTTGAACCACGGTAAGGGGAGCAGCCTTCTTTACAAAGAAAGCCATTCACTTGTTCAACGTATGCTGGATCTGTCTCTTGGCATTCTTTTAAACGTTCGTCAACATGACCAATGACACCCTGGCAAGTACTGCAATGGGTTAATAGTGGTAAGTTTAATTCTTCTGCAAGAGCAATATTACGGGCATTAACAGTATCTTCTAGCAGTTGAGAATCTTCCTTAAAGGTACCAGACCCGCAGCAAGAAGCTTTTTTTAGTTCTACAAGTTCAATATCCAGTGCTTTACTAAGGGCAACTGTAGATTGGTGAAGCTCGCGGCAAGCTCCTTGAGCAACACATCCGGGGTAGTAAGCGTATCTCAGAGTATAGGTTAGCATAGTATCTTGGTAACAAAGAGGAATTGACCCTCGTCAATCATCCATAACTGTTTTATCATCGCTTTTAGTGTCGATCGCAAATTTGTACGTACATAGATTAAAAAAATGCACATACTCAAACAAAATTTCGTAAGAATTACAAAAGAGAGTTTTTTACGAGGTCTATGCGTCCACACTTTCCGATAATATAAATATGCTCAAAATCACATCCCCCGAAAGATTGGATTATAGCAACTGGTTGAGGAATTTTATCTATGAGTCAAACGGAAATTTTTGAAAAAGTCAAGAAAATCGTTGCAGATCAGCTGAGTGTTGATATCGAAAGTATTTCACCACAGTCTAATTTTGCCAACGATTTGGGCGCTGACTCTCTTGATACTGTTGAATTAGTAATGGCTTTGGAAGAAGAGTTCGATATCGAAATTCCAGACGAAGCTGCCGAAAAGATTACAACTGTTCAAGAGGCAGTGGAGTACATCAACAACAAAGTTGCTGCATCCGCGTAAAAGAGGGAGTGGGGAGTGGGGAGTAGGGAATAGGGAATGGGAATAGGGACAAGGGAGACAAGGAAGAAGTACTACCCCCTACCTCCTACCCCCTACCTTCCACCCCCCCACTCCCCACTCCCCACTCCCCACTCCCCACTCCCTATCAAGAGCCATCTAACTACCGACATGACTGATTTTATACGTAAACGCGTTGTTGTAACTGGTGTTGGCGCGATTACACCGATTGGTAATACACCAGATGAATATTGGGAAGGATTAATCACTGGGCGCAACGGTATTGGTGAAATAACCCTGTTTGACGCATCACACCATGATTGTCGCATCGCTGGTGAGGTCAAAAATTTTGACCCCCATGATTATATGGAGCGCAAGGAAGCTAAGCGCATGGAGCGCTTTTCTCAATTGGGCGTAGCGGCTTCAAAACAGGCTCTTGCCGACGCGAAATTTGTTATCAATGACCTGAATGCAGAACAGGTAGGCATCATCATCGGTTCTGGCATTGGTGGTATCAAAGTGATGGAAGAGCAGCAAACAATCTATCTGAACCGGGGTCCAGATCGCTGTAGCCCATTTATGGTACCGATGATGATCGCCAACATGGCAGCAGGATTGACAGCAATACACACTGGTGCTAGAGGACCTAACTCCTGTTCTGTCACAGCCTGTGCAGCCGGCTCAAATGCTATTGGCGATGCTTTTCGTTTGGTTCAAGGGGGATACGTCCAAGCCATGATTTGTGGGGGATGTGAAGCAGCAGTTACACCCTTATCTATAGCAGGATTTGCCGCAGCTAGGACGCTTTCTACGCGCAATGATGACCCCACTCGCGCTAGTCGCCCGTTTGATAAAGACCGCGATGGGTTTGTGATGGGTGAAGGTGCGGGCATTCTTATCTTAGAAGAACTGCAGCATGCTTTAAGTCGGGGCGCTCGTATTTATGCGGAAATAATTGGCTATGGCATGACCTGCGACGCATACCACATGACCTCTCCAGTACCTGGTGGAGAAGGAGCAGCAAGAGCGATTCAACTGGCGCTTAAGGATTCAGGGCTTACCCCAGAGCGAGTGAGCTATATCAACGCTCATGGCACGAGCACCCCAATAAACGATCCAACGGAAACCGCAGCAATTAAACGGGCTTTGGGTGACCATGCATACAAGGTAGCATTAAGTTCTACGAAGTCAATGACAGGTCATCTGTTGGGTGGTTCGGGTGGTATTGAAGCAGTTGCAACAGTTTTGGCGATCGCTAACAACAGAATTCCACCAACGATCAATCTGGAAAATCCAGACGAAGGGTGTGACTTAGATTACGTTCCCAACACCAGCCGCGCTGCGAATGTCGAAGTAGCACTGTCCAACTCTTTTGGTTTTGGCGGTCACAATGTGACATTAGCCTTTAAAAAATACGACTAAAGTGGGAAATTTGAAATTTGGAAGCCAAGCCACACAGCAAAATATCGGGTATTGGCTTACTTTGGGTATAGGGTAACATATCTAAATATTCATGAGCATTTGCTCACAATGAGGGTATGAAATTAATTCTATCCCAATGCCCAAAACAGCTAATTCCGTCGGTTCAGCAACCGATAATAATGGGAATCCCCCGTAAAATTAATTCAAATATCCCGATCAAAAATCCCAAAATCTGCCGCTTGTCCCTTAACAAGCACCAATGGGATGATAAAGTTACCAGTTACCAGTGACCAGTTCCGTTGGTAACTGATAATCCGTCACTGGTCACTGATTGAAAGAGTGCTAACCCGTCGTAAAAACGAGAGATTATGGCTGTTGCAACCCAAACCCTCGAAGAACTTTGTATTAACTCAATCCGCTTTCTGGCAATTGATGCTGTCGAAAAGGCAAAGTCCGGTCACCCAGGACTGCCAATGGGCGCTGCGCCAATGGCGTTTGTTCTGTGGGACCGCTTTTTGCGGTTTAATCCCAAAAATCCCAAGTGGTTTAACCGCGATCGCTTTGTCCTGTCCGCAGGTCACGGCTGTATGTTGCAGTATGCCCTACTCCATTTGACCGGTTACGACAGCGTAACAATCGACGACATCAAACAGTTCCGCCAGTGGGGTTCTAAAACACCCGGTCACCCAGAAAACTTTGAAACAGAAGGGGTGGAAGTCACCACAGGACCCTTGGGACAGGGAATTGCCAATGCAGTTGGATTGGCGATCGCAGAAGCACATCTTGCCGGAAAGTTTAACAAACCCGATACCACACTTGTTGACCACTACACTTATGTAATTGTAGGTGATGGTTGTAACATGGAAGGAGTTTCAGGCGAAGCTTGTTCCTTAGCGGGTCACTTAGGATTGGGCAAGTTGATTGCTCTGTATGACGACAATCACATCTCCATCGACGGTTCAACTGATGTTTCTTTCACAGAAGATGTAGGTAAGCGCTTTGAAGCTTACGGTTGGCACGTGCAGCACGTTCAAGACGGTAACAGCGACCTCGAAGCTATTGCCAAAGCAATTGAAGCAGCTAAAGCTGTGACCGATAAACCTTCTTTCATTAAAATCACCACCACCATCGGTTACGGTTCGCCCAATAAGCAAAACACCGCAGGCGTTCACGGTGCAGCCCTCGGTGCTGATGAAATTAAACTCACTCGTGAAAACTTAGGTTGGGAACACGAACCCTTTGTTGTTCCAGAAGATGCTCTCAAGCACTTCCGTAAAGCAGTTGAGCGTGGTGCTCAACTAGAAACAGATTGGAACAAAATCTGGGCAGACTATAAAGCCAAGTATGCTGAAGACGCCGCCGAATTTGAGCGGTTGTTAAGTAACAAACTCCCAGAAGGTTGGGAAAAAACACTGCCTATCTATAAAGCTGAAGATAAAGCAGTTGCGACCCGCAAAACTTCTGAAGTTACCCTAAATGCCCTTGCACCTGCTTTACCAGAGTTGATTGGTGGTTCTGCTGACCTCACCCACTCCAACTTAACTTACTTAAAAGTATCCGGTGATTTCCAAAAAGGTCAATACCACAACCGCAACCTCCGTTTTGGAGTGCGCGAGCATGGCATGGGATCGATTTGTAACGGTATTGCCCTGCACGGTTCTGGATTAATTCCCTACTGTGCGACTTTCCTCGTCTTTGCCGACTATATGCGAGCAGCAATTCGTTTGTCAGCACTGTCACAGGCTGGGGTCATTTACGTAATGACTCACGACTCCCTAGCTTTAGGAGAAGATGGTCCTACCCACCAACCAGTAGAAACCATTGCTTCCTTGCGAGCAATTCCCAACCTGATCGTCTACCGTCCTGCAGATGGAAACGAAACCTCAGGTGCTTACAAAGTTGCAGTTGAACAAGCAAATCAACACCGTCCGACCCTACTTGCTTTCTCACGGCAAAATTTGCCTCAATTACCAGGAAGCAGTATTGAGAAAACAGCAAAGGGTGGTTACATCGTTGATGGAGATGAGAACGAAACACCCGATATTATCCTCATCGGTACTGGTAGCGAAGTACACCTTTGTGTCGAAGCTGCTCAGAAACTGAGAGAAGCAGGTAAAAAAGTGCGTGTTGTCTCCCTACCTTCCTGGGAAATCTTTGAAGAGCAACCAGCAGATTACCGCGAATCCGTACTACCGAAAGCTATTACCAAGCGGTTAGCTGTAGAAGCGGCTTCTAGCTTTGGTTGGGCGCGTTACCTTAGCAGCGAAGGCGCGATGATTAGTGTTGAGCGTTTTGGTGTTTCTGCTCCTGGCGGTATTGCCATGGAGAAGTTTGGCTACACAGTTGATAACGTGTTGGCTAAAGCAAAAGAATTGTTGGGTTAATTGGCAACAGACTATTTTCTTAATTTCTTTAAGGGTGGGTAATACCTGCCCTTTTTTTATAGATATCAGTTATTACTATTCATAGTTCCCTGTTTACTGTTTACTGGTAACTATTCACTGTTCACTGTTCACTGATAATGGTTCACTCTACCCTTGTAGCAACACTCTATGTTGACCCAGTGATGGGAAATGATGCCAATTCTGGAACACGGTCAAACCCCTACCGAAGTCTGACCCGTGCTTTAAAGGAAACGACATCAGCCAAAATGATTCAGCTTGCATCCGGAACTTATAGCACTGCAAGTGGTGAAGCGTTTCCCCTTGTCATTCCAGATGGGGTAATGGTGTTAGGGAACGAAGCAACGAAAGGGAAAGGTATTTTGATTTCCGGAAGTGGTGAGTATCACAGCCAAGGTTTTGGTACGCAAAATATTACATTGCTTTTACTGGGTGATGCTCAATTAATAGGTGTGACAGTCACAAATCCCATGGCAAAGGGAACTGGTGTCTGGATTGAATCTACTTCTCCAACTTTGGCTAACAACACCTTTACTAAGTGCGGACGCGAAGGGGTGTTTGTGAGTGAGACTGCCAAACCAGCGATTTTGGATAACGTCTTTGTGCAAAATACAATTAGTGGTTTGGTCATGGCACGCCATAGCAAGGGGGAAGTGCTGCGAAATGTTTTGCAAAAAAATGCTTTGGGGATAGCAATTAGCGATTTGGCTGCTCCTTTCGTAGCTTATAATAAAGTATCAGAAAACCGTACAGGAATAGCTTTCTCACGAAGTGCAAGTCCCGTGTTGCGTCACAATCTTATAGAAAAGAATATTCAAGATGGTTTATTGGTGAATGGTGAGGCAAGTCCCGATTTAGGCAGTACTCAAGACCCCGCAGGTAATATTTTTCGTGATAACGGTCAATTTGATGTTCGTAATGTAACTTCTAAAAAGTTAATTTCAGTGGGGAATCAGTTGTTCCCTACTAAAGTACAAGGACTTGTTGAGTTTGCGACACATACGGAAAATACTGTAAAAGCAGTATTATTTAAGACAAAATTTACAGATATGGCTGGACATTGGGCAACAGCTTTTGTAGAAGCGTTGTTTAGCAAAAAGTTGATAAGTCCTTTTCCTGATGGCACTTTCCAACCAGATGCGCCCATAACTCGCGCTCAATACGCTGCTTTGGTAGCAGGTGCTTTTCATCCTGTTACCAAACGCCAAGTTCCTGAATTTACAGATATTTCAAAAGATTATTGGGCTTATGATGCCATTCGCGTTGCAGCGCAGTCCGGTTTTGTGAGTGGCTTTAGCAATCTGACCTTTCGACCAGAGCAATATGTCTTGAGATTGCAGGCGATCGTTTCCTTAGTAAGTGGGCTTTCCCTGTCGGCAACATTTAGCGAAGACTTGGTTAATTATAGCGATCGCAATACCATTCCCAAAGCGGCTCTGACTGCAGTTGCGACCGCAACACAAAATAAAATTATTGTTAATTTTCCCGATCCCAACCTCATTCAAGTGAATCGAGAAGCAACACGAGCCGAAGTAGCCGCGATGGTTTACCAGGCATTGGTAGCAATCGGAACAGTTCCTGCTATTCATTCGCCTTATATCGTCTCTCTTCCCATAATGGAAGTAGAATAAAAGCACCTGTTGATTGACTGGGGAACTCTTGACAAACAAAACTGTAGCTAAAAATACGACAGGCTATGAGAGGGGAGCAAAATTTATGTCTATTGCCTGCAATCGATAGCGAGATGTTTACAGCAAACCCGCCGGAAACTTCTGCCGACTTAGCAGTAGCTTTATTAATTCATTATAGTTTTGACCTGAGTGGCTACAGCGCCATTGAGCTTGTGGAACTTTGGCAAAAGCAATACCCAAGCAACTGGTTGCACTTAGCAGCGATCGAAGCACTGTATCAAGGTCGATATAAAGCAATTTCAGTGCAGCAAATATTAACTTGCTGGCAAAGGAGAGGACAAGTCATTTTCCATTTCAACATGGAATTTGAACGTTTGATTTGCAGCAAATTTCCCCAAAGCCTAACTGCACTTCCCAGACTATCCCCAGTTACTGCGTTCACTTCAGGATATGAGGAAAAGTTCCCCCTGGTTGCAGAGTCATTGCCTCAGACAGATTTGTCATCACAGATACCTGATGTTGGGGCGATCTCCGAGGAAACAAATGGAGTCAACGCATCTATTGACTTGACGCCGGGACAGGAAGAAATTTCACAATCTTGCCCAGAGGAGATAGTCCCAGTTACGACTAACAATCCGCCTATCGGTCAATTTACTCCAGAAACACGGGCAGGTTCTGAGTCTTTTACATCAAAATTGAAAGCAATTTCCCATGAAAAACCGCCTTCCAGAAGATTGCTGTCCGGACGAGGTGTGCGAGCGAGTTTGGTATAATTTTTATTAGTAAAGGCAATTTAACTGTATTGATGAGAATTAACTCTATTCTGCAAAGTAATGGTGAGGCCTGATACAACTGCAATTAATTCATCAGGATCAAATGGTTTCGCTAGATGGTTCGTAATTGTATTGAGGGAAAATTTGGTGAGCCAGCGCGTTGGGCGGGTTCCCCGACTTGAAGCGACTGAGATTCTTCCCTTTCCACCAATAACGAGGGCTACCACACTAGAGACAAACCTTATTATGTTTGCGCTCCTTAATTTGCTTAAGCGCTAGTTGGGTTGCTGCTAACTTCTCAGCAACTCCACAAACTTTACCTGTGGTAATTTTACCTTTCCCGCCTCCAACAAATCGCAACACCAAAAGGATAAAAATCAGTCCATCTATTGTTAATAGTCCTTCTGGATTACTGAATTGTTTGAACAAGCCACCTAAATCAATTGAAGAACGTGGAATTGGCGATCCTGTTTGTGATTTAGTAATTGTAGGTTGATTTAATGCCTGATTTAACAAAAATTTATAATGAAAACTCATAAATCTGATTAAAGTCGTTGTTCAATGTTCAACTATCTTGAATCGCTATTTGTAGCTACAAACTACTCAAAATAGACAAGTCAGGTTAACAACGATACAAACAGTTTGGTTCTGTCAAGAGACGGATTATAAGCTAGTCAAATGTAGGCGTTGCAGTAGGTATCGGCCAAGGAGTCGGGGTTGGACTTGAATTATTAGTCAGTGAACCGGGACAATCACCGGAGCGTTTATCTTCATAAGCTGCAACAGAGACAAATTTGTAGGAAGTACTAGAACTGTTAGTGCAAACAATTTTCACAAGTTCTACTTTAGGATTCTTGCGATCGCCCGACGGCAAAAACTCAATATCACCAGAAGCTCCAGTAATTTTCAATTTTCCTGAGGAGAGAGCCTGTTGTATTCCACTTCGAGTCAGATTGCTCTGAATTGCCGCAATCAAAGCCTGTGTTGCATCATAGGCAAGGGCAGTTCGCCAGTTCACTATAGCACCTTCACCCCAAAGCTTCTGAGATTTACTGACAAAGTTTCGATTGGGAGCTCTATCAATATGCCAAAAAGCTGCTACCACCATCCCAACTGCTGTGTCTCCAACTTTCAAAGTGTCTGGGGTGTAAACATCATCTCCTGCTAAAATATTGAGGTTCTTCCCCTTGGCAGACCTAATCACTTCCAGCGCTTTTGGTAAAGTACTCGTATCGGCGGCTAACATTAGTACTTGGGTACCTTTATCAATGGCCTGTTTTACACTCAAAGCGGCATTAAAATTCTGCTCATACAAATCATACCAATTAACTTCACGCACCTGTCCTTTTGCATTTAAATCAGAATTTTTGAAATCACACTTCTGTTCTTTTGCATCTACAACAGCATTCCTGAACTCACACGCAAGTGACTTACTGTAGTTACTATTAGAATTGTAAAAAATTGTTACATTATTATTTTTATTTAAATTTTGGAACATATAATTCTTTAATGCTTGTGCAGTATCACTATCACTGGGAACTGTGCGGAAAATATACGGTTTAGAGTTTTTTGAAGGGTGAAAATTTTTTGTAAGGTCAACAGAAGTACTGATGGGAGTAATGGCTACAAGTTTTTCGGATGTATAAATATCTTTTGCTGCTATGGTGACACCACTAGCGTAGTGACCGACTACACCTAATACATCAGAATTATTTGCCAAGGCTGTAGCAACTTGTTTAGCAACTTTTGGATCATTATCGTCCGATGCGATCGCTACCTTCAAACGTGCTTGACTACGTCCTCTTGTTGAATTAAATTCATTTTGAGCTTGGGCTACCCCACGTAAAATTTCTAAAGAATTATTATAATTTTCTAAAGAATTATTTTTCTCTTTAAGAAGGGGTACAGATACAGCAATGGTGTAGCTTTCTGCAGTGCCAATTTCGGCGTTGTTAGAGAAAATACGTGCTTCTGGATCGTTAAGAAACTCGTTCAGCGATTTATCTAAATAAGTCTGTGCTTGCTGCCAGTCCTTCTCTTTTATCCTGTTCATCCCATCTGTTTTATTCGAGGAAGGCTTTCCTGGAATTAAACTTTTCTCACCAAAACTAATGCGTTCTTCAGCTACCCAACGTTGACCAGACCACAATGTACCAAAGCACAATAATCCCAATAAGAGCACGGAAACCAAAAAAAGAGCAATCCAAGCAAATGTTATGCGCCATTCTGCCATGTATTATTTTCCTTTAAAAATTTCACGATTGCTACTTCTAGGTCTACAAAATTCATTCACGAGGTGAAATAGGATGCTTAAGCGTTCGACCTCGCCAAGTCCAACCCCAACCCGTCTCAGTCTTAATCACTGAAGCAATGGCAATGACTGCAACCAGTAGACCTCCCAAACCATGCAGCCACCAGTATTTTGGAGAGCTACGAAATGCTTGTGCTGTTAGTGTCCGCAAATTGTACTGGAGGAGAATAGCAATCAAAGCTAGACAAATTGCCAGCAAGTCAACCGTTTTCCAACCAATTAAAAAACTTTTACTAAACACAATGACTAATACTAGCCAAGGAATCACATAAATATTTAGCATTAGCAGAGCTAGGGATACCATTAGCCACAAGCTTCTTTGGGCACCCGAGTACAAAACTTTAGTCCAACCTTCCCAAAGTGATGCCCAAGAGCGGTACATCCTTAATTTTGCTAAATTTGCTCCTAAGAAGTGTTGCAACTTCAAACCACTCTCTTTAATGCGTCGAGCCAAAGCTACATCCTCAGCAACACAGCTTGCAACTGCTTGATGTCCTCCTATTTTCTCGTAAGATGAGCGTTGAAACAGCATAAAAGGTCCTGCTGCAAAAGCTGTTTTGGTTTTAGGGTCTTTTACTGCCACAGAGTTCAAAGAAATCAGCAGATTAATAAACATTAGTGGCTGTACCAACCACTCTACTAAAGACCCACAAACTACTGCTGGTATACAATTTAATAAGTCTATTTGTTTTGATTCCGCTGCTTGAACCACTGTTTCAATTGCTCTTGGCTTCAGTCGGACATCAGCATCAATGAAGAGCAAGAATTCTCCAAAAGCTCGTTTAGCAGCTTGAGTACAAGCCCAGTTTTTACCCGTCCACACTTGTTCCGCTGGTCGGGGTTTTCCTGGCAAAATTTTCAGCCGTGAATCACTGAGATTTTTTTTAAGGGTGTTGAGAATTGTTAGGGTATTATCAGTAGATTGGTCATCTACTACCCAAAGTTCAAACTTGTCAACTAATAAACTTGTGCTATACAAAATAGATATAACGCAATCTTGGATATTATCTGCCTCGTTATAGGCTGGAACAATCACTGAAACTTTGGGAAATCCAGAATTAAGAAAATTCTCAGATAATATATCTCTTGATAGACATAGTTGCGGTATCTCGACCATTGCCTGTCGTAAATAACGTAAGTAAGTAATCAAACTAAGCAGAGAAGAAAATAGAACTAAGAGTATAACCATATTTCCATAACCTCATATCTTCCAACAACATTTTAAAAGGAACGAACACTAAAGTTTACTTACTTTTTTTGATAATCAACGAAATGATCTAGCAGCATTTTGTGTCTAAACCTATAGCTACCACCAGTTTGTATTAAGAAACCTTGTTTTGCAGCGTTGTTGAGGAAACTGGCATAGTTCCAAGGAATTTTGTTGTCTAGCCAAAAGACAACACGAAGAACGAAGTGCTTAATGCAAACTAAACCTGAATTTCCTCCATTAATTAGTCCACAAGGTTTAATATTACAGGAATCGGAAGGTTGTCGTTTTCACTAGCACGTTTAATTAGCTCACTGGTCAGTTCCCCTAGAATTGTAGTCTTACCCGACCCAGGTTCACCCAGGATAAGCAGAGTTCTCCTGTCATGCATTTCGTTGTCAAAGATGTTAATAATCTTAGTATCGGGAAGTAGGTTTATTGGCGGCTCACGTCCTTCCCCTTCCAAAAGCTCTTTCTCTTGGAGAGTCTTGACTCTTGATAGTTCTAAATCTAGGGCGATCAACTCCTTTTTAATAAGTTTATTCTTTATGTTAATAAATGGGTCAACTCTAGACTTAGAGACGTTGTTAAGTAATTGTTGACGTTGTTTTAAACTAATAATTGAACTGTTTTTTGTAATTAAGCTATTGTTTGAATTACAAACTTCTTCCTTAATAGATACTAAATCATTTTCAAATTCTCCTTCCCTGACCTCACTTTCAAGTTTTTGACAAAGCTGACAAAGAGATTCTTTTTTCTTTTGATTAAACAAATAATTAATGAGTTCTTCGGCAAAAGATTCATCAGACCCTCTATTTAAAAAAGGTAGACTACTTGGACTCAAGTTAATTTCTGTACATAATGCTCTTCTTTCTCCCTCTTGTATGCATACGCTTCTTACCAATATGTTTTTAAGTTTTCTTTTAAGATCTTCGTTTCTTGTGGTTGGAAACATATCGCTTTGTAAGGCTTGTGTTTTACTAATCGCACTAATTACAGTTGAGACTTGCTTTAACAAATGCCAAATCGTCTGTCTGCTCTCCTTCGGGGAATACAGACTCAAGTTGTTGACAAAGTTTACAAAGAGCTTGTTTTCTACCTACTCTATGTAAATAGTTAACTAGCTCTGTGGTAAAGCTATCATCGGATGTTAACGTTAAAAAAGAAAGCTTACCTGGTTGAATTCCAATTGTTTCACACAGTCCTCTTCTTTCTGAAAATATAGCCAGATTACTAAGTTGCAAGAGTTCTATAAGTATTTGTATTGGTTCCTTTTGCTTCTTACTAACCATATTAAAATCTAATTCCAGTTTTTTCAAGGATTCTGTAATGTTATCCCAGCGAATGACATAACTTTCATTACTATTACTAGACTGAATAACCCCCACTACACCACTTAAATTATCAGCTAGAACAGGTCCACCGCTAGTTCCTGAGTCTACTGGAGCATTAATTCTATAAGCTTCAAAAGTGGAAGTAGGCTCTGGTAGTTTATTCCAAGAATTAGTTAATGTTATGTCTTTATACTTATAAGTAGAGAGAGTCTTAACAGAAGCACTTTTACGAATATTTTGAGCAGGAAAATCAAAGCCATCTGGAAAATTTGAAGCTCTTTCTTGAGGAAACCCATAAACTGTAACCGACGTTGATACATCTTGTGGATTGATAATCGGAACAGCTTTTGCACCAGAAAGACTTATCTTAAGAATGGCAATATCAACGTCTGGATTTGAAAGGGCTTCACACCACTGTACGTCATCGTAAACTTGTCCCTGATACTCTACTTTCAATGAACTTAAACGATAGATGACATGATGGCAGGTAATAAAATAGCCATCAGAGCGGATGATAAATCCAGAACCAGCAGTATTTGTAGTATTCTGTGTATCAGGATTGATAATTTTTACCATTGATTTTTTGAGTTCATCAATGTCATAACTCATTTTTATAGTCTCCTTTCAGATTCATAGCGATTTTCAATGCAATGCATTACAGTTTTGATTTTCTTGTGAGACAGATGTATTGCCTTTTCTAGGCTGCTCACTCCACCTCACAAGAACTGTATTTAAGACAACTAAGAATTGTTAGAGTTCTGTTTGTTATTGCTTAAGTTCCATTCAATAGTGACCTTGACATTAGCTTGTGCTGTCCCTTTCGCCACCCAAGGAATCCCCGCTTCTCCTCCCATCTGTAAACCAAATTCCAATGTCACTTTATTTGGGTTTGTGAGACCATTCATACCTTGCTGTACGCTATCAAGTAATATTTGCGAATAACCGTTTACCGTAGTAACTAATGATTCTTTAAACCGCTCTGTTCTTTTGGCAATATCTTCGATGGGGTCTGGAGCACCCACAGCTTGTAACTGAGTACTTTCTTCTACATCGTACTGTATGTAAATTTCAGAACCGTTAGGAGCGAATATTGTTGTTATAGCCATAAGTGGAGTTCTCCTTGATGAAGTCTTTTTAGAAATAAGTTAACAAGGTACTCTGACGCAACTGATTTTACTAGTAACGTTACTATTGCATCTTATTTAGTAGTAGCTTCTTACCTCTTAGCCTTAATTGTTAGCAGTTCATAGCTTCATGTGCTACCTTTTCAAACGGTGTTTTGCTTTATTAATACCACACGGTTTCTATTATAGATTCCGCAATTGAATCATTAAAATTTATAGTTATTGTTTCGACTTATGAGTAATGCATAACTCCATAAAAGAGATTTTTTGTTATTTTAAATACAAAATTTTCCTCTCACAGTAATGGAGACTCACGCATTGACAAAAGTGCGATTGTATGAATTACCCAGCTTGATTTGCTTAGAAGTTTAGCATTTCAGTCAACTTTTCTCAAATCTTATTAGGGTAATTTAAACTACGAATAAAAGAACGTATTACTTGACGTTTAGATTCTTGTTTGTCTGAGCAATAACTTTCTAATAGGTTATATTCACTTTCCGGCACTTCTACTGTGAGTCTTTTGATTGGCTCTGTTAGTACTTTTCTTGGCATAATTGGCATAATATACATGACTTTCATGTAGTGATAGAGCTCATTTTCGCATGACTAGTTAAAAAATCTAACTAAAGAGAGTAACTATCATAAAAATCTATCTAAAGATAGATAGCAAAATTGCTCATTTTCAAATTCATAAATAATATAATTAGGTGCAAGTAAAAACAACTTATGCAGTGTAAGTCAGTAGTGGAATTATGCGGCTACATCTGTAATCATTTTGCGGAACCGCAAAAATCTTTAAAGCGGTAGCTGTGGTGACGAAAATGAGGTATATTCCAAAGCCTAAAAAAGATCCCCCAGAACCGCTATGGTACTGGGGAAATCTTTTTTGTAACACTAGAACATTTTTGTTGAAAGTGGCAAAAGTTTGTGTTCTAGGCAAAAATGGCAAAATTTGTCTAGGCTTCACTTCTGGCGAAGGTATTGTCAGTAAATCAGAACTTCGTAAGCTGCGTTGCGAGAAGAAATTAAAAAAGGTGTCGAACAAGCAGACCAAGGTTTGTTTTCTACTAAGACCATTGATGAAATTAAGGCGGAGGGTCGCCGCCGTTTGCTCGAGCAGCAGGCATCACAATGATAGTAATTAAAAAAATAAATTTTTATACAGAAAAATATAAAATTTACGTAAGTGCTGGAGCGATGTTAACATACAAAACAGCGTAGTTCATGACGACTACTTGACATATGTCCGATACTCCTAACTCACCTACAACCCGTAAGTCCAGTACAACTGAGCATACAATATCGTTTGGCGATCGCCAGATCCGCTACACGGCAATAGCTGAGTGGCAAACCTTGTTCGAGCAGGAAAAACCTGTTGCCGAAATGTTCCATGTGGCTTATCTAGCTGAGGCTGAAGAAGCATCGCAAAGACCGCTCACCTTCGTCTTCAATGGTGGACCGGGTGCAGCTTCTGCTTATCTGCACATGGGAGCATTGGGTCCGAAGCGGATTTATTTCGCAGAGTGTGGTAGCTTACCCAAACCTCCCGTTCGGTTGGTAGACAATGCCGAAAGTTGGCTGAGCTTTACGGACTTGGTATTCATCGATCCCATAGGTACGGGCTTTAGTCGCAGTATACCTCAAGACAAAGATACTCAGGGTAAAGACAGCGAGAAAGCCAAGCCTCAAGAGGAAAATAAACCCAAGGACAAAGAATTTTGGGCAGTTGAGCGAGACTTAAAAGCACTCGGAGAGTTCATCCAACGATTTCTCTCGCAAAAGAAGCGGTGGCTGTCTCCCATCTTTATCGCAGGAGAAAGTTACGGTGGCTTTCGAGTTGCCAGATTAGCCCACAAGCTACAGCAGGAATTTGGTGTTGGTCTTTCCGGTGCCATTTTGATTTCTCCAGCTTTGGAATTCAGTCTGCTTGAAGGTAGCGATTATAACCTCACATCTTGGGCATCTGTGATTCCTTCCTTCGCCGCCACCGCCGCCCATCACGATCGCGCTCAATGGGCGGGAGAACCAGGAAATTTACAAGCTCACATGGCGGCTGCAGAACAATTTGCTCGCACAACTCTGATTCCATTTTTGGCAATGGGAGATGCTGTGACATCTGAGGAACGCCAGAGGACATATCAGCAGCTCGCAGGGTTAATCGGTTTGCCTGTAACACTTGTTGAGAGACACGCAGGAAGGATCGGGATTGAAGTCTTTGCAAGGGAACTGTTGCGCGATCGCCAACGGATTGTGGGACTGTATGATGCTTCGATAACGGCGATCGATCCTTTTCCTGACCGTGTAAATTATGAGGGAACCGATCCCACCCTTGGTGGATTGGATCGCTTGTTTACGGGAGCTATTAACAGTCATTTACGGGATACCTTGGGTGTTGAAACCGACTTGTCTTACCATCTCTTGAACTTTGAAGTATTTAAAGCTTGGAAATTTGAAATTCAAGGCGAGTTTAAGCAGGGCTTTCTAGGGTCGGTGGACGATTTGCGGGTGGGGATGGCTTTAAATCCTTATATGCGGGTATACATCACTCATGGATTTTTTGATTTGGTAACTCCTTATTTCTCCTCTAACCATTTAGCAGATTTGATGAAATTAGATCCGGAGATTCGCTCTAATCTGACTCTAAAACATTTTCAGGGTGGGCATATGTTCTACACTTGGGATGAATCTCGCGCTTCGTGGTTTGCCCATATAAAAGCTTTTTATCAGGATGCAACGGCTTGACGTATTGTTCAGGAGAAGCCGTTGAAAATTCTGGTTCTAATCAACCTTGAGTAGTAATTTGGATGACCAGACATTAGCTTTATCTCCAGTCTTCCCAATTTTTAATAATTAGAAAATATGCATTTTGGGAGACTCTTAATTTTGCTCAATTAAACGAGCAAACTGGCTACTAGAAAGGAACGTATATTTTTGCTTACGTCTGAAAAAGAATCACTTTGTCGAAATTCAAACAGATATTTGGCGGGAAATGAAAGATTTGGGATTGTCACCTGGTGTCTCCTTATTCTTAGCGGGTGTAAAAGTGACAAAAACTCAAGGTTTTTTTAGCTTTAATGTTGCCTGTAAGTGGAAACGTAAAATCTTAGGAGTAGCGCCAGAAGAAGGATGGTTTATTTTAACGAATTTAGAAACTTTAAACCAAGCGTTCGCGTAGCGGCGGCTTCCGCATCGCTGCCTATAAAAAAAAGATTTGCTCTGGAAGAAATGTTCCGGGATTTTCAAAGTGGTGGCTAGAATTTAGAAGATACTAACGTTTCCGACAAAGGATTTGGCAGTACCAAAGACGGAGATTGCTCTCTTGCGTTCAAGAAAATTAGCAACCGGGATAATTATGAATCGCATCGCATTAGTAAACGATTAGTCCAATTTGCACACAAGCATGGTGCAACGGTCATAGTATTTGAATGTCTGACCAACCTTAAACCAGACAAAACAAAATATAGCCGTCGCTCAAATCAAAAACGTGCTTATTGGCTCAAATCTAAAATCGTTAAACGGACGCGATACAAAGCTTTCCAAATGTATGGAATTCTTACCTCTTTGGTCAGTCCTAAAAATACTAGTAGAGAGTGCGGATACTGTCAAGCTAAGGTTTCTAGAATTGAGATGACTGTTTCAAACACCAGGGCGGAAATACTTAATCTATCAATTGTTAGAACCCGTAGCGGTCAAGTCTTCTATATTAATGGCACTCCCAATTACCTCTGTTCAAGCAACATTAAGCATCAAGGAAATGCTGACTTGAACGCCTCCAGAAATGTCGGGTTAAAGTTCTTACGTAGATACTTTGAAAACCCGAAAATAATGACGAAAAGCCTCGTGAATGGTACCTCCGGACAGGGAACCATTCCATCGGTCGCCTGAAAAGGCGGGGTTAGGTTAAAATCCATCGTTGCTAAGCGGCTCTTAGCTTTGATTTTAACTCAGGGTTAGTGGCGCTACCCATCTGGTTCTAACGATTTGAAACCTCGTACTGGTAGAGAGCAAGCCTCTCAAACACTGGGGATGGCGGATTCAATGAGCCAGAGAAACGGCAGGAAAGTAAGATTTAAGCCGATTATTCGGAATTATCCCAATTTCCCGCGTCACACTCAGAGCCGAATGGCACTAAGAAAAGGCAGAGGAGAGAGGGTTTAAGCTCTCTACTTTCTCTCCCATGAAAGGCAAACCTATGCCCGACGTTCGAGCCTTTCAGCGATCCACACCTTAATGATGCTTTGTCGGGTAACGCCAAGCCGCCGTGCTTCATAGTCCAGCGCTTCAATCATCCATACGGGGAAATCGACATTGACCCGTTTCTGCTCGTGAGCGGGACGCCGTGCTTGGGACATATCCAAAAACTCGGTCACGTCCTCTCCCGCATCGAACCGTTGGTCAAATTCATCTGCCTTCATACAGTGCCACCTCTTCTCTTCGTGCTCGCCTTACGGAGATGATTCGCACCCGCCCTTCTCGGTAGGTGATGACTGCCGACCAGTGCTTTTCCCCGATCTTCCCTATCACCAAAAATCTCGGTTCTTCAGTGCGTGCCGGAATCTCTATCCGATCCACGTCCTCCCACAGCACTTGTGCCTTGTCGAAGTCGATACCTTGCTTTTCCTTGTTCGTCTGGCTCTTTTGAGGGTCGAACTCGAACTCCATAGACGTATTTATATAGATATAATATCTTTTTTATACTAAAAAAACCCTTTATCGTGTATTGGCATTGAGCCTATAGCCTTGTAAAATCATGCAAGATGATCTGAAAAGACTTACTCTGTCTAGGTTTTAAGCCAAAAACCCAGTTTTTTGCAAAACGTACAACCTGTAACCCTTATTTTTCGTTGAGAAACCGGTCAACTACTTTTTGATCGCCCACAAGCGAATTGCCAACCAAGTCAACACAGCTGCTGCGATCGCTGCACTAATACCATATATAAATGGAATAGCTGGATCGAACCACCAAGGTTTTGGTGTGGGATTTCCCAGATATTTGCTCAGGACAATACTGACCGGATCTGTGTTACCTTCTCCTAGTTTTTCTAAAGATGCAACCATCGAACCTGCAGTCAATCCCACACCAATAATAGCAACAGTGTTTTGAAAATTCTGAGCGCTTTGTGCGCGATCTACTTCTACCTCAGCTCTGATAAAATTGACTGCTATCTGTAACATTTCCAAGCCTTTCCTCAGATTATGATAATCTTTTTGTAATTGCCGCACGTATTTTTCTTGTACTTGCTGACTAAATTTGTTTAAAAACTCTAAATCGCTTTGAATCCCCTTGGCTGTTGAGTTTTCTAATATAGTCTTCAAACGCTGAGAATAATTATATAAATTGACTTCAATAGTATTAGATTGATAATCTAGATAATTTAAATCAATTGTATATTGAGAAAATAAATACTCGGCTTTATCTAAATTTTTCTGGAGTTGCTTTAAGGTGATTTTATCTGATTCTTTTTTTCTGACTAGGGAGATATAATCTTGAACATCAATAAAATCTTTTTTCAAATATGTCTTGATTTTTCGGCTTTCATTATACGCCCAAATTATTTTATTTCTGTAGCACAATAATCGCAGCCAATCATCAATCAAATCACTCGATTTTTCGGCTGTGATTTCATCAGGATAAATAATAATGATAACATGATGGTTATCCTCAATTCTATCTTCAATAGTTGCAGGAGTTTCTAAATTTCTAAAATTGGATTGCCGCAATTCAAAAATCTTTCCTCCAAAAATAGCACCTTTTCCCTGCAAGTTCTTCTGCCAATTAGCGTTGGAAATTAGAGTTTGATAGCATTCCCGAGCAATACTTTCAGAATTTTCGTTCTTAGTTGTCTTTGGCATGATACCAGAAATTAACCAAGTTTCACCTAAATTGGCTCTCTGGTAGTTTATGCTTTGGAAAATTAGGTTTCGTAAAATTTTAATGCTACTAATTGGATAAGGAGAAGTTTTATCTGCAACTGAACAATCAACTAATAGCCCATAAGTATCGCTCAGCCGTACTGGATAGTAATATCCTTCATAATCTTGAGATTTTAAATCTAAAGGTGTAATTTGTTCTTCACCAAGTAATTCTACAAACTCAGCTTCCGATTCAATTTGGAACTCCTCGTCTTTCTTGAGAATTGGAAAGTGAATATTGGTTGGTAGTTTTTGAAAGAACGACTGACGATTTTCTCCCACTTTCGAGGTACTTTGCCCGAGTGCATCTCGCAAGTCATAAAGAAACAAATCGATAGTGGGATAAACTAGATGAGCCATGAAATAGGTAAATGTAAGTTAGGTAGCTGCTTTCATATTCTTCTGAAGACGCTCAAGAAAGCTAAGTTGCTTAGCTTTTTCAGATGGCTCATCACTTCTCAAAATGGGGACAACAATATCGTTGACAATTTCATTATCACTGCCAGACTTAGGCAACTTAGTTGGTTTATAACCGCGTACTTCACGCTTACTATCAATTGCTAGTTCCTTCTCTAGCTCTCCCTTGTTGGGTAATAAGGAAGCTAAAAGATGGCTATCCATGAGATCCAGCTTAGCTTTCGTCGCTTGATAGCACTGATATAAAGAAATATTTGACGAAATTAGCTTCATCAAGCGTTCTTGAATATCATTCCAGCGTTGGGGAAAGTCGAGAGCAAGCTGCTCTCCAATCGTTTCTAATTCAGTGTTTTCCGAAGAGTTTAAAGTAACATTTAAGTCTTTCAAAGAAAGTAGCAGAGCCAGTAGTGTTGTATTAGCAGACATAAGTATAATAGTATCAAGAATAAAAAAATATTAAAGCTTTGACTAAAAAAGGTAAGATCGCCATCCCTTATGGAGATACATAAATAATAATCAGGATTCCGGAAGATGCAAGAATTAATAGAGTAATTGTATGGTTGGCAGACAAAGAAAAGATTTCGACACGCCCTAAAAACTCAGTGTTTCTCTGTAAAAATTTGTATAGCAATCCTAAATCATTTATCAACAATTTTAAGTACTGTAGGGTGGGCAATGCCCACAACCAAGTCTTTTGGTGGGCTTTAGCCCTACCTACGTGTATTTTACAAATCAAATAGGATTGCCATATCAAAATATATTAAATGTCACCTTAAATTTACTTTGCCATGAAGCGGGAAGCCCTAGTCATTGGTATTAATCGTTACCCTTATATGAAGAATCTCTCGCAACCAGCAAAGGATGCAGAGGCGATCGCACGACTTCTAGAGGATTTTGGCGACTTTGAGGTGCATCGCTTACCTCATAAGATAGGGAAACGGGAAGTCAATTCCAAAGAATTACTGCAGAAACAAGAACTAGAAGAAGCGATTAAAAGGCTTTTTCAACCCAAGGGTAACATAATTGCTAACACGGCATTGCTGTATTTTGCAGGACATGGTTTGCTCAAGCGAGAGAGTGATGAGACACAAGGTTTTTTGGCTACAAGTGAAGCAGATCCAAAGTGTGAAAGATGGGGCTTTTCACTGAAAGATTTACGAGAAATTTTAGCAAGCAGTCCGGTGAAGCAGCAGATTGTTTGGCTCGATAGCTGTTACAGTGGCGATTTATTGAATTTTACAGAGATAAATTTATCGGAAGCGCAAAAAAGACGCGATCGCTGTTTCATTGCTGCATCTCGGGATTTTGAGTTAGCATACGGTACCGAGGGTGGAGAATATGGAGAACTGACAAGCGCTCTCCTACAAGGACTCGACCCCAAACACAGAGAAGATGGCTGGGTGACGAATTACACCCTCGCAGATTTCGTAAGACAGGCAATGAAGAAAACTGCCCCACAACTTCCTGTTTTTAGCAATACAGGTAGCGCAATTATCCTCACTGGCATAAAGGGAGTTCGGGGTAAAATTTGTCCTTACAAAGGATTGGAATATTTCGATTTCAATCCGGAAGCCCCAGAACAAGCAAAAGACCCGAATTTTTTCTACGGGCGAGCGCAATTAACTTCACAACTCTTAGAACAGGTGCAGAAGAGCAATTTTCTGGCAGTGCTTGGAGCATCTGGAAGTGGCAAATCTTCTGTTGTGAGAGCAGGGTTACTCTATCAACTGTACTTAGGGGAGCGCATACCAGGTAGCGAGCAATGGCAAATCTACAAACCATTTACCCCTGGTGAGTCTCCGCTTCAAAGTTTAGCAGGGGTTTTGTTAAAGCCAACAATCACCCCAGAAGATTTCATCAGGCAGATTGCAAATGTTCAAGCGCCTCGCGTGGTGCTAACCATCGATCAATTTGAAGAAATGTTTACCTTGTGCCAAAATAATGACGAGCGACAAGAGTTTTTTGAATGCTTGATAAATGCAATCAATCGGTTAGGGAATAAACTTTGCCTTGTACTAGTTATGCGATCGGATTTCCAAGGCAACTGTGCAGAACAGGAATATGGCGGATTGGTGACAAAGATCGATCAAAATCTGGTGAGAGTTATGCCAATGAAGCCGGAAGAGTTGAGGGAAGCCATTACAAAACCAGCAGAACTTGCAGGTATAGCGATTGAGAACTCACTGGTAGAGAAGATGATTGCGGATGTGAAAGGAGAAGCTGGAGGCTTACCTCTGTTACAATATGCACTGACAGAACTTTGGAAAAAGCAACCATTAAACCGATGGACTCTCTCAGATTATTATGACATCGGTGGTGTGGAAAAGGCATTGGAAAAACGAGCTGATGAAGTTTATGAATCTCTTTCAGAAGAAGAACAGTTGGTTGCCAAGCGGATATTTTTAGAACTTACTTATTTAGGTGATGTTGCAAACACCCGCAGACGGATATACAAACACGATTTAGCCAGCAAACAGCCGACAGACGATCTTCTTTTGGAAAAGGTGATTCAAAAGTTAGCTGCACCAGAGACGCGATTGATCGCCACAGATGAAGCGTCAAAACCTGGTGATGCTATTTTGGATATTGCTCATGAAGCCCTCATTCGCCATTGGCAAAAGCTGCACGACTGGTTAAGAGAGTACCGAGCAGCAATGGAGATAGAACGTAAGATAGAATTAGAAGCTAAAGAATGGACAAGAAGAGGCAAGCCGGAAAATTATCTTCTTCAAGAAGCGAGATTGGTGGAAGCAGAAGATTATTTGGAAAATCACCTTCACCTGGGATTATTGGATAGTTTAGCTTTAGAATTTATTGAAGAGAGTCGAAAAAAACGCGAGATCGAGCAACAAGAAAAAGAAAGGGTGGCTTTTTTAGAACGCACACTTGCGGAGAAAGAGCAGGCGCTGATTGAGGCGACACTGCCAGAGCAAGCAGAAAGAGTTTTGAGTTTGCTACCGAATCAACCTTCAGAAGCTCTCAAGCGATCGATAGAGTTAATGGGTGAGAATTTAGAGAAATTACCAGATAAGATTCTCAGTTCAATTCAAGCCAATTTACTCACTGTCATGAACTCTGTGCGAGTGTCAAACAGATGCTGGGGACATGAGGGATCTGTGGTCTGTTGCGATCGCCACCGATAGGAATATAGTTGTCAGTGGTAGTGATGACGGTACAATTCGGTTGTGGGATGGCATCGGCAATCCTATCGGCAAACCATTACGCGGGCATTTAGGTTATGTCAGTTCTGTGGCCATTAGTGGCGATGGTAACACGATTGTCAGTGGCAGTCAAGATGGCACGGTACGCCTGTGGGATATTGGTGGTAATTCTGTGGGCAAACCATTGCTTGGGCATCACGGTTCTGTGAGAACTGTTGCTATTAGTGCTGATGGCAAAACGATTGTTAGTGGCGGCGATGACAAAGTCGTGCGTTTTTGGGATGGTGCGGGTAATGCTAAGTGCAAACCGTTGCGCGGGCATAAGGATTATGTCAAGAAAGTGACTGTTAGCGATGATGGTAAGAC
Source organism: Scytonema hofmannii PCC 7110 (assembly GCF_000346485.2). Lineage (NCBI taxonomy): Bacteria > Bacillati > Cyanobacteriota > Cyanophyceae > Nostocales > Scytonemataceae > Scytonema > Scytonema hofmannii. The sequence goes on from NZ_KQ976354.1 coordinate 6,090,414, forward strand.
AATCGTTAGCGTTGGTGCTGATGACACAGTCCGCGTGTGGGATAAGAGTGGTAAACTGGTTGGCGAACCTTTAAGAGGGTATAAAGATCCTGTCATATCTGTTATTTTTGACAAAAATAAAAATATATTTATTGTAACTGGTAGTCAGGATGGCACAGTACGCTTGTGAGACATTGGTGGTAATCCTGTGGCCAAACCCTTGCGGGGACACGAGGCTTACGTCAATGCTGTTGCTACGAGTACTGATGACCAACTCATTGTGACTGGTAGTGCTGATAACACAGTGCGCTTGTGGGATATCTCTGGCAATCCTATTGGTATGCCATTATACGGGCATGAGTCTTTTGTCAATGCTGTTGCTATTAGTACTGATGGTAAGATAATCGTCAGTGGCAGTGATGATAAAACGGTGCGGTTGTGGGATATCTCTGGCAACTCTATTGGCGAACCTTTACGCGGGCATCAGGATTGTGTGAATGCTGTTGCTATTCATGGCGATCGCAAGATAATTATTAGTGGAAGTGCTGACAGCACCATACGTTTGTGGAATAACAAAGGTCATCTTATCGGCAATCCCTTGCGCGGACATCAGAATGAGATTAATGCCGTCGCTATTAGCAGTAATGGTAAGATAATTGTCAGTGGTAGTACTGATAGGACGCTCTGCTTGTGGGATATTTCTGGCAATCCCATCGGTAAACTCCTACACGGACACGAACGTTCTGTAAATTCTGTGGCGATGAGTGCTAGAGGCAAAATAATTGTCAGTGGCAGTGATGACAAAACAATACGCTTGTGGAGTCGTATCGGTCAACCTGTTGGCAAACCGTTGCGCGGACACAAAGGTTATGTCAAATCTGTTGCTATTAGCACGGATGGTCAGATAATTGTCAGTGGTGGTGCTGATGGTACGGTACGCTTATGGGATGGTGCAGGCAACCCTATTAGTATATCTTTAAACGGGCATGAAGATATTGTCAATGCTGTTGCCATTAGTACTGAGAGTCAGATAATTGTCAGTGGGAGTGCTGATGGTACGGTGCGCTTGTGGGACAGTGTTGGTAACTCTATTGGCAAACCCTTACGCGGACATGAGAGTTCTGTGATGTCCGTTGCCATTAGTAGCGATCGCAAGATGATTGTGAGTGGAGGGGCTGATGGTACGGTACGTCTGTGGGACACGGCTGGTAACTCTCTTGGCGAACCATTATACGGACATGAAGGTTCTGTGATATCCGTTGCTATGAGTACCAATGGCAAGACAATTGTGAGTGGAGGCTCCGACGGTGTAGTGCGCTTATGGCAGGGCGGTTGGAGGGCATGGTTGGAAGTGTGCTGTAGGCGTTTAATGTATCATCTTATTTCGGAAAATCCAGAAATAGACGTTATTAAATACACTTGTGGTGTTAACTTGGAAAAGACGTTGAGCAACACAGATTTAGCACTGATTCTGATTAGGCAAGGTAACGATTTAGCTCGACTAAGAAATTTTGACCTAGCAATTGTCAAGTTTCAACAAGCTGTTGGACTCGCTCCTACCCTCAACCTCAATCCTGAAATTGCAGTGCAGCAGTGGCAGCATTAAATCCATATTAGGAGAAAATATTTTTTGATAAATAAAAATAACTTATTTTAAACTAATAAAACCGCAATTTTATTAGCAAAAAGTACATGACTGCCGATCCACTTTTTTATGAAATTTTCAAAGAAATACCAGAATTATTTTTTGAACTTATCGGTCAACCAGGAAAAGATCCAAGCATCTACAAATTCAGCGCTCCAGAAATTAAACAGAGAGGATTTCGTTTAGATGGTTTGCTCTCGACTTCCGAAGTCTACCCGAACGAACCAATTTACTTTATTGAGGCTCAGCTTATAAAGATGATAATTTCTACAACCAATTTGTTGCCAAAATTATTCTTTATCTGACTCAATACCAACCTTCCAATGAAGAATGGTACGCTGTCGTCATTTATGACACAAAAAGTAATGAAGGGAATTTTCCTAGATACTTGAGTTTTTTCCTATCAAATTTACGCCGCTTTTATTTGGATGAACTGGCAAAAACTCCCAACCAATCTCTAGCTGTAGGAGTGATGCGTTTAATAGTCGAAAAGAAAAGCCAGGAAAAGACTGGAGAACTTGCTAGACAGTTGATCGATCAAGCTCAACAAGAATTAACTGATGCCACTTTGGAGGAAAAGGTTTTAGAATTTATTAAAGCGGTAGTGATTGATAAATTTGTCAACCTAAGTCGAGAGGAACTTGAAGCGATGCTGAATTTAGATTCTTTGAGAAAAAGTAGAGTTTATCAGGAAGCTTTTGAAGAAGGTGCGTTAGCGACAAAGTTAGAAATGATTCCCACACTAATGAGGTTAGGGTTAAGCATTGAGCAAATCGCAGAATCCCTAAAACTGGATGTCGAAACTGTGAGAAAAAATACTCAGCAGTAAAACTTACTTGATAAGTAGTTCAACTTAAAAAACATCAATGTTCGTAGTTGCGCTTTAGGAAGACAGCGCAACTACGAGCCTAACAGCATCTTACTGTCACTAGTCACTGGTCACTGGTCACTGATTAGGAGACAGTGCTTCTGATAGCGCCGCTAACCCTGGGGGAAGAGTAAAGTAAGTTACGTGATCGCACGCAACATATGGTTCCAATATTCTCGGTGGCGGTGTTCTGTCATTACTTACGCTTGTAATACTAGCCAAACTGACGGCAAGATCGTTAGGTTGCTTAAAGAACGCTAAATCAATAGCTTTATCCACTGCTTTACCAAATAGCTTTTGCATTAATCGATGCAACTGACTGGATTTCTCATCGGAAACTCCCGCTATCAATGACTTGTCGCCTGCAATAATTGTGTAAGGAACGTGGGGATCTCCAGAGGATGCGATCGCCTTGAGAAATTCTGAGTCTGGATGCAATTGCTCCAAAGAAAGATCGTTATTTTCCAAAATCTCAAGTAACACAGCCACAATTGTTGTCGGCCAAACAATCGCTGAAAGTTGATTTAACCCCAAACCAAGAGCTGCAAATACCCAATCTTGAATGGTAGGCCAGGGAGAACCTGCATTAGGTGTACCTAACATCACCAAGTGTTGTACAACCTGATTGCCACCTTCTTGCTCAATAAACCATCGAGCTATTAAACCACCCATAGAGTGAGCTACTATGTGTAATTCTTTATCATGATTGGCTCCCAAACCAATTTCTTGCAGCCTTTGTCCTAAAAGCTTTGCATTTTCTTCATTCGTAGTTTGAAGATTTTCGTAATCAAAAGCTAACACTAAGTCATAATGTTCCTTCAAAGTACGCTCTTGCCCATTAACTGTAACTTTAGCTTTGTTAATGGAGGAAAGACTACGCTGTGTACTACCAAGAATGCCATGAATGAAGAGAACAATTTTTTGCGATTGGGCAACTTGAGCTTTAATTGTCTCCGTATCAGCTTCGTAAGTGACCCGATCTTTATCGTCAATACTTGCTACAGAACGTAGCAGAGGGTAATTATACGGTCTTCCTAACTTTTGATAGGCAACTTTTTCCAAGAAAATTTTGATAGAACCTTGCAAACTACGACTGCTTGTAATTGGTTTGGGTAAACGTTCCACAACAATCTCCGTTTTGCCGTTTTCTGTCCTGATTCCCCGTCCTAAGGGTAAGAAAAACTTATCCTCACTATCGTAAGCAAATGGTAAAAGGTATTCATTCTCTGCTAACCCTTTGTCAACCACTATCTTCAAAGGAGCATCTTTGTTGACAACAGTATAGTCTTCGATATCGCTTAACTCGATTGCACTCAATCCCGGATCGCTTCCTCGGCTATTTGTAAACTCAAAAGATTGGGTAACCCGAGGTTCTTGACGCAGGATAGGAGGCAAAATTAAATTACCCAAATCTCGACTTGCTTGGGGTACTGTAGTCAAATTCACCTTAGCATGCAAACTAGGATGGGCTTGTACCTCAACTAAACCATCTTGTAATGAAGTGCTGCCATTAGACTTAACTATTCTGGCATCTTGCGGTCGAATGAGAGTGACTGCGATTTCTTTGGTCATCCAATCATCATAAGTCCCTTGTGCTCTCACAGCATTGCGCGTATGCACTCCGTCTAACAACCGATCCAAACTTCCTCGATACTGTTCTAATGAACGAGTTTCTGGGGGAGGGTTCAATCCATCTTGCTGGAGCAAACTGGCATTAAATTCTGTAGTGCTGACAATCAACTTGAATATATCTTTATACTCTGTAATCCCCTGTTCTAAGAATGCCTCTGGTATGTAGAAAACCAGTTCTTCACTTTCAACAGATGTTGCTCCTCCACTATCGCTTGGTGCTAACTTGATACTGCTTTTTTGCTCAAACAAGTCAGCATTGACTGCGTAATCTTCTGAGAGAAGTAAGACGTTAGCGTAGAGAGTTTTAAAACTGCGGTTTGTCAATTTTACTTGAAGAACAGGACCTTGCCACTCATAATTGTCACTATCATAGGTGTACTCTACGCGTAATTCTGAACTTGATGGCGACTCTTTCTGTCCGGAAAGAATTGTAATCTCCATCTCTATATCATCCGGTTTGATGCGGCTGGTCGCAGGAGTGGAGAGATCTAAAACGTTTTTCCAACGGGCTATATGCTCCAGACGGGTCACGAGTTCGGAAGCCGTTTGGGATGTGTAACTTTCTCTTGGAGTTTCTGGGATTGGAGCAACAGCAGGGCTTAAATCTTCACGCTGTAAAATCCAATACTGATTCTTATTCGCATCTATATAGTAATTTGCATCTGCGGCTTGCTCTACTTCACGCACATATAACGAAGGTTTATTCCCCGGTCCGGCTGTTTGTAATGCTGTCCGTGCTATTTCTATACCGGTCGCATCACTTTCATCAGTCCTAAAGTAAACTTTTAAAGGCGGAAGTGGTAAGCTGATAGCCACAGCCTTATAACTTTCTTTTTCAGATAAGTTTTCTTCACCCTTGATAATTTGGACTTTACTTCGTTGAGGAAGCACTCTCGTCACTTTTGCTTCGCCCAAAGCCCCATCAAGGTTGCGTAACTCTTCTGAATGAGTTGTTAAGGGAAAAATTGCCAACAGAGTTTCTGTCTCTTTAGAAGCTCTCAAACCGTGTAGACCACCGCCATCAATGACCCAACCACTTTCATTTTTGCTGTAAGTTAAAGCAAAGTACACATCGCGATCGCCAATAGCACCACCTAAGAAAGGTTGGTCTAATTCCTGAGGATTGGTTGCATCAACTTGCGGCGATTGTTCTTTAACTTTACCACTGACGATCGCATTAATATTTCTAGCTAAATCTCGGTAAGTCATCTTACCATTAGTGCGCTGGAGAGTTTGCAAAAAGAAGTAAGAAAAAACGCCTCTTGGTTCCCCGTCATCACCTTTGTATTCTTTAGCCAACTCATAGTCCCTACAAGCAGAAAACATGATATGCTTCCCTCTCGGTGGTAAAACAACACCAGTCGTCTTTTTCTGCTCGTCCAGATTGCGAGAAGACGTTAATAGCTCATCCAATGCAACTTTGTCTTCATAAAAAAGATAGCTATTGAGATCTCGTTCTCGAGTGTCCACTGGGGCGCGACGGACTTTCACATCCGGTGCTAAATCTCTCGTTCCCGAACCAGAGTGACAGCAATCAAGCACAATCAAGACATGAGGCTCTTTCTTTGCCACTAGAGAGATCAGGTAAGATAACTCCTTATCTGCAAGGTCTTTTTCATTAGCGGTACGGCTGTCGTAGCATATCAAGCTTTCATTCAGACGGTCTGGTTCTAAAACCCAAAATTCCTCTGGTGCTTTTTCTTGACCTCCATGACCCGCATAGTAGAAAAATACAACGTCACTACTTTCAGCCTTGCACAGATGCTCCTTAAAGCCTTTAATAATGGCTTCGCGAGTTGCTTGTTCGTTCTTCAGAATTAAGGGTTCTATCAATTTCCATTCACCATCTTTTGTTCGCTCTTCAAGATATTGTTGCGCTGCTACAATATCATTAACGCACCCCTGTAATGAAGGGACTTGGAAAACTGAGTTAGGGTCGTATTGATCGATACCGACAAGCAGTGCGTAAATGCTTTTAGCCATGTCTGTTTACCCCAATATTGCTTTTGATTTTAAATATCTGCTAAATACTGTGTTACTAAACACAGCTTTAAGAATAACTTAAGAAATGATACTTCTAAAAGTTCATTTGTTGCCATTGTTGTTCCCATTTTTACCACTTCTGTAGCTTCACTAGGAATGGGTTCATTGCCTGAAAGACGTATGATCAGCTGTTCCATATCTAATTTGCATATTAAACCGCAGAGGCGCAGAGGGCGCAGAGTAAGAGAGAGAAGAGTTTGGTGCTTTTTATCAAACCTTAAAAATATGCAAGTTAAATGTGTTTTAGCTTATCACGAATTTCCTGAATCACAGCATCTTGATATTGTTCTTGATTTTATGAGGTAATTTATACACTATCACCCATGGCTCTTTGGGAAGGGGAGTGATTAAAAAACGTTCGGTATTGCTTGAGAGTCGGTCTGGGATCGCACGAGCATCTGTCACAGCAACAATATCAGTAAATGTACCACCGCGATCGGCAAAAACTTTTAACATGACTCCATTTCCTCAATGCTCTAAAGTAGATTAGTGCAGTACTGACACCTTTAACATATTCGCGGAATTCCCCATCCGCCATGCGGTGGGGATGGATAGCGCGACAACTACGAGGTACACCCTTTATGGGTGTCCGAGTGGTTGTCAACCTCTAAGCTCGGCAATCTATCAATCCAATTTTCAACCAATTGAGTCATAGTTTTCTCCTTGCTTGCGGCATATAACCTTAGCTTATTCAGCCTCCGCTCAGATATCCGTAAGTTCAATCCTTTTTTGGTCACGAATTTTGCGAAAGAAAAAAGGGGAATGCCATTACGGGATATCCTGCACTACCCCTCGATTAATCTAGGGGCTTGGGCATTCCCCTTTTTTCAGAGCTTGGTCTCCGGTCATAGCTATCTACACAACGTCTACATGAATGTCAGAATAAAAGGGTAACGACAAAACGGCAAGGTGGTGGTTCAAATATGTCATTCAAAAGTAAGGAACAAAAAGAGCAGGATAAAGAAAAGAATAAAAATACTCACATTTCAACTGTTGTGCAGCATCTGAAATTGTCCAATCTTGGGTATGCTGTAATATCAGACATATTGTCACACGCAAACAGTTTATACAATACTTTAACCTTCAATCTGAGGCAAGGATTTTTTGTACACAAAATTCTGAATTTTCAATCTCTAACTATTGATTTACAAACTGACTTCAAAGAAAACTATCATTACAAAATGCTGCATTCTCAAGCAGCACAATCCGTGTGTCACAAGGTAACTGAGAATTTCAAATCATTCAAACAGCTTTTAGACAAACATTTTAGAGAGGGGACAAAGAAACCATTATTACCAGGTTATCGTCAAAAAGGTGGTATGTTTGAAGTGACATATCCCAGTCAATCAGTCAATATATCACAAGAGCATGGCATTATATTTGCTACTGTTTCTACTGGCATTATGTTCAAGAAGCAGCACAAAGAAGATGTCATGGGAACAAGTTTAAATGAGAGATTGAGATTCAGAGTTCCCGATGACATTGACCCCTCTAACCTCGTTGAGCTAGTGATTACATCAAAGCATAGAGAGATTTATCTACATTGGGTATGCAGAAAGAAAAATGAAATTGTTGCCACATTAAATAAGTCAAGTGTTTTAGGAATTGACATCGGATTGAACAACTTTGTTACCTGTATTCCGAACACAGGTGAAGAAGGATTTCTCATAAATGGGCGACCATTAAAGGCAATAAATCAGTTTTATAACAAGACTGTATCTAAGCTAAAAAAGGGTAAGGATGAGAATTTCTGGAGTGGTAGTTTAGCTAGGGCAACGCAGTCTAGGAATAACCAAGTCCGCGATTTTATCAAGAAATCTGCACGGACAATAATCAATAAATGTTTAGAATCAGGAATAAGTAAAATTGTATTTGGTTGGAACCAAGGAATTAAGAATGAAATAGATAACGGACGTGTCAATAATCAAAATTTTGTACAGGTTCCATTCACCGCATTACGTGATACACTCAAGTATCTCTGTGAGAGATCTGGTATAGAATTTGTAGTTGTAGAAGAATCATACACCTCAAAAATGTCATTTTTTGACGGTGATGAATTACCCGTTTACGGTCAAGAAACCGAAGAACAGAAGAATCTTAAGCCTTCTGGAAGAAGAACAAAACGCGGGGAATACAAAACAGGAAATAACACAATTATCAACGCGGATGCCAATGGGGCTTCCAATATTTTGAGAAAGGCCAAAATTGATACATCAAAAATTACTTTTCGGGTGTGTCAAATTCTCAAGACAATCAATATTTGGATAGGTCACGCACAGGGCAAGAAAAAAAGGGGGAATGCCATTAATGGATATCCTGCACTACCCCTCAATAAATCAAGGGGCTTGGGCATTCCCCCTTTTTTTAAAGGCTTAATCCTCGGTAAAAAATTCCCATCACGTAAAGGTACGGCAGCAGGCTTGTCTTGTTGTACGACTATAGGACTCACTGAACCGGGTCAGTAAATTAGAAACCCCATCCGCCATGCGGTGGGGTGGTTCATCGCCAATTTATCCTTCTTTATGGTTAACTTGTCCCATTGCTTACTGGCTCGATTTCCTCATGGTAATCTTAACGGCAGTATTATAGACCTCAAAGCTTACTACCGTGGTTGTCTCTATGTCAACGAAACATTAAAACTTCTTCCCCAAAAACAAACGCCAGTTTTATTGGCTCAGATTTTCCATACTATCTCCTGTAATGGTCGTATTCACGCACCTTCAGCTTTTGTCCAGCCTTCATAATTGGCAAAGGTATTGTCCAAGAAACCGGGTTTCTACTGAAACTTCATAAAGTTTTCATGAATATTTCATGAATTTTTCTGATAATACTTACGAAGTCTCGCTGTTTTCGGTAGTAGTTGGGTGTACTACCTTTTTAGTTAGATACACTCAACTTCATGAAGCGCAGCTTAACAACAGCATATCACCTGCCTAAATATTTTGTTAACATCGCCACTGTCGTTATACTATTTCTAGGTGGTCTTGGTGTCGCCGGGAGTGGTTTTTTTCTAAGAAAAGCCATAAGTAGTGGAAGTCAATCTGAGATAGTAAGCGATCGCTCCGAGTACAAAGATATTCGCCATAAATTATGGTCTAATCAGGGACAAATTAAACATTTTCCTACCGTGCTCCCTGCTGACGCTTTAGATGTGCGTGTTGCTTATTCTTCTGGCTCTTCTGAAGGAAATCGGTTTTTTCAACTGCGGTTAAAGCGATCGCCGCAAACAATTCAAAATTTACTTTCGCAGTATAGAGCGATGGCTCTGCATAAATATCAAGGTGGTAACACGAATGACCACGCAAATCAAGTGAATGGCGTACCAACAACTTTCTTTCATACGAGTGATTCTCAAGAAGAATCTTTTCCTCCCTCCTATGAAGTTCTTGTGTTAGGGGCGCATGACAAAGGCAGTTCCAATTTTAGATGGAATCATGGAGAGAGTTTTGGAGTTGCGATTGATAGTTCGACTTCGGAGATTATTTATTGGGTGGAGGAATGGTAATCGTAGTAGGGGCGCAATGCCTTGCGCCCGTACAGTGGTTAGTGGGATTTGACTACAAACTTTCGATACAGCATTTTCTATGTTGACTTTAAACGAAAGTCAAGCTTGTCCATACCATTAGTTGCCATTTTAAAAGCACCTGACTGACTTAACTCTCTTGTGTTTTGAACATCAAAACGCTCGTAAACAGCCTGCTTTAACTTCCACATTTAAATTGCATAATTAGGACAGGCGGGACGCCCACCCCACAGGAGTTTAAAAAAATTGTTCTTATAAACTAAATGTGTTTTAGCTTAATATCAAGTTTATGTTGTGTGTGATGTTGAGAATGCGATCGCCCTTGGCGCAAGCCGTACCCGGCTTATCGCGAAGCGCAAGCTGAAAGAGCGCTTATCGCCCTTGGCGCAAGCCGTACCTGGCTTATCGCTACAACTCATGCCATTTTGGATTTTAGATTTTAGATTTTGGTATAGATAGACAGTATAAATAGGAAATAAAGAAAATGTCAAATAAACATATGCTGACTTTTCGAGTTACCGAGCAAGAAAAGAAAATTCTAAATACGTACTGTGACTTGACAGGTAGAACTCAGGTTGATGTGTTTCGCGAGTTTGTTCGTTCGTTAGAAGACAAATTACAAAAACTAGAGGTACTCACCCAGTAGGTTTTTGTGTGCTATCCATCCCCACCGCATAGCGGATGGGGAATTCCGCGAATATGTTAAATTCTGACTAAACTTACCTTTTCAAATTACTGCAAAATCTACCTTGTCCCCAATTAGCTGCAAAAAACCCGTTCCAAAGTGCTGAATTTCAAAAAAACTTGCTTGCTCTGGTTGAGTTTTGTAAATTCGGAATGTTTTCATAATTCCTAAGGTAGCAGCACTTTCTAAAGGACTTACAAAGCTGGTATCTCGGTCAAGAAAATAGGACTGGCTTACCCAATGAGCCATTTGATTGGCATTGAGAAAGTAGCAACCAGCGTGGGGGTTGAGAGCGCGACGAAAGGTGATTGGCATTCCCATAATTTTGCCTTTAAGTTCTGGTTGCTCTGTCACATTTTGAAAGGGGGCTGTGACTCGTGGGGCTAGATCGCCGTCAATGTAAGCTTTGCAGGTTAAAGCGTGGCTAGAGACTTCATAGCGATTGGGTTGAAGAAGGCTCCGATCGCTTGCTTGTTGAGTAAACCAGTTTAACTTGACAAAAAACCAAGGATCGTGAATGGTTAAGTCGTCTTCTAAGAAACAGTAGTAATCATATTGACCCAAACAATCTTGTAGCAGTGCTTGACACTCAAACCCCAATAGCAATGGCTCTACTTCAGTCGCATGGTGTTTGTAAAAATGGGATGGTAGTTCAAGCTGATTGAGGAGATGAGCATTTTTGGTCGTACAAATAATAATATCCAAATCGTAGGCTTGCGGTTGATTAGCTGGAAAAGCTAGCCGCTGTCCAATATTAATAATACTTTGAGATTTGCCAAATAGCTGATGTAAAGCAGCAAGGTTTTGCCTTAATGCTTGCAGGCGAGGGCGGGGGTCTTTCCTTTGGGAAGCGTGCTTACCCTTGCTATCAGGATTAAAAAAGTGGGCAATGGTAAAAAGAATTCGCATTAATGATACAACGTTATAACTATTGAATCTGTTGCTATCTTCAATTATAAGAGTAGCAACAGATGATAGTAAGTTTACTGAGGCTGTACTAGTTAAGATTATCAGCTGAACTCTTAGGAAAACTGAAAGACAGGGCGATTGGTGGGATCGACATTGGTGTTGATATGAGCCAGAGTAAAGGGGGTATTGGCAAGGGTGAGTAACAGGTTGCCTGTGCCAAAGCCTGTATTATCAGCAATGCCGTCTCCTAATCGAAACTGAGAACTACCATTGACTATCAGTACATCAACTGCAGCAATACCGTCGAAGGAAAGGATGTCTCCTCCTGTACCCGTCTGGAATCCGTTAATATTGTCTTGACCATTGCCATGACTGTAGCGAAAAGTATCAATTCCGTCACCACCGTTAAGGATATCATTTCCACCACTACCTATCAGGGTGTCATTTCCGTTACCACCTGTTAGAAAGTCGTTACCTAGTCCTCCGTCAAGATAATCACTGCCCCCACCACCATTAAGGGTGTCACTGCCTCCACCACCAAAGAGAGTATCATTCCCGCCAGCACCGACCAGAGAGTCGCTGCCTATACCTCCATCAAGAAAATCATTGCCAGCACTACCACTGAGGGTATCATTCCCATCATTGCCAAAGAGGTTATCGTTGTTGTCTGTTCCATTGAGGGTGTTGTCATTGACATCTCCAAGGTACAAACCAATAGCATCAACGGCGATCGCACCCGTGAGATCCGCTCCTACAAAAGTGGCGTTTGTGAAGTCGCCTTTAGACAGATCGGCATTTCTCAGGTTGGCATTGGTAAAATTCGCACCAATAGCAGTTCCGTTGAAGAAGAGACCTTCGGCATGAGCTTGAGTAAAGTTAGCTCCACTCAAGTCGGTGTCGTCAAATTTGGCCCCACTGAGATTTGTAACTGTAATACTGCCATTAGTCGCGACAAAGGGACTAAAATCAGCACCCTTTAAAACAGCATCATCTGCAAGAAAGTTGCTTAAATTAGCGCCACGAAATCTGACATTACCCGGTTGGCTGGGATCGAGTGGAGCATCACTGAGAGAGACATTACTGAGATTAGCTAGGTCAAAAATAGAGTTTTGCAGGGTAATATCCGTAAGTTTTGCTAGTCGGAAGTCAGCACCTGTGGCATTGACATTTATGAAAAGAGTTGCTTCAAAGTTCGTCTCTTCGAGCGTGGCATTGACTAGTGTGGCACCCGTTAAGTCAGCGGCTTTGAGATTCGCTTTGTCTAGATTGGCTCCTGTAAAATTCGCCCCTCTAAGGTTGGGTCGTTCAGATTGTTCGCCACTGAGATTGGCTTCTTGCAAGTTAGCATTAGTTAGATCGGCATTTGACAGGTTAATGAATTTGGTGGTAATCAACGACAAATTAGCTTGTCTCAGGTTGGCTCCACTGAGATTAACATTCTCCAATTTTGCTTTGAAGAATGTCGCTGGTTGCGGAAAGTTATTGTTAGGGGCAAAAATGGCATGAGATGCATCCACGTTGAGCAGCTCCGCTTCTTCAAAGTTAGTACCTCTGAGCTGTGTTCTCACAAATTGAACGCCGTTCAACTTGGCTTTGAAAAACGTCGAGCCATTCAGGTTTTGGTTGCTAAAGTGATTTCCTACCAGAGTTTGTTCGCTATAGTTGAAAGCTGGCATATGCAATCCCTCTAAAAAATGTAAAAGTTCCCTAATTTGTCAAAAAACTGTAGGTGCAATCTGAAGCGAAAATGAGTCGCGCTTCTTACAGAAACTTGATTTGCGAATTTTGATAACAGTTACCTTAAGTGACTGCTTTCACTAAACTGTTAAGAGACGCGATCGCGTGAAATAAGACTTGTCGTCTTCGCTTTATCAGCCCAAGTCAGTACTTTGTTGCTCTCTTCTTGCTGCTGTATCCATTGCAGGTGCTGCGGTAACAATTGCGACAAGTCATAGTGCTCTAGAATTGTTTGCCGTGCTCGTTCGCGAATAGCTGCCATTTTTTCTGGATGCTGGAGTGCTTCTTCGATGCGAGCGCAGATTTCACGAGCTGAAAAAAAGTCAACTAACAAACCATTGACACCATCTCGGATGACCTCGGTGACGGGTGCAGTGTTGGAAGCTACTAGCAAGCAACCTGCTGATAAGACTTCTAGCATTGACCAAGACAAGACAAAGGGACGAGTGAGATAAACGTGTACAGAGGATGCTTGCAGAACTTGCAAGTATTCTGAATAAGGCAACCAACCTGTAAAATGAACTCTGTTGAGGTCGAGGTCATATTTTTCCAACATCGCCTGTTTGTATGTTTTGCCTTCTGGCAATGATTTCCCGTAGGCGACCCGGTTTTCTCCCACAATGACCACGTGACACTGGGGTCGCCGCTCCTGAAGTAAAGCCACCGCCTCCATAAACTGCGGAAAACCACGATACGGTTCCATACCCCTGGCGACATAAGTCACCAGTTCTTCTGCGTGGGACAGGTCTAAATTGATGCGCGGTAATACTAATTTTGCTCCTGGCTTGGGGCAAAAGAAATTTGTATCAATCCCATCATGACATACAGTAACTTTACTGTGATATTCTTTGGGAAATTGTTGCTTTTGCCAATTGGTAGGAGAAAGACCGCGATCGCAACTGTATAAATCCATTAAGATCGGCGCATTTTTCAGCCGAATGCGTGCTTCATCGTCAGCATTCAGGGGTTCATTGGGGTCAAAATCGGCATCGGTGCCATGAGCGTGGTAAAACCATTCAAAATAACAAAGTAATTGCGCTTTTGG
>NZ_KQ976354.1:6106478-6299499 GCF_000346485.2 Scytonema hofmannii PCC 7110
AAAGAGAGTATCATTCCCGCCAGCACCGACCAGAGAGTCGCTGCCTATACCTCCATCAAGAAAATCATTGCCAGCACTACCACTGAGGGTATCATTCCCATCATTGCCAAAGAGGTTATCGTTGTTGTCTGTTCCATTGAGGGTGTTGTCATTGACATCTCCAAGGTACAAACCAATAGCATCAACGGCGATCGCACCCGTGAGATCCGCTCCTACAAAAGTGGCGTTTGTGAAGTCGCCTTTAGACAGATCGGCATTTCTCAGGTTGGCATTGGTAAAATTCGCACCAATAGCAGTTCCGTTGAAGAAGAGACCTTCGGCATGAGCTTGAGTAAAGTTAGCTCCACTCAAGTCGGTGTCGTCAAATTTGGCCCCACTGAGATTTGTAACTGTAATACTGCCATTAGTCGCGACAAAGGGACTAAAATCAGCACCCTTTAAAACAGCATCATCTGCAAGAAAGTTGCTTAAATTAGCGCCACGAAATCTGACATTACCCGGTTGGCTGGGATCGAGTGGAGCATCACTGAGAGAGACATTACTGAGATTAGCTAGGTCAAAAATAGAGTTTTGCAGGGTAATATCCGTAAGTTTTGCTAGTCGGAAGTCAGCACCTGTGGCATTGACATTTATGAAAAGAGTTGCTTCAAAGTTCGTCTCTTCGAGCGTGGCATTGACTAGTGTGGCACCCGTTAAGTCAGCGGCTTTGAGATTCGCTTTGTCTAGATTGGCTCCTGTAAAATTCGCCCCTCTAAGGTTGGGTCGTTCAGATTGTTCGCCACTGAGATTGGCTTCTTGCAAGTTAGCATTAGTTAGATCGGCATTTGACAGGTTAATGAATTTGGTGGTAATCAACGACAAATTAGCTTGTCTCAGGTTGGCTCCACTGAGATTAACATTCTCCAATTTTGCTTTGAAGAATGTCGCTGGTTGCGGAAAGTTATTGTTAGGGGCAAAAATGGCATGAGATGCATCCACGTTGAGCAGCTCCGCTTCTTCAAAGTTAGTACCTCTGAGCTGTGTTCTCACAAATTGAACGCCGTTCAACTTGGCTTTGAAAAACGTCGAGCCATTCAGGTTTTGGTTGCTAAAGTGATTTCCTACCAGAGTTTGTTCGCTATAGTTGAAAGCTGGCATATGCAATCCCTCTAAAAAATGTAAAAGTTCCCTAATTTGTCAAAAAACTGTAGGTGCAATCTGAAGCGAAAATGAGTCGCGCTTCTTACAGAAACTTGATTTGCGAATTTTGATAACAGTTACCTTAAGTGACTGCTTTCACTAAACTGTTAAGAGACGCGATCGCGTGAAATAAGACTTGTCGTCTTCGCTTTATCAGCCCAAGTCAGTACTTTGTTGCTCTCTTCTTGCTGCTGTATCCATTGCAGGTGCTGCGGTAACAATTGCGACAAGTCATAGTGCTCTAGAATTGTTTGCCGTGCTCGTTCGCGAATAGCTGCCATTTTTTCTGGATGCTGGAGTGCTTCTTCGATGCGAGCGCAGATTTCACGAGCTGAAAAAAAGTCAACTAACAAACCATTGACACCATCTCGGATGACCTCGGTGACGGGTGCAGTGTTGGAAGCTACTAGCAAGCAACCTGCTGATAAGACTTCTAGCATTGACCAAGACAAGACAAAGGGACGAGTGAGATAAACGTGTACAGAGGATGCTTGCAGAACTTGCAAGTATTCTGAATAAGGCAACCAACCTGTAAAATGAACTCTGTTGAGGTCGAGGTCATATTTTTCCAACATCGCCTGTTTGTATGTTTTGCCTTCTGGCAATGATTTCCCGTAGGCGACCCGGTTTTCTCCCACAATGACCACGTGACACTGGGGTCGCCGCTCCTGAAGTAAAGCCACCGCCTCCATAAACTGCGGAAAACCACGATACGGTTCCATACCCCTGGCGACATAAGTCACCAGTTCTTCTGCGTGGGACAGGTCTAAATTGATGCGCGGTAATACTAATTTTGCTCCTGGCTTGGGGCAAAAGAAATTTGTATCAATCCCATCATGACATACAGTAACTTTACTGTGATATTCTTTGGGAAATTGTTGCTTTTGCCAATTGGTAGGAGAAAGACCGCGATCGCAACTGTATAAATCCATTAAGATCGGCGCATTTTTCAGCCGAATGCGTGCTTCATCGTCAGCATTCAGGGGTTCATTGGGGTCAAAATCGGCATCGGTGCCATGAGCGTGGTAAAACCATTCAAAATAACAAAGTAATTGCGCTTTTGGGAAAATATCTTTAATTAACAGAGTTGGACCCCAACCGGAATGACCGTAGACAACATCCGGAACAAACCCACGAGAAGAAAGTTGTTCCGCCATGCGATAAACAGCCTGACCTTGAAGCACAGCATTTTCTAACGGTCTGACGTAGTGATGGGTTTCAGGTCGCGCTTCTCGTTTTGAGGTATAGATGACCTTATGAACACCAGGGATACTACCCTCACGACGGGTGGTGCCAAAAACCACTTGGTGTCGTTTGTCTTGAGCTAAAGCCGCAGCCACGTGACGAAACTGGGCTGGAAAATTGGGGTGCAGGAATAAAATTCGCATGATTGGTTGAGTGAAATGAACTCGGAAATATAAAGTTCAGAATTCCGAATTCTTTTTGTGATTTTAATCCCACTGTCCCTTTGGTAAGAGACAGCAGGAGAGACTAAGATGAAGACAGTGAATTTGTTCAGGGTAACTCAAGAGGCGTGTGGCTCAGAGCTATCTAAGTTCACCCGCCTGGTTGCCCATTTCCTAAGCGATAAAATCTGCTGCAGTAAAGTTTTCGGAAGATACGTTAATGACGTTCGCTAAAACTTCGCCAGTTTCAGTAATTGATATCCGAGTACTCGCTTGACCATTAATAATGACATCGGTTAAAGTAAGGTCTTCAAACGGTACATCGACCTCAAAGAAATCTACGCCAACCTCAAAGTCATTGATTCTGTCACCTGCTGGACGAGGTTCGCCAGGCTCAAAATCAACAGATGATAAGACAAAGAAGTCACTGCCCGCTCCACCAGTCAAGTTGTCAGTGACTCCGTCTGCTTCACCGCCAGTGAGGGTGTCATTGCCAGATTCGCCTATAACCCTGTCGGCACCAGCACCGCCATCAAGGAAGTCATCACCAGCACCACCGTTAACGACGTCATCGCCACCAAGCGTATCCTCTCCATCACCGTAAAGAGTGTCATTGCCACCTCCACCTAAAACTCTGTCAGCGCCATCTCCACCCTCAAGGTAATCACTTTCAGCGCCACCCTGGAGAGTGTCATTGCCACCCTCTCCATACAAGGTGTTAGTGCCAGCCTCACCGTTGAGACTGTCGTCACCACCTCCACCGTAGAGAGTATCGCTACCACCTCCGCCTAAGAGGACGTCATTACCACCTTCAATCAATCCTTCTGTGTCATCGCCGTAAAGCAAGTCATCAGAGCTGCTACCAATCACCGTGTCTGCATCGTCACCACCAAGTACAGTATCTTCAAAACCACCAAAGAGATAGTCATTGCCCGCACCCCCATCTAATAAATCTTTGTCATCACTAAGAGCTTGTCCGCCATTGAGGGTGTCATTGCCTTCTTCACCATACAGTTCGTCCTCGCCTGCACCCCCAAGTAAGCTGTCAGCACCATCTCCACCAAACAGAACGTCTTTATCTAGCCCACCATTGAGGATATCATTACCAGCCTCACCATACAGTTCATCTTCACCATCATCCCCAAATAATCTATCAGCACCAGCTCCACCAAACAGAGTGTCTTTATCGAGTCCACCTTGAAGGAGGTCATTACCGCCTAAGCCAATTAAAAGGTCTTCACCAGCCTGACCGCGCAGCGTGTCGGCTTGATTACTACCTTGAAGGGTATCTGATTCCAGTGTTCCGTTTCTAACTACCATAAATTTATCCTTTCAAAAAGAATTAAGAATTGTGTTGTGTCACTTGAACGGACTTAATGCACGGTATCAAGTCCTGTTAGTTTGTTTTTGCAACTCTCACCACTCCCCTCTTTCAAACTTGATATCGGGTGCCAAAGGCATGGTGAGAAGTTGCACGATCGATCGCTCCACAATTGAGAGTCTACAGACTGTCTGTTTGCGATACTTATACCAAGTTGGATTCCAACATAGTCTTTCATTACTACCTATCAGCAATCAGCTGATAGCTGATGGTTGACTACTACTTGGTATTAGATGACAACAATATCATTTCTCGCGATCGCCGGATTGTTAGACAGTCCGACTAGCTCTATTTGTGAAGCGCTACCTGTACCATCGACATCAAAGTACAGGATACCTATGCTTCTGTCGTAAATAAACCTATCTAAGGCATCACTTGCTAGTGAACCCAAGTGAAATCGATTTGCTGTGAGTACGCCTGGCTGTAGCCCACCACCAAACTCATCAGCCGACACATAGATAGTGTCATTAACGACAGAAAAATCTGTAATGTTATCAAATCCTTCATCGGGGTTATTGAAGAGAAAGCTGTCAGTACCCGCACCGCCAATCAGCGTGTCGTTACCAACGCCACCAATGAGGGTATCATTGCCGTCTCCGCCATTGAGAATGTCATTTCCGCCATTGAGTGGATCATCGCCACCCTCACCATAGAGGACGTCGTTACCTGCTCCACCATTGAGAGTATCACTGCCTATGTCACCCTTGAGGAAGTCTGTATCATTCCCACCATTCAGAGTGTCATCTCCCACGCCACCATCAAGGGTATCAGCATTTTCTCCACCCTCAATCAAGTCACTGCTATCTCCACCTAGGAGGGAGTCAAAACCATTTCCGCCTAAAATGGTGTCATTTCCATCCCAACCATCAATAGTGTCATTACCGTCTCCGCCACTCAGGGAATCATTGCCAGACTCACCTTCGATATTGCCTGCTTCGTCAAATATAACCCCACCAAGAAAATCATCTCCAGCAGAGCCTAAAAGAGTGTCTTCACCCTCCTGACCAAAGAGCGTGTCATTCTGATTACCGCCATTGAGGAAGTCATTCCCATTTTCACCATTCAGGAAATCGTTGCCATTTCCGCCATTGAGAAAGTCATCAGCATCATCGCCATAAAGAAAGTCTGTACCATCGCCACCGTCAAGAGAGTCAGTTCCATCGTTACCCAACAGGGTATCAGAACCCGCTCCACCCAAGAGAGTATCATCGCCATCGTCACCATCGGCGAAGTCATTCCCTCCTAGAGCACGAATCAAATCGTTTGCGTCGATACCGAAGAGGGTGTCATTCCCCCCAGTACCAGTAATAGTACTCATAGCCATCTCCTTTTCTTGATTATTTAACTTGCCAAAACCCTGGTATTCCAAAGGAAATAGGCTATGGTTTTCATTTTTCCAGACCAAACTCTTGCATTCTTCTTGACAGGAGACGATACACGTTTGCGTCAGCATTCCGCAGAAAACAAGTTATAAAACCTGTCCACAGAGTATGCGTGGCATTGTAAAAATATCTCTGTTGAATAAAAAAGAGTAGATCGAAAAAAATCAAAAGCTAGAACACCAATTCAGTGATAGTCACTCGGTAGATTGCTGGCGGTAGATGACAGGCTTGAGAGTGCCGAAACGGTAAGCTTTTCACCGTCAATCGGAATTACTGAATCGATGTTTTAGTATTCAGGATACACAATATTCCACGAATTGCTCTACAAGGTAGAACCAGAATAGTATTTCTTGTTCCTCCACGAACAAACAAAGGAAGCAGTGCAATACGGGACTCCTCCAGTTTAAATAACTGTTTCGTCGCGACTTAATTTAACATTCACTCGCACACAATTTATGCAAATTCCAGACTCGAAAATTGCTGAATTCTCCTCGTTCATTGAGTTGTTAACTTACAAAAAAGTATTGGGGCTTAGAAAATTTCTTTTGGATAGAGAAGCACAAAGGATATCGCAACAGGGATTTCTTTTACTTCTCACCAAAATTTAATAAGAACACTTTTTTCTTACAAATCAATGCTAACTTATTTAATTCTCAATCAGATGCACCCAATACAATCTGTACAACCAATAAGCATTAGATTATGTTTTGTGTTCTTTATTTTTTTTGTTTTGATCTCGTTCTTTTTATATCACAACGAATCTAAGCTCGTCAATGAGTTATACCAAAATTAGTAGAACAGCATTTTGTCCTAATTCTGTTTGATATAAGTGATAAAAATATGATTAGTTGGATGTTATCTATTGGCTTGCCTACACAATCGTCAGAATCTACTGCAAATACCTGCTCAACGGTATCTACTTTTATGTCAGCATTTAACAATAATCCAGCAAGAGATATTACGCACCATGCATCACAGCAAAATTAATTTCTAAAGTGCAAAAAGTGAATTAATTTTGTCAATATTGTTGCAACAGAAAAATCAAGTAGGAAAAGTTGGATAAAATATAACATTTCAAACGTACTACAATGTTTAGAAGATTTCCAACCAAGCTCCAATGCTTCTTTTTACAATGCTATACATCAGATGGAGAATAGGTAGGAGTTTTTCTCCCACTAATTATAAGTATGGACTGGCGGCATTTTAATAATAAGAGTAGCGCCTGCGTTTTCAGCTTTTTGTACTGCTACGGTAAGTGTTGTCCATACATTTCCTTGAAAGTTTCGCTCTACCTACGTATATTTCTAACGAAGCAAAAAATTAGAACGCTTGGTTGTTGGCAAACATTATTTTCGTTCCTTTCATACCAATCGTACACCTACCTTTGGTACAAATGTTAGACCGCGACGGACAGGTAGTAAAGGTTGCTTTTCAGCAAGAGTGAATGAGTTATGTGATAATATAGCAGCCAGTACTAATTTTATTTCAAACATGGCAAACGCCATGCCAAGACAGTGCCGATTTCCTCTACCAAAAGGGAAATATTCATAGGGATAAAACTGCCGTTCTAAAAATATTTCTGGCTTAAATTGCTTTGGTTAGAGGTTAGTAGGGGCGCAGATCCTTGCGTCTGTGCAGTGGTTATACCAATTCTATATCAATACGTTTAGGGTAGTAAACCCAATCGCTCTCTCAATTCACTGATTTGTTCTCCCCAGTGTTCTTCAAAACGAAATCCTAAGAGAAATTCTGCTTTTTTGCCAAGTTCAAAGCCTTTGTTTACATTATCAGAGATGTCTTGGCGTTGTTGAGGAGCTAAGAGAGGATAAAGCAATTTTGCAAACCACAGACTAATTTTTAAAGATTTGCTATAATTTTGAGCAGAGGCAAAAGCATATATGCCTATTTCTCCTGCATAACTAGTGTCAAAGCCCAGCAAGAGATGAAAAATATCGTGAGTAACAACATACCTCAGAGCAAAGACATTGCGTTTGGCAACCTCCTCTAGTTCAGAACTAACATTAAACGGCTTCAAATTATTTGCCTGCATATAATCTGCATATTCTCGTCCAAAAGTTCCTTTGGGATATTTGCTCAATTCTTCCAAGTTAATATAAGAGTGGTACCCCACAACTTGTTGCAATTTAGATACTACTATCGGGTCGGCTTTTGCACCTAATAAATCTGCTTTTAAAATAGCAAAATCACCAAGATTATCAGATTTTCTATAAGCTTCAAGCGCTTTAATTTTTTGAAGTTTAGCAAACATATTTTATCCGCGTTCATCTACTACAGGCTGCGATTAAATATTACTCTAAATCACGAACAATCGCCGCTCACAGGTGGAATACCATAGGGAGTGGGGAGTAGGGAATGGTTCTCTTGTCCCCAACCTAGGATTTTTATTTGCGCCGATTTACAAATCACGAGAGTTTGTAGCAGGTTGAAGAGCTAAAGGAAATTCCAACCCTGTAGCTGCAGCAATTTCTTGTGGTGGTGCAACTCGTGTTGAGCTTTTCAAGTATTGCCCATCATTAATAGGGCTGACAACTTTCATTTTATGGGTAGTGCTGTAGTAGCGGTGAGATTGCTGAATTTGATGCCTATCTTGTATGCTCTCGTTGGCAATCTTTTTCCGCAATTTGATGATGGCATCAATCACAGCCTCTGGTCTAGGAGGACATCCCGGTATGTAAACATCAACTGGAATTAACTTATCTACGCCTCGAACAGCAGAAGGAGAATCGGTACAGAACATACCACCAGTGATTGTGCATGCTCCCATGGCGATGACATATTTTGGTTCTGGCATTTGTTCGTAAAGCCGCACCAAGTTTGGCGCATACTTCATGGTAATTGTACCTGCGGTAATCAGCAAATCTGCTTGTCGGGGAGTTGCACGGGGAATCATGCCAAATCTTTCCATATCAAATCGGGAAGCATAAGCAGCCATAAATTCCATAAAGCAGCAGGCTGTCCCAAACATCAAGGGATATAAACTAGACATCTTTGCCCAGTTGTACAGGTCGTCTACAGTGGTGAGAATAAGATTTTCAGAAAGTTGTTGCGTTATTTGTGGATGCTCAATAGGATTAATGACAGAGTTAGTCATGGGTAAGTCCCCCAAAAAATTTGAATAAGTTCTTGAAAAATGCGTTTAATGCATATTTTGGTATAAAAGTCAACTATGACACCAAACGCTACTCACGAAAACAACCTTTCTAAAAGAAGCTCTCGATCGCAACTTCTTTTGGCTTGTTGATAACTACATCAGCAATAACTACAGTTTCCGATAACGTCTCGACTTGCACTAGTAAAGATAAAGGTTTTAAGACGCTAACTTAACAACTAGTCCCTTTCCGCCAGAAGATTAGGGACTTCCAAATAAAAAAATATCCAACTTTCTCTTGTGGTGCGGGATTGACGCCCGCCACTGATATAGAACGGGCGAGGACGCCCGTCCCACAATCACCGGATAATTTATTTCTTGGACATCCCTTACCTATTAAAAAACCGCTCCTGAGCCAAGGACGCCAAGAAAAAGAAAGAACAGGAGCGGTCATCTTACACCGGGAAGGGAGTAGTGCAGTGCGGCTGCGGATCGAATGTCTGTTTCCCGCAGATGAGACGACTAAAAGAAACTGGAAGAAAGACATAATCAAGTACCGATGATACACAGGACTACACCCATTCACGTAGGTCAACAACTTCGGGGTACTGAGGCAAAGTATCAGCAATCTCAAACCACGGAACTTTTGATTTCACGTACAAATGAACTACAGGTTTTGTTTCAGGATCGTCATCCAGTGTTGCTAGAGGAATCCGCACGTAATTTATTTCAGCAAAGACGCTGGGCATATTGGAGCCACAAATCTGGCAGAAATTCCGCACATTTCCTTCTGATGATCGATACCCGATCAGTGATTCTTCTCCTTGAATCCACTGAAATGCTTCTGCTTTGGCATGACCGAAAGTACCGAAGGCAGCCCCATGAACTTTTCGACAAGTCGAACAGTGACAATAGTTAGCAATTAGAAACTTGTCTTTTAGTTCGTATTGGATATTACCACAAGCGCAGCTTCCTTTCATGCGATCGCTCCTTATTCTACTAAAACTACTAGTCGCCATAACTACCAACTTAATTTATGACTGACTATATAGTCAATAAAAATTTCAAACTTGATATCATAGCAATCCTATTTGATTTGTGAGAAAATTCGTAGGAATATTGTACAAACTCAATGTCAAATTTAATTCAGCCTTAGAGATTAGAAATCGCGGCTATACAGACAAAAGGGTTGCTAAGCAGGTTATTCTAGTAAAGCCCACGTAGGTGAATTTTGTTTATCTAGTCGCGAACTTTACTGGTTAAAGGGGTCGTGAATTTCTTATGAGTGATTTAGGATTGCTATAATCGTAAGTTGTATAAAATCTGAAAAAATTCAACATACTGCTTTATAGCTTTTAAAATAGAAGGTTGATCGAGCCTCCTCCGCTATGGAAAAGCACAAGCAAAAACGCAGGCGTGGTGTGATCCTCAGCCTTGCAGGATTGAATAAGCTACAAGAAGCCAGGTATCAGGCGGAATTCCAGGACAATGACGGCGCAAGGTTCACCCTGGAGGAACTAAGCTATCGGACTCAGTTAGCTCCTTTTACAGTTTCTAAGGTGCTAGCACGGGAAGAAGGAGTTGATAAGCAAACTCTTGAGTATTTTTTTAGAGCTTTTAGCTTGGAGTTAGCTACAAGTGACTATCAAAGAGTGGGGAGTGGTAGAGACGAGCCATGGCGCGTCTGTACAGGAGTCGGGAGTGGTGAAGAAATTCCCCCTACTCCCCACTCCCCATTCCCCACTCCCCACTTTGATTGGGGAGAAGCTGTTGATGTTTCGATATTTTTTGGGCGCACAGAGGAACTGACTCAGTTAGAACATTGGATTTTGAATGACCGTTGTCGGCTCATTGTTCTGCTGGGAATGGGAGGAATTGGCAAATCTTCCCTATCGGTAAAACTAGCAACTCAAATTCAAACACAATTTGAGTTTGTGGTTTGGCGCAGTCTTCGTAACAGTCCGTCTCTTTTAGATTTATTGACAAGTTTGCTGAAGTTGTTTGCAAACGGTCAAGCAATAAACTTATCTCCAAATTGTAGCGATGTCTCGCAAGAAGATGCTACGCGTGTACGCATTGCACAACTTATGGAACACTTGCGATCGCATCGCTGCTTAATCGTATTAGATAATGTAGAATCCATATTAGCCAGTCAGGAGAACTCCGGACATTATCAACCGGGCTATGAAAACTATAAAGAACTTCTCAAGCAAGTAGGAGAAACATCTCACCAAAGCTGTGTTGTGCTGACCAGTCGAGAAAAGCCTCAAGAAATTACAATTTTAGAAGGTGAAACTTTACCCGTTCGATCTTTACATTTACCAGGCTTAAGTACTGGTGCAGCGCTAGAGTTAGTGAGAACCAAAAGCTTTTTCTGTGGATCGGATGTAGAGTGGCAAAACTTAATACAGCATTACGCAGGGAATCCTCTGGCGCTGAAAATTATTGCTACCACAATTCAGGAATTGTTTGACGGTGATATTAAAGAGTTTCAGACTCAAGGAGCTACAGTATTTGGTAGTATTTATGACTTATTAGAACAGCAATTTCACCGTGTTTCGTTACTAGAGAAAGATTTAATGTACTGGTTAGCCATTAATCGGGAACCAGTGACAATAGCAGAGTTGCGTGAAGATTTAGTCCTACCTATATCTTCCATGAAACTTCTGGAAGCATTGGATTCTCTTAGCAGGCGAAATTTAATTGAAAAAAAATCAGCCCCACAAACTTCCGTACAATTTACTCTCCAACCTGTGGTGATGGAGTATGTCACAAGAAATATAGTTCAACAGGTATGTATTGAAATTCAGAAGTGGGGAAAAGGAGACAAAGGAGAATTTTCCTCAGCACCTACTCTCTTGTTCCAAAGCCATGCTTTAATGAAAGCAACTTCCAAAGATAACATTAGGATTGCTCAAACTAAGTTGATTCTCCAGCCTGTTGTTGAGCAATTACTGTTAAACTTACGCACCAAGTCAGCAATTGAAAATCTGCTGTCTCACGTTTTGTACGAACTACGAAACACATCAATTCAAAATTCAAAATTCAAAATCCAAAATCTGGTTCCTCTCCCCACTCCTTCACTCCCTCACTCCCTCACTCCCCCACTTCCCTCACTAGAGCCAGGATATGCAGGTGGTAATATTCTTAACTTACTGTGTCACATACAAACTGACTTGACTGGTCATAATTTCTCTTATCTTACAATTTGGCAAGCATATCTCCAAGAAACTTCTTTAAAACGAGTTAACTTTGCTCTTAGCGATTTATCTAAGTCTGTCTTTGCCAAAACTTTCTCTAGCACTGTATCTGCGGTGTTTAGTCCTGATGGCAAAATCCTTGCGACATCTCATACAGAA
The DNA here is from genome assembly GCF_000346485.2 of Scytonema hofmannii PCC 7110. Lineage (NCBI taxonomy): Bacteria > Bacillati > Cyanobacteriota > Cyanophyceae > Nostocales > Scytonemataceae > Scytonema > Scytonema hofmannii. The sequence continues at coordinate 6,118,295 of NZ_KQ976354.1, forward strand.
GGTCAAATTTGCTTGTGGAACGCTGTCACTGGTCAGCAGATCGTGCGCTTTCAAGGGCATACTGGTTCTGCTTGGTGTGTTGCTTTTAGCCTAGATGGTAGCATACTTGCTAGTAGTTCGCAAAACGACAGCATTAAATTATGGGAGACTACAACTGGACAATGTTTAAGAACTCTGCAAGGTCATGCAGGAGGAGCTTTTGTCATTGTTTTTTCTTCTTGTGGTAGTTTACTCATTAGCGGAGGTGCAGACTCTGATATTCGAGTTTGGAATCTTAGCACTGGAGAATGTACTCAAATTTTACAGGGACATGAGAGCGCAATCTTTTCTCTGGCATTGAGTCCGGATGGCAACATTCTTGCTAGTGGTGGTGATGATAAAACCATCAAACTCTGGGAATTCACGACGGGTATCTGTATCAAAAACTTGCCAGGTCATACTGAGTGCATTCGCTCTGTGACATTCAGCCCTTCAGGAATGCTTGCAAGTGGAGCTTTAGATCCAATTATTAGGCTTTGGGATGTGGATAAGGGCTTATGTATTGGAACTTTAGAAGGACACAGCAATGGAGTTCCTAAAGTAATTTTTTTGGATAACGGAAATGCTCTTGCCAGCTCTAGTATAGACACAACAATCCGAATTTGGGATGTTTCTAGTAAGCGATGCATTAAAACTTTGCAAGGACATAACAATTCTGTTTATGCGATCGCAATCAACCCCCAAGAAACTCTGCTTGCTAGTGGTGGTGACGACTTTTCCGTAAGGCTATGGGATATTACTAGTGGAGAATGTATCCGAATATTCCAAGGAATGCATAATTGGGTAGCTGACTTAGCTTTTGCTCCTATAGGTTCCGAAGGAGAAACAGAACAAGAAAAAACCATTGTGAGTGGTGGTTACGATCGCATTATCAGACTGTGGAATTTGGATGGTGAATACCGTCGTTTTACCGGACACACTGATTTTTTATTTTCGGTAGTCTTTAGTCCTGATGGACGTACCATAGCAAGCAGTAGTGCTGACCAAACAATTCGATTGTGGGATGTTTCGACAGGACAGTGCTTAAAAGTTTTGAAAGGACATACAGGTACAGTCACAAGAGCCATCTTTAGTCCTGATGGTCATCTCCTAGCAAGTAGTAGCTATGACCGCACCATTAAACTATGGGATGTAGCAACGGGTCAACCCGTGCAAACTCTACCAGCAGGCGTGACATTATCGCTTTCCTTTAGCCCAGATGGCAAAAAACTCGCAGCAGGTGGTTTTGACGAAGCTGCAAGAGTTTGGGATTTAGAAACATGGCAGTGCAATCAAATAATTAAAGGACACAGCAGTTGGGTTTGGTGGGTTGCTATCAGCCCTAAAGGAAATATCCTTGCCACTGGTAGCGCTGATGGTACTGTGGGATTGTGGGATATAACAACAGGTCAATGCCTTCATCTATTGCACGCCCACGCTCATTGGGTATGGACAATAGCTTTCAATCCTGAGGGCAATATTCTTGCCACTGGTAGCAGCGATGGTACTATCAAACTCTGGGATGTAGCGACAGGTTGTTGCATGGTAACCTTAACCGACCATGATTTCTGGATTATGTCTGTTGCTTTCAGTCCTGAAGGGAAGTTTTTCGCGAGTGGAGATGGCGATGCTCATCTGAAAATCTGGGATATGGAGACAAAACAGTGCATTAAGACTTTGAGAATTGAACGTCTTTATGAAGCCACAAACATTTACGGAGTTACGGGTTTAACAGAAGCACAAAAATCAAACTTGCTTGCTCTTGGAGCAGTTGAGGAAAGGTAGAGTTTAAATGCACCTTAAGCAGTTAGGGACTTCCAAATAAAAAATCCCAACCAATGATGAATTAGTTGGGACATTAATTAGCAGAGACGAAACGTGAAATTATTCTAGCGATCGGGTAGATGCACGCTCACCCGTTTATACTTTCCTAAAAACGAGTTTAAATGTTTGTAGCGCTTGTGCTTTGCTAACCACTCAGAGCAAACTTCATTGACAAGTTCTATCTCTCCATGAGTCAAATCTTCATCAGGTTTTCCAGAAGCTAAAATTTTAGCCGCAATAGCTGCTTTATCGTATTCAACACCCTGTTTAAATAACTCTGAGTAGTACATTCCCTCCTTATCTTCAACCGTCGTATGAAATTTACCTTGCATCAGTTAAACCATCCAAGAGAAATAAAAACAGTTATTAGTACTAGAATGTGTAAATTTTGAGTGTGATGACAGCTACCTAAAGGAAGATTATGGTTTACACCTTTAGGTAGATGCGTTAGATGAATAATCCCTTTAAACGCGTGATTATCTCAAAAATCCTGTTTTTATCTATGTGATAGTTGACAGTTAAAAAACTGGATTAATATCCCGTAAAGCCTCTTTGGTCTTAGTGAAATAAAGTAAATCTTTTGAGGGTCAAAAGTCTCGGAAAAGCCACAAATTTAGTGATTTTCAACGGGAAGATTATTTGATAGCTCTCTAGGATATAACTCAAGGTTTTTTTTCCTTATAAATTGATGAAAGCCTTGAAATTAAATAATCATTAAGAGATTATAGGAATGGGATAAGAAAAGACATTTATCAAATCCCAAAGAAAAATAACCAACACTTGGAGTCAATTTTACCATGGCTAAGATTACAATTTCTCAACTGCCTAATGCCTCTGTTCAAGAGTTAACAAATGCTGAGATTAATGCAACAAAAGGTGGAATAACATTAGAAGTAGCTCCTAAAATTAATCTGACGAACACTGCTATCGGTGGTCAAGCTAGCACTAGTGATTCTACCAATACTGTGGGCAATAATCTTCTACAAAACTTATTTGGCTTAGTTCTATAAGCGTTTTGAATTCAAGTTCATACGTGAAGCTAAAACCCGTTTCACAGGTTAAAATATTAATCCACTAAGCTTTAGGGAACTATAGATTCAGCCTGGAATAACTTTCGGGCTGAATTTTATTATTAAGCGGAAATTAGAACCCCGGTTTCTTCAAGAAACCGGGGTTCTGATACCTTAATTATCGAGGAGTATGCAAAAAGCATTTTTTAACCACGTTCAGGTCTATGCCAACGCTCGTAGGCATAGACGCGAAGAGCACAAAGAGAAAAGCAGAGGTTATTACTGACTACAGAGAGAATTGTTAGCCGGAGTTGCATCAGGATAGAAAGTACGAACACCGCCTTCCCTTCTCACAAAAATAGCAGTAAAGTTTCTACCATCATCAGTAACGCTCAAATTACAAACCTGGTTTGTGGAACTAGTGTTAGGGTTGTTCTTATAAGCTAAAGATGCGATGGACAGAATTTCTTCAGCATTGAGGGTGTAGGGATATCCCTTGATGGTAGACGTAGCAGTACCACTGCCTACCTTCATGACAACACCCATGGTGTAAACGGTGTTAGGAATTACTTCTTCTCTGAATGTGTTATTGTCCAAACGTCCAGCTAAACCCGCGTTCTGAAGCTCCACATAGCGACCAACAAAGTGCAACCCACCAATAGAACCTCCTTGAACGGGTTCTCCACAGAACACGTGGTCAAAGCCCTCTACATTAAACCAAACATCTGTCAAGTCTTCCAAGAACTGTGTATCGGAAGTACGACCAAATTCCAAAAATCCACCTACATATGCCTTAATGTTTGCTAAGACAGTGGGGTTATTTTGCATTGTGGACTGGAAGCTAGAACGACTGACAACTGTACCCGGTGCGCCACAAAGATTAACGATCGCTGTGTCAAAGCTATTCAACGCAGGAGCGCTCGGAGTGACATCTGCTGGGCTACCATAAGCTAAGCCAGACACGGAGTTGTTAATACTATCAAAGAAAGGTACAGAACCGGATGGTAGGGAGGGAGAACCGGAAGAACCATAATCGGTAATGACGATGTCATCAATGTTAGTTCTGTTTGTAGTTCCATCAGTCTTGCGAACTTCACAGCGAACTGTACCAGAGATATTGGGAGTAAACTCTGCTGTTTGAAGTGTTGTTGAGGTGGTTGCGATCGCAGAACCAATTTGCGTCCAGGAAGAGCCGCTATTGGTTGAACACCAAACTCCCCAAGTCGTATTACCATCAGACCCAAACTTAGCGTGTTTAATGGTGATAGTGCCAGCACCTGTGGTACGGTCAAATTTCATGGTCACTCTACCGCTATTGCGAATGCGAGCAGATTTTGCCCCACTCTTGCGATCGGTTGCCAAATCGCCTAGCAGAGAATCATTCAAGTTCCAAACGCCTGTACTAAGACTGACATCGGCTGCTGCATAACTGCCTTTAGAGCCAGTCTCAAACCCTTCAGAAATTGTAGCGCTATTCGCACTAGACACGGAAAAGGTAAGCAGTAGGACAGTTCCTCCTGCTACATTCAAAAGTAAATTTAATTTGGACATACTGAACTGGGTAAGATGTTTGACGAAACAATTCATTGAAATAGAAGTTGATAATGACACTCAATAGTTGAGCGATTACATTTAACTAATTCATTTCAAAATGAACTCATTAAAATGGCGAATGGAATTCGCGTCTATACAAGCAAAACCCACCTACGTGGGTTTCAAAATACTAGTCCGCATAGGCAGACGAGCGTTTGTATAGTAGCTCATTATGTTGAGGCCAGGACTTTTAAAACATCCTCTTAGACTGCACTCAAAATATTGGTGAACAACCGCTTCTAATTTCTCATTCTTTAATTAAGTTTTGATTAATAAATTATTAATATTTGAAATCAGCTAATTCACCTCCAAATCGCATAACGTGGGCGCAATACTACAAGGGATAGCAAAAATTAGAACCCCGGTAAATAAGTGCGAAACCGGGGTTCTGACACCTCAATGATCGTATTGAACGTAGGCGGGCAAGATGCTCACCCCACAAAACTACATCTCAATGCAATGTGTAAGTTAAATGTCTGACAGCTTATTTATTCAATAAAAAATTACTCCAGTGACACTCAATGGAAAAATATTTTTTGTAGCTCTTGAATAAAAAATACGCACACTTTATGTTTCAAGCAGGTATCAAAACTTTTTTAAGTGACTGGACGTACCACACGAATTAACTTACTCGCTAACGGTTCTTCGACTATAATTGCTTCGTTAATGCGAGTTGCCATTTGAAGCCTATTGGTATCATTTGTGCAAACAATAATACCTGCGTGCTTGGGGTTAGCTTTATGCAATCGAATAAAATCTTGGCGATTGAGAGTAATAACAGTCCTATTCTCCCCAACTGCAAACGCCAACACCTCATTATCTGGTATACCGAAATTTGCGTTACCAGCTTCTTGTACAGTTAAAACATCGTGTCCCATTGTCCGAAGCAGTTCGCTGACTTTCCGTGGAAACTGCTCGTCTGCGTACAAACGTGCCATCAATTAGGCAACCTCATTAGCATGGATAGCTGCTTCGATTTCTTCTGAGTAAGCATCTGCGTAAGCCCAGGCATTAACTAAATCAGCAGCAGTAATGTGAGGATAATCTTGCAAAAGTTGAGCTTCAGTTATGCCAATCTGACGTGCTTCCACCAGTAACCAAACCGCAATACGAGTTCCAGCAATACAAGCTTCACCACCGCAGACACCCAGTGTTTTGGTGATCCCCTTAGCACCAGTGCTGATAATTTTAGTTAGGCTTTGGAGAATTTCTGCTTTTTCAGTTGTAGATAGTGCGAGAATCTGATTTTCTAGTTCTTTAAGAGTCATAAAAAGTTAAGACTAATTGAGGCTTAGTTTGATTATAGTCAATGCGCTCTCTTTTTCTTTTTGGGATAGACGGCTCAAGGATAACTCACCCAATACTGCAAGGGCTGAGAAAATTGTCGAGTGAGACAAGCAGGGGGCGCAGGGGAGGAAAAAAAGGCTTAACCAACAAGTATTAGGATAACTCACCCAGTAAACCTATTTCTTCCAAGGTAGCTTTGTACCCATTTCAGTCAGCGCAGAAAAAACCAGGTAGAGAATAACCGCACTCGCACTAATAAGAAATATAACAACTTCTTTATCCATGTTTATTCATTCCAATAAAATATACTCTGTCTGCGTCCATCTGCGGTTCCTGAACTCTTTGATGTACTTCTGCAAGCAGACTGACCACGATTAGCAAGCCTAGTATAGTACTGATATTGTACCATTTCTATTCCAAAAGTGCATAAGTTGATTTTGCTTACATCTACCAAGAATACAGAAGGAGAGCTAATTGAGGCTTAACTTGGATTCCGCGAATCAACTAAGACTTCATCCACATCATCAAATTTCTGTGAGTGCGTAAGTCCTGGCGGTTACCTAGCAAGTCCTTCCCTAGTTAACTTGATTTGTGCCGACCTATTTAACAATGATTTTGGTCTAGTTAAATTAACATCATCTTTTAAAGCTGACAAAAGGATATTATGAAAGATTTACTCAACAAGCCTGCATCCTTTACTACTTATAGTCAGCAAATTAATAGTGCAATCATCGGTCTGGTGACAAATATAGTCGATCTATACGGAAATCGACTTATACAGATACGCTGCTTTGATTTAGGGAATAATTATGAAATCTGGGGACGCATATGTTTATGTATTGACATACCGCAAATTGGTGATAAAGTATTAGTCACTTTTATCAACGGTCAGATTGAATTTCCTTATGTAATTGGAAAAGTGGAAACACCCCAATTCTCTAAAAGTAAAGTCAGAAATATTATTCGCGATTTATGGCACTTTATTTGGAATCGGAATCGGAGCGGGGCTTGAGAGTTTGACAACCCGAATGCCTTTGCAAATCAAGTCAAAATTAAACGCACTCTCGACTCATGACTAATCGTCCGTTGCCCCAATACCCACCCTTGCCGTTGAATTCAGGATTGTCTTGGCTAAAATTTGGCACACTTTGCCCAAAAAGCAATCGCTTGACTTTTAATACAGTCGCTATAAGAACGGTTATATCAACGGTAAGTTACGAAGATCGCACTAATTCAAATTTTCTAAATCAGCTAAATCTTGCAGTCTTCCTGATGCTTCTTTATTTTTTCTTAGATTTTCTAAGTCAATAAAATTAACAACAATATTATCAATTATAACTTCTAACCTTAAAGGATAACAATTTTCAAAACTCACCCCGTCAATAGTTGTTAATAAATCAATTCTATTAGGAGGATAACCAAGCTGAATAATTTGGTCAGGGGTTAGAAAATCTTCCAGATGTAATCCTAAAGAACTAAACCCAAATTGTTCTAAAGCTTGAAGGAGATTATTCGCGTTTTCTGGACTCATTTCTATCCAAATATCAATATCTTTGGTATAACGAGGATGACCATGTATCGCTACTGCATAACCACCGACAATCAGATAGCGCACATGATTATCGTTGAGAAATTGTATAAACTCTTTGAAGTCTTGATTCAGCACTATTATCTTTCCACTTATGATATTCTTGACGAATTTGTTCTAAGGCTTCTAGTCGGGATTGATAAGATTGAGTTTGCCAATAAGCAAAATCGCTTTTTTGCTGTTTAAGTTTAACTTTATGACAAATTATTTCCATTGTTTTAAACTTAATATAGGTTTCTATTTTTAGTCTAGCATCATCCCTGCTAACCGTCTGATTGCATTATTTTCCCACATTCCGCACCCAGAACTCTCACACTCCAACGAAACTGATAGATATAGTACACAGGAACTATTTACAAGAAGAATTTACTATAGCTAAATAAGAATTCTTACTATTAAGCTGGATAGACAGCTAATTGAAATAATAATTATTCTTATACAGAGGGGAAGAGAGAGATTGTGGCAGATCCGTTCCTCTCCCCTTTTTAGAATTCGATGTTGTATTTTTTCTTGCCAATCCACTTAATTTGAGCTATCGCAAACTGATGCAGTGGGACTAGAAAATGGTGTAGCTTTGGGTGCAGAGGCAACTAACACAATCTTGCGTTTGGTTGCTGAAATTGCTCTGGAAGACGTTCGTTAGGCACATTCACGAAACTATCAAGAATCCATATCTTTGGCACGGATGGTAATGTTGCCAGCGTTGCCTTGGCTTCTACCGGACGTAGTCGTTACACTTATGCAAATGTTTTTTTTAAAATTTGGTAGGGATTTGCGCTCAACATACAAAGTACAAAATTCATGCACCAAAAATTCAGTTTCTTGGAGTTAAGCCCAATGAGATATTAGTCTTTGCACGAGAAAAACACCTAGTTTTTTACTATACTTGGAGAAATTAGATTATGGCATTCATCTACGAATATTGTAGAGATTGTGGGGAGGAAGTAAAAGTACGTGTTGGTCAATTTGTCTTCAACAAAGAACTTCTTTGGCATAAATCTTATGCTTGCCCTCATTGTAAAATTCAGAGTGAAGAAGATGGAATTGGTACTTTGCCCGAGCGCGAGAGGCAAGCAATTTTAGCAATGGAAGGAACTTGGAGTCTGATTGTACGAGAAACTGGCGCTCGCGCAACGGTTGCAACAACAATCCTGCGTGCAGCTATGGATTTAACATTAGCTGAAGCTCTAAAACTTAAAAAAATGATGCCTGGTTCAGTTGTCACTGGAACTAAAGCAGAAACTGATAGACTAAAGCAGCTTTTAGCCTCTAAGGACTTGCAGGTTTCGATAAGCGCAGTCATAGAGCCTTAGCCAAGGAAATTCTGCAAATCTTTGTATATACGGTACAGGAAAAGCGATCGCACATTGAAGAATTTATCGTACTTTTTTACCCTGATAAGTAGTGCAATCTAAAAAAATATAAACTGTTCGTAGTTGCGCTAAGCGCGTTCGCCGTTAGGCACGCTGCAGGCCAGACAGCGCAACTACGAACTAAAAAGTCAACTTAGGCTTATAAACTATTTCAGACTTATAAGTAAGTAAGCACGATAAAAACAATGTATGTTGAGTTTTGTAAAGACCCTAGAACGATGTATTCATAAGCTCTTTGCAGATTTTACATTTCGTTACATAGATGGATTTTTTAACGCCCACTTACTTATATATACCGTAGGCTAAACAAGGGAGACAGGAACCTCTCAAAGTCCCCCTTTTTAATTGCTGTATCAGTGCTCTGGGAAAGTGAGTCCGAGCCGTGCTTCGTTAAACTCCCCTTTCTCAAAGTTGTCTGGTATCAAGTTGACTTTGCGACCTAGAACATCCTCAAAAGAGGTGAGTAAGTCAAAGGAGCGATGGACAAAACCATCCTGGTTGAGCTTGAATAATTTACCTCGGCAAATTTCATCTGCTGATAAGGACTCTGGGCTATTTTCTATCAACGCATCGGGTCTCATGTCATCATCTGAACTCACCATTAAATGTCCGAGGGTGTACATTAGAGTGAAGTTTCGATTTCCACCATAACTAGGGCGAAACAAGTTTCTGACGAGGGACTCAAGCTTCTTATCACGAAGTCTCTGATTTAATTTATAAGTTATAGATAACTGTGCGGTGGGGTGGTTCATAATCCTCTACTATTAAGTATGGGGATGAACTGGTCACTGGTCACTGGTCACTGGTCACTGTTAAAGCATCGAGATTAAATCCTGCTTGAATAAAGGATGAATGGAAGTTGCTGCCAACGATTTGCGGTTGGTAAGCTCTAAAGTGACTTCGTGAATGCCAAAAGTTTGCTGGAGATGCGATCGCAACTTTACGAGTAAGCCATTGCTTTCCTCAAAAGTTGTACAATCCACGGTAATGTGAGCGCAAAGCATAACTTGCTCCCTGCTAATTCTCCAAACACGGAGTTTTTCGACCTCTAATACTTGGGAAAAAGATTTTAAAGAAATTTCTACCTCAACCGGATCGATAGATGGCGGTGCATATTCCAAAAGAATCAAAAGACTTTCTTGAAGGAGCGGTAAAGCACTCAAACCCGTAAAACCTGCAACTAGTAGACTAATAGCTGCATCTGCCCACAACCAATTCCAAAGATGGATCGCCACAGCTGCAAGAATGACACCCAAGGAACTAGCAGTATCTGCCATGACATGAAGCAAAGCCCCTCGAAGATTCAAGTCATTATGAGAGTGAGGATGAAGTAAAGTGATGTTCAGCAAGTTGACGATTAAACCTATCATTGCCACCACCAACATTGGTAAGCCTGAAATCCCTTCAGGGCTGTGAAAGCGATGAATTGCCTCCCAACAGATAAAAATAGCAATGACAAGCAAACTCAAACCATTTGCCAAAGCTGCTAAAATTTCAATTCGGCGATGACCAAAAGTTGCTTGACCACTAGCAGGTTTCTGGGCTAACCAACTAGCAAATAACGATATTCCCAAAGCTGCTACATCAGAGAGTATGTGTTCTGCGTCTGCCTGTAAAGATAAGCTTTTGCTCCACAATCCCACACTCCACTCTGTCACAAAAAATCCTGCAAGCAAACAGACAATGATTGACAAAAGTCTGGTTTTGTGGTTATCTATCGTGACTTTATCTTTGCACGCGCATTCGCACTTCTGAACTGAGAGCATAACTTAAGAACTTGTGTATTAATACATTTCTAACATGGCAATACCCACCTTAGTATTGAATGAAACCACCGATTGGAAGTTCCATACTGGTTCCACTAACCATGTACGGGCGCAAGGCCGCCGCGCCCCTAGCAACCACTAACCACTAACAATGAGGAACAGTGTGAGAGCCTTCTCTGTCCTATCCTGAAGATGGGCAATATCGTTGTGGGTGAGGTTGTGTTTTTTAGCGTTGTTATTCCGACTTACAATCGCAAGCCAATTTTAGAAAAGTGCCTGCGAGCTATGGAAACTCAGAAACTGACAAATGGTAACCTAGAGACAAGATGTGGCACGTGTGTCGATGGTTACGAAATTGTTTTGGTAGATGATGGCTCGACGGATGGCACACTGGAGTGGTTGGAAACACACAAAAGCGAGTTTCCCCACGTGCGAACATTTTCTCAAGATCATAAAGGACCAGCTACAGCTCGAAATTTGGGCGTAGAGAAGGCACTGGGTGATACTATAGTTTTCATTGACAGCGATCTAGTTGTAACAGAGAATTTTCTACAGGCTCATGCCGATGCACTAGCCCAAGGAAAAGAGAAATTGGGATGCGGTAAGCCGGGTACGGCTTGCGCCAAGGGCGATGCTGCAAAGCAGCCGCTTCGCGAACGCATTTTCACCTATGGGTCTGTCATCAATACCTGTAACTTTGATAATCCCACATCAGAACCATACAAAATCACAGATTTTTCTGCAGCTTTTTTTGCCACAGGAAATGTAGCGATCGCAAAACATTGGCTAGAAGAAGCAGGGCTTTTCGACATCAGCTTTCAACTTTATGGATGGGAAGATTTAGAATTAGGTGTTCGCCTAAAGAAACTAGGTTTAAAACTTATTAAATGTCCCGATGCAGTTGGCTTCCACTGGCATCCACCCTTTAATTTAGAGCAAATTCCTCGCTTAATAGACAAAGAAATCCAACGCGGACGCATGGGCGTTTTATTTTATCAAAAGCATCCCACTTGGGAAGTGCGAATGATGATTCAAATGACTTGGATTCATCGCTTGCTCTGGGGAATACTCTCCCTCAATGGATTTCTTAACGAACGGACAATGGCTCCATTTCTACAGTGGTTGATCCAACTAGGCAAACCGCAGTTAGCATTAGAAATCGCCCGAATTTTTTTAAACTGGTATAACGTTAAAGGCGTGTATGAAGCGTATGGACAGGGAGTAGGGAGTAGGGAATAGGGAGTAGGGAATTTTGTACTTTACGTTTCGTATTTTCTCACCACTCACCACTCCCGACTCACCACTCCCCATTTCCCAAAATGTGCTAACCTTGTATGGTTCACTAATCTCGCACATCCAAGAGTTCGGGTGTTTCCTGATATTGGGAAATCCACTTGGATGGAGGTTTAACCCGAATAGGAGTTAAAAAATATGCCAGTTGTTTCATTGGCTCAGATGATGGAGTCAGGGGTTCACTTTGGGCATCAGACCCGCAGGTGGAATCCAAAAATGTCTCCTTATATATATACGTCTCGCAACGGAGTCCATATCATCGACTTGGTGCAAACAGCCCAGTTGATGGAAGACGCATATACTTATATGCGAGGGCAAGCCGAGGCGGGTAAAAAATTCTTGTTTGTTGGAACAAAGCGTCAAGCAGCAGGGATTATTGCCCAAGAAGCAACTCGTTGTGGTGCTCACTACATCAACCAGCGTTGGTTGGGAGGAATGCTCACCAACTGGACGACCATCAAAACTCGCGTAGATCGTTTGAAAGACTTGGAACGCCGAGAAGAAAATGGTGCTCTCGATTTACTGCCAAAGAAAGAAGCAGCAATGCTACGTCGGGAAATGACAAAGCTTCAGAAGTATTTGGGTGGTATTAAAACCATGCGGAAAGTTCCCGATGTGGTAGTGATTGTAGATCAGCGCCGAGAGTACAACGCAGTTCAGGAATGCCAAAAACTAAGTATTCCCATTGTTTCCATGTTAGACACCAACTGCGATCCGGATGTAGTCGATATTCCAATTCCGGCAAATGATGACGCTATCCGGTCAATTAAGTTGATCGTGGGCAAACTAGCAGATGCTATATACGAAGGTCGTCACGGTCAATTGGATGTAGAAGAAGAATTTGAGGATTACGAAGGCGGTGAAGAAGACTTCGACTACGAAGAAAGTGAAACAGATTATTCTGACGCTTTTCCTGAAGACGAAGACGAAGAATAATAGATCTGGAATGCTAATGGCTAATAGCTAATAGCTAATGGCTAATGGTTAATGGAAATTAGCAACTAACAACTAACAACTAGCAACTAACAATTAACCATTAAGTAGGAATTGAGGCAACATGGCGGAAATATCTGCAAAAATTGTCCAAGAGCTACGCCAGAAAACTGGTGCTGGCATGATGGACTGCAAAAAAGCACTGCAACAAACTGACGGTGATATAGAAAAAGCCATTGAGTGGCTGCGGCAAAAAGGGATCGCAAAAGCTGAGAAGGGCGCAGGACGGATTGCGGCAGAAGGTCTAGTGGACAACTATATTCAACCTGGTGGGCAGGTTGGTGTAATTCTAGAAGTTAACTGCCAAACTGATTTTGTTGCCCGTAATGATGCTTTCAAAGCCCTAGTTCAAAACCTGGCAAAACAAGCAGCGACCCTTGAAAGTGTTGAGTCTTTGTTGGCTCAACCTTATATAGAAGATGAAAGCATTAAGGTCGAAGATGTTCTCAAGCAAAGTATTGCCCAGTTAGGTGAAAACATTCAGGTTCGCCGATTTACCAAATTTGCTCTTGCAGAAGACACACAAGGAGTTGTAGACAGTTACATTCACACTGGCGGTCGAGTCGGTGTGTTGGTTGAACTGACAACCCAAACTGAAGCAGGGGCTGGAAATGAGCAACTCCAAACTCTCGCACGCAATGTTGCCATGCAAATAGCAGCTTGCCCCAACGTTGAGTATGTCAACGTAGATGAAATTCCTGCTGATGTTGTTCAAAAGGAAAAAGACATCGAAATGGGGCGGGATGACTTGGGTAACAAGCCACAAAACATCAAGGAAAAGATTGTTCAGGGACGAATTGAAAAACGCCTCAAAGAAATGACTTTGGTGGATCAACCTTACATTCGCGATCAAAGTATCACCGTGGAGGAATTGATCAAGCAAAGCGCAGGACAAGTAGGCGGAAGTGTCCAAGTCCGTCGCTTTACTCGCTACATACTAGGTGAGGGGATTGAGAAGCAGGAAAGCAATTTTGCTGAAGAAGTGGCTGCCCAAATGGGGACTAAGTAAATTAATCAATAGTTAACAGTCAGTCGTTTGGTCAGAGTTATTGACTGTTGACTACTGTTGACAACAGTTCATTGCGTTAATTATTAGGGACTGCAAGATCCCCGACTTCTTAAAGAAGTCGGGGATCTGAGCAAACTTACCGTCCTTAAACAAAACGATCCTATAATAATTAAGTACATTTGTTCCATATACGGTTCAGGTGAACAGTAGAAAAGATATGGCAAGAGCAATTGAACGAATAGAACGGGATATTCAGGCATTAGAAGAGGCGATTCGGGCGATCGCTAAAGAACTTCAAAATGCTTACACCAATTATTTAACGACCTTGGGACAAACTGTACGGCAGCAGTTAAATCAAGCAACTTACCACTTATGTACCCAAGGATATCCTGAAAGTTTCTTGAGTTTGTCCTTAAATCAGCGCCAGCAATTGCAACAATCCGTCCGTAAATTTGGTCAGCAAACAGCAGAACAGTTGCAAGTTTTAATGAAAAGCGAGCAGCAGGAAGCTCTTAAAGATGAGGAGATTAAGGGAGAGCCGGAAGATGAAGACGATGAGCAAGATGAAGACGATGAGCAAGATGAAGACGATGAGCAAGATGAGGACGATGAGCAAGATGGACAAAATGAGGAGATGAGGAGCATGGGAGCAAGTGAGCCAGAAAACCACAAGGGAGAAAATAGCTCATTGTTTGCCTCACCTCCGTTTTCCCCTCCATCCCCTATATCCGCCTTCTTCTCCTTGTCCCCGCGATCGCCAGTACCCTTACCCCCATTTCCAAACTCCTCTAACCCCATAGAAATACTTAAGTGGCAGCATGGTTTGGAAAGAGCAATGCAAGATAAGCTGAAATTGGTTTCACGTGACGCTAATCTTCTGTTACAGAGATCGGGGATACTGCCTAAAAAATTACCAGAACCTATATTAGAAGCAGCCGCAGCTGCAGCTTCAGAAGCTTCTGCTGAAGTTGTTATGCCAGGACCACCTAACTTACTCAGCTTAGTGATTGAAATTGACAACGAGCAGCAGTCAGAAGAACCCAACTTGACGCAGATTATGGCTCTTAACCTGCGACTTGGAGAAATTGAGTTTAATGATGTAACGCTGTCATCCTGTCGCAAACAGATTCGGAGTATCCTCGTTCAACTGAACAAGCTAGGGCAGGAGTATCAAAAGAAACGGCGAGAACGGTCAATTGCTCAAGCAGAAGCAGCTTGGCGTGCTATTTGGTCTGATGAATTTTAGATTTTGGATTTTCGATTTTAGATTGAATCCAAAATCCCAAATCCCAAATCCAAAATCTTAAATCCCATGATTAATGACAAGCCCGATTGGATACGATTACAGAAAGCCCTAGCTATAGAGGCAGAACAGGGTTTCACCGATTTAATGGGTAAGCAATACCGCTTCAGTGAGTTTTTTACCCTAACTTTCGGCAAATTTCCCATGGGCTTACCAACTAATGAACGTCGTCGTTGGCAAGAGTTATCGGCTGAATTTGCTAATTATTCCAATCTGGGCTTGCAAGATAGACAACATTTAATCTCAGAAACTCGCAAGTATCTTTATCAATTACAGCAAACTGTCGAGAAGGAAACAACACCCTCTTCTTCATCCTCATTGACTTCATCACCATCTTCATCCCCCTCATCCGCTCCATCTTCTTCATCACCATCTTCATTCACCTACTCTCGAGTTCTGTCTTCCCAATCCCCAACCCCCAGCGCCCAGTCCCCCAATTCCCAATTTCCAATCCCCAATTCCTCAATCCAAAATCCCAAATCCAGACTCCCAAATCCAGACTCCCCAATCCAAAATCCCCAATCCAAAATCCCCAATCCAAAATCCCCACTCCCAAATACCCAATCCCAAATCCAAAATCCACAATCCAAAATTCTCTCTGAGGTGAGTCGAAGACTGGCTCCCAAAATTGACCAAAAGCTCAGGGAATTACCAGAAATAGGATTCAAAAAAGCTGGAAGTTTAGAGCGTCTTGGCTTAGAGACTGTGCGCGATTTACTTT
The DNA here is from genome assembly GCF_000346485.2 of Scytonema hofmannii PCC 7110. Classification (NCBI taxonomy): domain Bacteria; kingdom Bacillati; phylum Cyanobacteriota; class Cyanophyceae; order Nostocales; family Scytonemataceae; genus Scytonema; species Scytonema hofmannii. The sequence goes on from NZ_KQ976354.1 coordinate 6,134,073, forward strand.
TTTACTATCCCCGCGACCACATTGATTATAGTCGTCAAGCTCATATCCGCGAGTTGGAGGCGGGAGAAACCGTGACGATAGTCGCAACAGTCAAAAGTTGCAACTGCTTTACTAGCCCTAAAAATCAAAAGTTAACAATCTTAGAATTATCTCTGCGAGATAACACTGGACGCATTAAAATTAATCGCTTTTTCGCCGGTACGCGCTATAGTAGTCGTGCTTGGCAAGAAAGTTTAAAGCGTCGCTATCCACAGGGTAGCATTGTAGCGGCGTGTGGATTGGTGAAAGGAAGTAAGTACGGATTGACACTGGAAGACCCAGAAATAGAAGTTTTAGCACATCCGGGAGATACGATAGAATCACTGAGTATCAATCGAGTTTTGCCAGTTTATACCCTAACAGAGGGTGTGGGTGCAGATCTCGTGCGTCAAGCGGTGACTGCTGTTCTACCTTGTGCTTCTTCTCTCAAAGATCCATTACCAAGCGGGTTGCGAGGTAAGTATGAATTGATGGAATTGAAGGAAGCGGTTGCTAACATTCACTTTCCTTCAGACAGTATTACCCTACAAGCTGCCCGTCGTCGTCTTGTTTTTGACGAATTCTTTTACTTGCAACTCAGTTTACTTCAACGGCAACACTATGCAAGAGCAAGTCAAACCAGTGCTATCCTTGCTCCTAAAGGTCAGTTACTGGAACAATTCTACGAGATATTGCCGTTTAAACTAACTAACGCACAGCAACGAGTTGTTAATGAAATTCTTAACGATCTACAAACATCTGTGCCGATGAATCGTTTAGTCCAAGGGGATGTTGGTTCTGGGAAAACGATTGTTGCTGTGATTGCTATCCTTGCTGCTATTCAATCAGGGTATCAAGCAGCACTAATGGCTCCTACTGAAGTTTTGGCAGAACAGCATTATCGTAAGTTAGTGAGTTGGTTTAATCTTTTGCATTTACCAGTGGAATTACTGACAGGTTCTACAAAAATGGCAAAAAGAAGACAAATTCACGCTCAGCTAGAAACGGGTGAATTGCCTCTGTTAGTAGGAACTCACGCATTGATTCAAGATCCTGTTAATTTTCAACGTTTGGGTTTGGTTGTGATTGATGAACAGCATCGCTTTGGGGTGGAACAACGGGCAAAGTTGCAGCAAAAAGGCGAGCAACCTCATGTCTTAACTATGACAGCAACTCCCATTCCTCGAACACTGGCGCTGACAATACATGGGGATTTGGATGTGAGTCAAATTGATGAGCTACCACCCGGACGGCAAAAAATCCAGACGAGTATACTCACAAGTCAGCAGCGCATGCAAGCTTATGACCTCATCCGTAGAGAGATTGCTAAGGGACAACAAGTTTACGTGGTTTTGCCATTGGTGGAAGAATCAGAAAAATTAGATGTGCGATCGGCAGTGGAAGAGCATCAAAAGTTACAAGAAAGTATTTTTCCTGAGTTTCAGGTGGGGTTACTGCACGGTCGCATGAGTTCGGCTGATAAGGACGAAGCTATCAGTAAATTTCGGACCAATCAAACTCAAATTTTAGTTTCTACCACTGTTGTGGAAGTAGGTGTGGACGTACCAAACGCAACAGTCATGCTCATAGAAAATGCGGAACGATTTGGTTTATCGCAATTGCACCAATTACGAGGGCGTGTTGGACGAGGTGCGGCGCAATCTTACTGTTTGTTGATGAGCAGTTCTAGAAGTCCAGATGCACAGCAACGCCTGCGAGTCTTGGAACAGTCACAAGATGGGTTTTTTATCTCTGAAATGGATATGCGTTTTCGCGGTCCAGGACAAGTTTTAGGAACTCGTCAATCTGGGATACCGGACTTTACTTTGGCAAGTTTGGTAGAGGATGAGGAAGTGTTAGTTTTGGCGCGACAAGCAGCAGAAAAGGTGATAGAGATAGACGCTAGTTTAGAGCGTTGGTATTTGATGAAAGAAGAATTGAAGTATCGATATGAGCGGTTAATGGGTGGAGCAATTTTGACGTGATTGACTCTAGTGTGTACAGTATATTAAAGTGTTTGGGAACCGCAGATGGACGCAGATGGACGCAGATAACTTTTTACAGATAGGCGTTGATAGGGCTTAGTTCGCCGTAGCGATGCAAAAATTCAGAAAATGACGTAGAATTTGACTTATTAACTGATTATAAAAGCTTTGCTATCGAAGCGTTTGCGTCCTTGTTAGCAGTACATTTTTTATGTTTACCTTTCATCTTAACACTGGTGAAGTAGTTCAAGTAGCTTTAGAGAACGTAGAGCAGTTTGTTAAAGAAAATCGAGACAACATTGTAGTCCGCCAGAAGAAAAGACGTGGCGAACTGAGAATAGGGGGTTTGGAAGCTCAAAATGTCAGTGTTTAACAGTCAATGATGACCGTTTGGTTCTCTGCGCTACCTAAATAGGGCTTGCTGAATAAAAGTAAATGACAAAAGACGGCACTAAGCAACCAGTGCGATCGCTACACTCAAATGTAGAGTTTATATGATGGAAGTGTAAAACTTGTGAAAACTGAAGCTGTTGTATGCCGTCTCCATTACCGGGAATGAATCCTTATCTTGAAAATCCCGAATTGTGGCCAGAAGTACATCATCGACTGATTAGTGCGATCGCCAATGCAATTGAGTCAAACCTGAGCCAAGACTACCGGGTGGCAATTGAGAAACGGGTTTATACCAGCCTACCAGAGGATGCGGTATTGGTTGGGATTCCAGATACATCAGTAGTATCTCAATCTCGGAATCGTCAATCTTTTACCACCCTAACAGTCCCTGCATCTGATTCATCTATGACTGTCATGCTACCTATTCCCGAGGAAATTCGAGAAAGTTGCCTAGAAATTCGGGATATTGCAACAGGAGCAGCGATCGCAGCGATTGAGGTTTTATCACCAATAAACAAGCGTCCCGGTAAAGGACGAGATACTTATGAAAAAAAGCGTAATGCCGTTTTAGAGAGCGCAACCCATTTGGTGGAGATAGACTTGTTGAGGGAAGGAACGCCAATGGTGATGGTGGGTAACATTCCTCAGTCACATTACCGGATTTTAGTTAGTCGCGCCCCACAACGTCCGAGAGCGCAACTTTATGCGTTTAATCTTCAGCAAGCGATTCCTTTGTTTCCACTTCCATTGAAGCCAAAAGATGCCGAACTTTCAATAGATTTGCAAAGCCTGGTCTTGCAAGTTTACAACCAGGCGCGGTACGATTTGGCGATCGATTATCACCAAGACCCTATTCCACCTTTACAGGAAGCAGATCGCATTTGGGTGGATGCGCTTTTGCAAGCAAAGGGGGTTGCGATAGCTTGTTATTTACGGGGTTCATAAACCCACGCCCTACTCCCTAATCCCCACTCCCTGTGTTTCCAGAACGCGAGTACACTCTGCAACTGAAGCCCGTTGTCGCATGACATCGACAAGAGCTTGGTACGCCGACCAATGTTCTTGCAACAAAGTTTTTGCTTGAAGCAGACAAAAGCGCTGTTTGAGATGGTACTGGTTCGGTGAAAGTCCCACACTTTTCAACACTCCTGCTAGCTTGCTTTTATCGTCAGCACCCCCCTCAGTATCGTTATAAACTAGCGTTTCCGCAGCAATACCCGCCATCCAAGTTGTGCAATAACGATCCAGCATTTGAGCAGTTATCTTACCTTGTTCCAATTGAGATGCTAATTTTTCATCATCAAAACTCACACCGCCTTGTCCTGGTTGTTTTTGTTTGACTGCTTCCCAAGCGCTGAGAGTATAACCAACAACTGGAATTCCCAATAAGTAAGCGACAAGAAAGTGTCCCGCTTCGTGGTGTAGAATACGTTCTCTGTGTTCAGGTGAAAAACTAGCCATCCAATCTAAAAGAAGATTACCGCCCTTTCCTTGCAAACTGAAAGAATCGAGCGTGACGATTCCTAAAACTGTAAAGGTTGCCACTGCTGGAATTGTAGGCGATAGGTGAACGAGCGGTCCTAGCAAGCTGGACATAGTCATGGCAAAGACAGATATTGCTATGAGATTCAGGGCTGTTTTGCTCATACTAAAGATTGAGTTCTGTAATGTAATATTTCTTAATATCTTTCTAAGATTATGCCTCAATCTGGATTAAGAAGATATACTCAGCTAAAAATTTCTCCCCAAAGGAGAGTAGAAATGTCAAGATGGATGTTAAGTTCTGAGGTTGTGCCATGCCTTCACCATTTCCTGGGGTCGATCCTTATCTTGAAAATCCCGAACTATGGTCTGAAGTCCACAGTCGCTTGATTATGGCGATCGCGATCGCTCTAGCGCCCAGCCTCCGTCCGAAGTATCATGTAGCCGTAGAAAAGCGTACATATCTTAGTAAAAAATATTTAGAAATTCGAGAGATGGGAAAGAACTATGCAGTTACAGTTGTAGAGATTCTTTCTCCAAAAAACAAACGGGCGGGAGAAGGAAGAGACGCATACGAACGCAAGCGACGACAAGTGCTAGCAAGTATTACCAATTTAGTGGAAATTGACTTGCTTAGAGGTGGAAAGTCTATGCCAATTTTGGGAAGCTTACCCAATACTGATTATTGTATCCTTATTAGTCGTGGCGATCGCCGTCCCGAATCCGATTTGTATGGTTTTAGTTTGCGACAATCAATTCCTTCATTTCCTTTACCGCTAGTTCCGCTCGACGTTGAACCAGTCGTAGATTTACAAACCTTACTGAACGAAGTTTATGACCAAGCGGGATTTGACATGAGAATAGATTATTCTCTACCTTGCGTGTTACCGCTTAAAGAAGGAGATGCAGCTTGGGCTAATGCTTTGTTGCAAGAAAAAGGATTACTTGCTTCATAAACCGGGTTTTTGGGATTACTGAACTGGCGCTCGAGGAAAGAGAATTGTGTCATTTATTTGGGAACACTAAATTTAGAAATTCTTAAGATTTAGTGGTAGGATCGCGATCGCAATGAATATTGCCGGATATCATCTCAGCGAACAACTTTACAATGGTTCCAGAACCCTGGTTTATCGAGGGTATCGACAGGCTGATTCATTACCTGTAGTCGTTAAACTGCTGAAAAATCCTTATCCCAGCTTCAGCGAACTGGTGCAATTTCACAATCAGTACACCATCGCCAAAAAGCTCAACTCACCCCTAATCATCCAAACCTATAGCCTAGAACCCCACCAAAATGGTTATGCGTTGGTTATGGAAGATTTCGGGGGAATTTCTTTAAAGGATTATTTCACCTGTGTAGAAACATTACAGACAAAGTCTCTGGAAGAATTTTTGCTTTTAGCGATCGCTATGAGCAAAGCCTTAGATCTGCTCTATCGAAATAACATTATTCATAAAGATATTAAACCCAGCAATATTTTAATTAATCCTGAAACACAACAGGTTAAATTAATTGACTTTAGTATAGCATCTTTGCTGCCACGAGAAACACAAACACTCATCAGTACCAATATATTAGAAGGCACACTTGCTTACATATCTCCAGAACAAACGGGAAGGATGAATCGCTTAATTGACTACCGGAGTGACTTTTATTCTTTAGGTGTTACTTTCTACGAATTACTCACAGGTGAATTACCCTTTGATTCAAACGACCCAATGGAGTTAGTACATTGTCATATTGCTAGATCGCCTCGTTTAGTTCATGAAATTAACCCACAAATCCCGTCAGTAATTTCAGAGATTGTCAGCAAATTGATGGCGAAGAATGCTGAAGACCGCTATCAGAGTGCATTGGGATTAAAGTATGATTTAGAAACTTGTTGGCAGCAGATCAAAGAATCAGATATAGTTAGATATTTCCCAATTGCCCAACGAGATGTGTGCGATCGCTTCATCATTCCTGATAAACTTTATGGCAGGGAAACCGAAATAGAAACCTTACTCCAAGCATTTGAAAGAGTCAGCTTAGGTGCAACTGAAATAATGCTAGTAGAAGGTTTTTCGGGGATTGGTAAAACTGCAGTTGTTAACGAAGTTCATAAACCGATTGTGCAACAACGGGGTTATTTAGTCAAAGGAAAATTTGACCAATTTCAGCGAAATATACCTTTCAGTGCTTTTGTGCAAGCATTCCGAGATTTAATGGGACAATTGTTAACAGAAAGCGATCCTCAAATCCAGCACTGGAAAAGCAAGATATTGGATGCTGTTGGGGAAAATGGACAGGTAATCATTGAAGTCATACCCGAATTAGAAAAAATTATTGGTGAACAACCACCAGTCCCAGAATTAATAGGAACTACATCACAAAATAGATTTAATTTATTGTTTCCAAAATTTACCCAAGTCTTTACCAGTGCCGATCATCCATTAGTCATATTTTTAGATGATTTACAATGGGCAGATTCAGCATCGTTAAAGTTAATGCAATTATTAATGGCTGATACTAGCCATCTTTTCTTAATTGGTGCTTATCGTAATAACGAAGTCAACCCGACACATCCATTAATATTAACTTTAAATGAAATCGAAAAAACGAGAGCAAAAATCAACACTATTACTTTAGCACCATTGAATCAAATGCAAGTCAATCAGTTAATTGCTGACACATTTAAATGTCCAGAAAGTCTAGCTTGGAATTTTTCTTTACTGGTCTATCGTAAAACTGCAGGTAATCCGTTTTTCACTACACAGTTTCTAAAAGCATTACATCAAGATCGTTTTATCCAATTTAACTTTGAATTAGGTTGTTGGCAGTGTGACATTGCACAAGTGAATCAGCAAGCACTGACGGATGATGTTGTTGTTTTTATGAGTGTTCAACTACGAAAACTACCTCCCTTAACTCAACACATATTGCAGTTAGCCGCTTGTATTGGCAATCAGTTTGATTTAGCAACTTTGGCAATGATTTCGGAAGCGCCAGAAATCGAAACAGCTGCTGATTTATGGAAAGCTTTGGAAGAAGGATTGATTTTACCGATTAGTGATGTTTATAAGTTTTATGTCAGCCAAGAAAGCCAAGCAATGACTCAAGAAATTTCTCAGACTGTTACATATAAATTTTTGCACGATCGCATCCAACAAGCTGCCTATTGTTTGATACCAGAAGATAAAAAACAGTCCACTCACCTAAAAATTGGGCAACTACTTTTGAGTAATATTTCTAAAGAGGATCAAGAAGGAAGAATTTTTGAGATTGTTAATCAGCTCAATATTGGAGTGGATTTGCTCCCCAATCAGTTAGAAAAAAATGAATTGGCTAAACTCAATCTTATAGCAGGTCAGAAAGCAAAATTCTCCACAGCTTATGAAACAGCTATTAAGTATCTAAATACTGGGTTAGATTTGCTAGCTAATGATAGTTGGCTGTCTCAATATGATTTAACCCTCAAAATGTATATTGAAACTGTAGAAGCAGAATATTTAAATATTAACTTTGAACGTTCGATGTATCTCAATGAACTTGCTTTGCACAATACAAAAAATATCCTCGACAAAGTTAAATTATATGAAGCTAAAATGCAGATTTATATAGCTCAGTTAGAAATGATGAAAGCTATTGAAATAGGGCTGCAAGTTTTAGAAAACTTAGATATTTCTCTTGTTAATTTAGTAGATGATAATAGCTTACTAGTTAAGTTACCAAATCTGGATGACCTAGCAAAACTTTTAGTGATGACCGATCCATATAAACTATCAGCCATGCAGATTCTCAAAATTCTCTGTGCTCCAGTTTTTATGGCTAAACCTGAAATTTTTCCCCAGGTCATCATTACAATGGTCAATCTTTGTATCGAACATGGTAATTCTGCATTGTCTGCATTTGCCTATGGTTTTTATGGATTGTTAATGTCTGGAATTGGCAAGTTAAATGAAGGATATCATGCTGGTAATATTGCTTTAAAGCTTTTGAATAAATTTGATGCTAAAGAGCTAAAAGCTAAAGTCTATAATTTGTTTAATTCTAATATTAGGAACTGGAAAGAACATACTAAAAATAGCATTATTCCGCTAAAGGAAGGAGTGCAAAGTGGTTTAGAAACAGGAGATATTGAGTGGGGAGGTTATTGTGCTGCCAATCTATGTAGTTACCTATTTTTCTCTATAAATAACTTAGAAGATACCGTTCAGCAACAAGCAACATACATAGACATTTGCGTAAAAATCCAACAAGAAATCCCTACCCATTTTTCTCAAATATGGCGGCAACTAGGTTTGAATTTACTAGGTTTAGCTCAAGACAAATACTTGTTGATTGGAGATAGCTTTGATGAATCTGAAAAACTCCCTTGTTTGATTGCAGCTAAAAGTGGTACAGTCCTATTTATTTTTCACGTAGCTAAAACAATTTTAATTTATCAATTTGGGGATTATACCCAGGCTTTAAAACTGGTAGATTTAGCTTATCAACAGGCAGGCTCTGCATTTGGTTTTATGCAGGTTGTCATCCTCAACTTCTATCATTCTCTAGCTCTTAGTGCCAACTATTTACAAGCTGAACTCAGCGAACAACAAAAGTATTTAGAGCAAATTGAAGCCAATCAGGAAAAAATGCGATTCTGGGCATACCATGCTCCTATGAATAATCAGCATCGCTACGATCTAGTTGAGGCAGAAAAGGCACACATACTTGGGCAATATTGGGAAGCGGCTGACTTGTACGATCGCGCTATTTCTCTTGCCAAAGCCAACGGCTACATCCAAGAAGAAGCACTTAGCAATGAACTAGCAGCCAAATTCTACCTCAACTGGAGCAAAGAAAAGATAGCTCAAGCATATATGCAAGAAGCTTACTACTGCTACGCTCGCTGGGGAGCAAAAGCCAAAGTGAATCACCTAGAAAAAAGCTATCCCCAACTACTCCAACTCATCCTGCAACAGCAACTCATCAACCTCAACCCCCAAGAAACTATTGCCTTTCGTGGGACTTTCTCATCTACTCGCACCTCTACTACTGGCAGCACCAGTATTTCCGATATTCTAGATTTTACCTCTGTCCTCAAAGCAGCTCAAGCTATTTCCAGTTCTCTGGAATTAGATCGACTTATTGCCAGTCTCACTCGCATTATCCTCGAAAACTCTGGCGCGAAAAAATCTGTACTCATTCTTCCCCAAGAAGATACGTGGCAAGTTAGAGCAATTACCTTTATTAATCATGAGGACATACAAACTCTCCTCAGCCCACAATCACTCTTCAATTGTCAAGATATTCCTGTAAAAATTATCAATTACGTCAAAAATACCCAACAAACAGTTGTTATAGACAATTGCACAACAGATATTCCTGGTTTAATTGGGGAATATATGCTGCAACATCAACCCCAGAGTGTATTATGTACGCCCATTATTCATCAAGGGCATTTGGTGGGAATTCTCTACCTAGAAAATAGCTTAACTCAAGGGGTTTTTACTAGCGATCGCCTCAGCGTTATTAAGCTATTGTCTTCCCAAGCTGCAATCTCCCTGGAAAATGCCAGACTTTACCAACAAGCACAACAAGCATTACAAGATTTACAACAAGCTCAATTACAAATTGTCCAAAGTGAAAAAATGTCTGCCTTGGGTAATTTAGTTGCTGGTGTAGCTCATGAAATGAATAATCCTTTGGGTTTTATCTCTGCTAGTCTCAAACAAGCAAAACCCACGATAGCTGATATTTTTAAACACTTGAAGCTATATCAAGAAACTGTACCATCACCGGGTGAGGAAATAATTGACCATGCCGATGAAATCGATCTAGATTATAGTTTAGAAGATTTACCCAAAGTCATTGATGCGATGGTGATAGCGTGCGATCGCCTCAAAAATATCAGCACTAGTTTACGGACTTTCTCCCGTGCTGATCGAGACTATAAAGTGCCGTTTAATATCCACGAAGGCATTGATAGTACAATTTTGATTCTCAAACATCGCCTCAAAGCCAACGAACAACGCCCCGCCATTGATGTGATAACTGAATATGGTGATTTGCCTAAAATTGAATGTTTTCCAGGTCAATTAAATCAGGTATTCATGAATATTTTAGCGAATGCCATTGATGCATTAGAAGACTCGAACAATGCACGCAGTTTTGAGGAAATTCAAGCAAAGTCCAACCGCATTATCATTAAAACGACAGTCAAAAATCGTCAAATTCAAGTTGCAATTGCTGATAATGGTATCGGGATGAGTGAACAAGTCAAACAAAAAATATTTGACCATTTATTTACTACTAAAGCTGTTGGGAAAGGAACGGGTTTAGGTTTGGCGATCGCCAAGCAAATTATAGTAGAAAAACACAATGGTTCACTAGTGGTGAATTCTACACTCGGTGACGGAACTGAATTTGTCATTACCTTACCAATTCAGGCTCAGGCTCTGGGTTAAGGGATTTCCAAGAAATAAATTATCCATCTTGTAAATTATCCATCTTGTAAATTATCCATCTTGTAAATTATCCATCTTGTAAATTATCCATCTTGTAAATTATCCATCTTGTAAATTATCCATCTTGTGGGACGGGCGTCCCCGCCCGTCCTGTATGAGTGGCGGGCGGGGACGCCCGCACCACAAGAAATTTTGTGTTTTCTTTGGAAGTTGCTTAATTTATGACCAATAGCTGGGAACTATATAGCTGTAAGCGCTAATGATTGTCTGATTGACTAGGAGTAGACATGACATTCAAAATTCTCAGCTTAGATGGTGGTGGAATTCGTGGTGTGGTTTCAGTACAAATGCTACAAGAGGTGGAACGCGAAATAAAGGAAACTTACGGCTTAGAGTTACACCAATACTTTGACATGATTGCTGGTACCTCCACAGGTTCGATTATTGCTGCAGGACTAGCGAAAGGCTTAAACACAACACAATTGCTTGACCTATATCAAAACAATGCTGAGCAAATCTTCCCATACTCCAAGACAATAGTTGGAAAAGCTTGGCGAAGTATCAGAAATATATTTTCCCCCAAATATTCCCACGATGGACTAGAAAAAGCGCTTTCAAAACCAGATGCTTTGGGTGACATAAAAATCAGTCAAATTTCCCATCCTCTGTTGTTGATTCTTGCCTATGATATGCGTTACCGCAACACAACTTTTTTTACCAATTTCCATCCCGATTTGGGTTTACGCTGGTATGATGGACTTCCACTAAAAGATATATGTATTAGTTCCGCATCAGCACCAACTTTCTTTCCACCACGTGAGTTAAAACCATTTGATGAAAACAAATTTGGTCAATGGTCATTTCCCCACATTGATGGTGGAGTTTGTGCTAATAATCCATCTTTGGCTGCAATTAGCCACGCTTTAAAGGTAAGCCGCTATCCTCACCTCTCTTCAGAAGAGAAGAAAAAATATAACTTAGAGAATCTCAAATTAGAGAATATCTCTGTACTTTCTATTGGTACAGGTAGGAGCGCAAATCCCTATGAATACAAAAAACTCAAAAAATGGACTGCATTGAGTTGGGTAGCACGGCTTGTGGATGTGTTTATGGAGCCAACAGGTGAAATCAATGCTACCATTTGTCAAAACATTATCGGAGGTTTTGAGTCAGGACATTACCTCAGACTGGACTTTGATTTGAATGAGAGATATCAAGTCCTAGCAAACGAGGATCATAAAACGGCTCGTACTCTCATAGAAAAAAAAGAGCAACGGAAAAATAAGTATTTAGTTGAAGCTAAGCATTTAGTTGAAACTGTCAATGAAGAGATGGATAATTCTACCCCGAAGAATATCAATACTTTGATAGCAGCGGCTAAAGCTTATATTAACTCTGGACTGATTTATGATTCCAGAGTATACGGCAAAGGACCTAAAGTCAAAGACGCTATTGCAAACTTTATCAGCAACAATCCCGTTGATTGCGATATTACAAATCAGACAAAGGAACTGTCAACTATTTAGTCATTAATAAAATTGAAGGAAAATTTTACCCTTCAAATCTCTCTTGTGGTATGGGCGTCTCGCCCGTCACTAGTATAGAACGGGCGGGGACGCCCGTCCCACAAGATTGGGTAATTTATTTCAATGAATTTTTTTGAGGTAAAGTTGGGATTTGGGGATTAGCAAGCGGAGTGGGTTCTCTTGGTTGAGTGTCGCCAACGAGAAAGTTTTCCAAGCCAGGAGCACAGACAAAACCTAGGAGCATTAGCATAGTACGGCGTGCTAAAACGTACTGCTCGATTAATTGTTGGTGTCTTTGTTGTCGAGTTGGCGATCGCGAAGCGCAAGCCGTACCCGGCTTATCGCATTACGTGTTTTCCCAAAAATCAGACTCTCCGCTAACAGTAATAATACGGGGTTTGCGGGGAATGATATATCTAAATTTTACATAAATATATTGATAAGAAAGCAAGTCTATATATCAAATGAAATTAGATTTTTTCATTTGATTGTCAGTATATAGGAGTCAAAATTAAAACTTATAAGTGCAATTCGCAAAAACAAGGGACTTGAGCGATCGCTCTGGCGGCTTTGTTATATTCCGTAATATACCCAAAAAGATGCATCTTCATACAGAATTGGTAATTAGATCCCCGACTTCTTGCAAGAAGTCGGGGATCTGGTATAGATTACGATCGCGAAAAACTTATGAAACATTATGAGTAAGAATTTCGACAGAATAAATGTAGGACAATGAGTATCAAAATATTAAGAATTAATTAAATTACTTGAGTAAACTGTGCGAAAGAGTATAGTCATCAGCTTATTTATAACTTTATCTCTGGCTGTGTTTCCTCAGCTAGTGACGGCTCAATCTATAGATTTACTTTACCAGCAAGGCATTAGTGCTCAAAATGAAGGCAAGCACTCAGATGCAGAGTCAGTTTGGCGTCAAGTGCTAGAACTTACTCCCAAAGATGCTACTGCATATTTTTATTTGGGCAAAGCGCTGTATTCTCAAAAAAAATTGGAAGATGCAATTGCTGCTTACCAAAAAGCCATCCAACTCAACCCTAATGATGTTCGTGCTTATAACAATTTAGGGGTGATTTTAACAGAAAACAAGAAGTTGGATGAAGCGATCGCAGTTTACCGCAAAGCAATTCAAATCGACCCTCAATTTGCTCTCGCTTACAAAAATCTGGGTTTATTACTGTACGACCAGAAGAAAATAGATGAGGCGATCGCAGTTTTCCGTGAAGCAACTCCATTAAACCCTAAAAATACAGGCGATCCCAGCAACGTAGAAAATTCGCTAACAGATCGAAAAAAACTTGATGCCGGAGCTTACAACAATCTCGGCAATGCGCTATATGACCAGGAAAAACTGGATGCGGCGATCACAGCCTATAACAAAGCCATCCAACTCAACCCCAACTATGCCAATGCTTACTACAATCTCGGCAATGCGCTATCTGACCAGAAAAAACTGGATGCGGCGATCGTAGCCTATAACAAAGCCATCCAACTCAACCCCAACTATGCCGTAGCTTACAACAATCTCGGCAATGCGCTATCTGACCAGAAAAAACTGGATGCGGCGATCGCTGCCTATCACAAAGCCATCCAACTCAACCCCAACTATGCCGTAGCTTACAACAATCTCGGCAATGCGCTATCTGACCAGAAAAAACTGGATGCGGCGATCGTAGCCTATAACAAAGCCATCCAACTCAACCCCAACTATGCCGTAGCTTACAACAATCTCGGCATTGCGCTATATGACCAGAAAAAACTGGATGCGGCGATCGTAGCCTTTAACAAAGCCATCCAACTCAACCCCAACGATGCCGTAGCTTACTACAATCTCGGCAATGCGCTATCTGACCAGAAAAAACTGGATGCGGCGATCGCTGCCTATAACAAAGCCATCCAACTCAACCCCAACTATGCCGTAGCTTACAACAATCTCGGCAATGCGCTCAGAAACCAGAAAAAACTGGATGCGGCGATCGCTGCCCATAACAAAGCCATCCAACTCAACCCCAACTATGCCGTAGCTTACAACAATCTCGGCAATGCGCTATCTGACCAGAAAAAACTGGATGCGGCGATTGCTGCCTATAACAAAGCCATCCAACTCAACCCCAACGATGCCGTAGCTTACAACAATCTTGGCATTGCGCTATATGACCAGAAAAAACTGGATGCGGCGATCGTAGCCTTTAACAAAGCCATCCAACTCAACCCCAACTATGCCGTAGCTTACTACAATCTCGGCATTGCGCTATATGACCAGAAAAAACTGGATGCGGCGATCGCTGCCTATAACAAAGCCATCCAACTCAACCCCAACTATGCCGTAGCTTACAACAATCTCGGCATTGCGCTCAGAAACCAGAAAAAACTGGATGCGGCGATCGCAGCTTACCAGAAAGCACTAAAGTTGCCGGAAGATAAATCCATTACTCCAGCTAGCGCTCATACTTTAGCTCGCAATGGTTTAGGCTTGGTATTCCAAGAACAAGGCAAATTAAAAGAAGCGATCGCAGAGTATGAGCGAGCTGTAGCCCTTGACCCCAATTTGATTTATCCCAGAAACAACCTTAAAGAAGCACAGCGGTTATTAACTGAAAAGAGCAAGACTCAAGTTGAAACCGCAGACGATAGAGAATGGTTACCAAAGAATGAGCCATCTCTACCAATTTTGCGTCCTGTGGTATTTGTCACTGCTGAGTTTAACACCCGCGAGAGACTGGGTAATGAAACTGGTACAGGTATAGTCATTAAGCGAGAGGGCGATCGAGCATTGATTATTACCAATCGCCATGTGATTTTTGATAAAGATTCTGGTCAACAGGGTAAAAATATTAAGGTTGAATTTTATAGTCAACCACCTTCTGGTAAAGTCAGAATGCGGCGAAGTGCCAAGCTTTTGACAATGACTGAACCAAACGATCCCATTGATTTAGCAGTTTTGGAAATCACTGACAACTTACCGGAGGATATTCAACCCTTGTCCACTTCTGTCGATCCCATCCATCGAGGAATGCCCATCCGTGCTATTGGTCATCCTTATGACAATTTGCCTTGGGCGCTGCACACAGGAGAAATTACTACTCATAACAGTGCAGAAATTTTAATATCCAAGATTCCAATTAAACAAGGATATTCCGGTGGTCCTGTTATCAACTCAAAAAATAATCAGCTTTTAGGCATGATTGTTGAACGTGACTCCAGTGGACAAACTTTTGCTCATCCTATTTCTATTATCAAGGAAAAACTACGTAAAATGGGTTTACAAGCACTATGAACTACAAAATTTTTTTGACAAGCTTATTATTCCTTCTAAATCTCAACCATCTTCCTGCTCAAGCTTCTTGTCGTGAAGGCAATCCTCGCTCTACAGAATATATTCGTCGTAATCAACCAACTCGTTGCGAAGGTATTCAGAGGGAACCCATTAGTGGGAACAGCCTGCGTTTGATTTCCATTGCCATCCGAAATATTCCCAGCTATGGCGAAACTTTGACTTTGCAAATACCCCGCATTAATGGTGGTAGCAACCCACAGGTGAAGCTGCAATCTTTAGAAAAGAATTATCAATTAGATAACCCTTCTCTATCTCCTAATGGTTCTGGTTTTAGCTTCAGCTGGGAGACTTACGTCCTTAAAAGAGAGAACATACCCGCAGATAGCCTCCGTGCTCTAGCATATTTTCAATTAGGTTCTGAACCAGTACACATCCCAGTGATTTTAGGAAACTCTTCTGGGAAGTATGAATTTGTTTTCTTTACCCCCAGTCGGGCTAAGTTTTCTACCTTTGAAATTTTACGAGATGGAAAACAAGTTTACAGCAGTCCTCGCACTAATTTCCGTAGCGGTGAAATTGTCTTTACCTGGGATGGGCGTAATGCTCCTGCTGGACGCTACGAGATCCATTTTATTGCTAATATCGAGCCAACAAATCAACCCGCGCAAGAGTTAGAGCGGAGACTGGTTTTTGAACACAATCCAAACTGGCTGAAATAGATTATGGCGCATCGACCACCAAAGACTAAGCAAAAACTTCTCTCTTTCTCAATCTGGGTATTGCGGGGAATTTGGAAAGCCATAACTACTATTATGGCGTGGGTAGTGTCGGTTATAAAAACTATTTCAGCATTAGTTGTTAACAAAGGGAGTCAGGTAGGAAACTATTTATTTGCTAAAAAAGCAGTTCTTTTTGTTTTGTTTCTCCTTGTAGTTTTTGGTCTTCTTTGCCTTGCTGCCATTATTCCGAAAACTCATATATTTGAAGGTAACCTGACTGTTGAAGAGCTTAGTTTTACTTATAATGGTGGACAAGAAAAACTTTTTCTCAATTCTATAAGGGGTATGCAAACTCTTGACGTTGAGGGCATCATTAATAATGAAATCACTTTTATAGGTAAATTTCAAAGTACTTCTTTTTCGGAACTTAATAATTTCAATAAACCCTTAAAAATTCAGCTTAAAAATAGTGATAGTAAGTTAGTTATAGAACCAAATGACAGCAAAAAGCGTAGTCAAATAGATATTGAAGAACTGCGTATTTTGCCAAATACCAAAGTGTCTGAGTTAACATATCAACTTTTGAAAAAGCAACATAGACTTAATTTTAAGCTAGAACAAAATTCTAGTCAAACACAATCAAATGAATTAAAGGTTTACTTAGGAGAAAACCCTATTAAAGTTATTCTAGAAAATTATGATATTTCTGGAATAAATGCTAGTCAGTTAGATAAGCAACAACCCTTAGAATTTATATTGACTCCACAAAGTAAAGAATTAAATTTAGAGATTAAGAAAAATAATAAGATTTATCTGAGTGCAGAGGAATCTTCTCCCAACGATCCCAATCAGTGGTTTCAAGAAAAATTTGATACTAAAGATGTGTACTTTCAACGTAGAAATAGGACTGGTGACATTAGTGATGATGTCACTGTTTCTACAATAGTAGAAGGTAAAATCCGCATGGTAGAACAAGAACGAGAAATTAAAGCCAATCAGTTTCTTATGGGGGAGAAACCTGATATATCTCTGGATATACAACGTATACGTAACTTGCGAATCGATCCCAAAAAGGGTATAGAAGTTCGGATTTCTGGGAAAACTAAACAAATTCAAATCGGTTTAGATAAAGATTTTCCAGTTTCTCGCATTCAAGGTAGTTGGTTAGACGGTATTTTACCTCGTGATGCCATTATTGCTTTGTTCTCTTTTGGTGCGGCTACACTGACTTATCTGTTAGGTTTTTTAATTGAAAATTCTTCTAAATCAGATTCAAAACCCTAACTTGCCTTTGCGATTAGAAATCGCGGCTATACAGGCAAAACCCACCTACGTGGGTTTCAAAACATTGATTTTCAGTAAGTCCGCGCAGGCGGACTTTGTTTGTGTAGTAGCGAATTATATTCGCCCAAATCTTTTAAAACTGTCCGCATTTTGGTCTGTCCTAAACCCTCTGACCATTCCAGCGCTTCCAGGTCTTGTCTATTGCTTGACACAAGTATTAAATGATCTTATTGCAGAATTTTGGTACTTGAGTGATATGAAACCGCAGATGAACGCAGACAAACGCAGATGTTTAGAAAAGTATTTTTTGTATAGTCCTTACCTTGCGGTGAGTCCAGTGCTGCACAAATGACAAATGACAAATGACTATTTCATTTTAATTGTGACGAGCTACTCACTCAAATACAACTGTCCGATTCCCATAAACTAAAACTCGATTTTGTAAATGCGATCGCACTGCCCTAGCTAGCACAATTCGCTCTAAATCTTTGCCTTTTCTAATTAAATCTTCAACTTCATCTCGATGACTGACGCGGACAACATCTTGCTCAATAATTGGTCCTGCGTCTAGATCGGCAGTGACATAATGTGCTGTGGCTCCAATAATTTTGACCCCTCTTTCAAAAGCTTTATGATAGGGATTGGCACCAACAAAAGCTGGTAAAAATGAGTGATGAATATTAATCACGTGGGGAAACTGAACTATAAATTCTTGGCTCAGAATTTGCATATATTTTGCCAAGACAACCAGGTCAATTTTATTCTGTTGTAGGATTTCTAGCTGTTTGGCTTCCTGTTCTTGTTTATTATCCTTGTTAATTGGGATGTAGTGGTAGTCAATGCCAAACTGCTCGGCAATAATTTTTAAATCGGGATGATTGCTAAGAACGAGGGGAATTTCAGCAGTAAATTCTTTTGCCCGTTGTCGCCAAATCAAATCAAACAGGCAATGGTCTTGTTTGCTCACCCAAATGGCAATACGGGGAACAGTATCAGAAAAGTGGAGTTCCCATTTGGCTTCTAAAGGTTGGGCTATGGCGTTAAATGCAGGTGCAATTAGGTCGCGAGGCAAATTAAACCCCTTTAATTGCCATTCAATGCGGGTGAGAAATAACCCAGATGCAAAATCTGTATGTTGATCCGCGTGGATTATATTGCCACCATAAGTGTATATGAAGTTGGCAATTTTCGCCACCAGTCCCCGTCGGTCGGGGCAAGATATAAGCAACGTTGCTGTGGGAGTAGTCATGATGACTCATGCTACGACATAATTGAGGTGGCAGGCAAGAAAAAAACGATGATTAAGTATTTTTAAGGTTTCTTAATTAATGACTCTGAAGATAATATGTATATTGCGTACTTGTAAAACAACAAGACTGCTACACTCAGTTTTCGTTATATTGAAATTATTATGATGTCAATAATTCTTCTTTATGCAACTATTATATTTTACTTCATAATGGCTTTTTCCTTCTTCCAAAAATGGCTGGATTTTTTTATAGCAGATGCAGAAATGAGTTCTGAAGAAAGGGTTTTCTCTATGATTATTTTGGTCATAGCTACCGTTTTCTGGCCAGTCATAGTGCCTTTGGCATATCTGGAGGTTTTAAAGTTTCATCAAAAACATAAGGAAGTTATTGATTCGTTGCTCATTTCTTCAAGATCTAGGTTGCAGGATAAGTAGGTAAAATTTCACTGTACGGGCGCAATGCCTGCGCCCCTACTAACCACTCACCAAGATTACAAGCTCATTGTATGGATTTGGCAATAACGCCCAATTGAAAACCTGGAGGAAAACTTCCTTCCTCTTTGATACGCTTAATCTCGGCTTCTGTGACCCGCAAATTTAACTTTTGAGCTAAAGCCCGGACGAGATCTCCTCGATCGATGACACCAGAGACAGCACCTGCAGGAGAAAGTACGGTAATGCGCGGTAACTGCTCATTTTCTAGCTTGTTAATCACATCAACAACAGGAGTTAACTCAGTGACGCTGGGAATTTCTGTGAGAGGATGCACGATGCTTTGTACAGTTAGGGTTTCCCACTGGCTTCTTTCTACCAAACGCAAATCCTCTACAGAAACCATACCACGGTAGCGTCCATCAGATTCAGCATAATAAACTTCTGAAGGATTGCCATCTAACAAGTAGACATCGGCAAAAGAACGTAAAGTTTGATTGGCGTCTACAACACGAAAGTCACGTGTCATGGTATTGGAAGCCACCAAACTCAGTAAGGTTTCTTGTAAGACAGTGACGCGATCGTAACTGCTGGCGTTGCGGATGCCAAACCAACCTAATAAGGCTATCCACAAGCCTGTAACTAACTCTCCTGTAAAGTAATCGACTGCCATGCCAAGAGCGATCGCACCATAACCTAAAATTTGCCCTGCTCTTGCTGCTAACTTCACAGCTTGAAAGCGATTGCCTGTTGCTTTCCACAGTGCGGCTTTCAACACTTGTCCCCCATCTAAAGGCAAACCTGGAATCAGGTTGAAAAGTGCCAGAACTAGATTGATTCTCGATAAATCCCCAATCATCACGCTAGCAGGACTATTTTCTGGCAAAACAGTTACCAACAACTGTAAGAGAAAAAACAACCCAATACTTACCACTGGTCCAGCAATTGCGACTTGAAACGCTTTTCCTGGGGTTTTGGATTCTTCTTCGATAGCAGCAATTCCACCGAATAAAAACAAGGTGATGGAATTGACTTTTATACCTTGCGATCGCGCTACCAAGCTGTGTCCCAATTCATGCAGCAAAACCGAACCAAATAACAGTAGTGCCATGACAATTCCAGCACTCCAAGCCAGAACAGGACCCCATTTTTGGTAGGCTACCCCAAAGTTAAGGGTTGCCAGCCCCAATATGACAAACCATAAAGGGTCTAAAAAGAGTGGAATTCCAAATAAAGACCCGATTTTCCAATTTGTTTGCATCATATTTTCCCAAAATCTAGACGTTTACAGCTAAGCGAAAACATATATTATGTGTGATTTTTTTTACTTATATAGTTTTGTCCCACCAATAATTCCAGATTGAGATTGGAAAAATCGGCAATTGCACTTTTGTGATGCTCTATCTCTAGAATAAACAATTACTGCTAGCGAACAAATCTCAAATAGGGCTGAGCATTTTAAGAATTAAAAACAAAAGGTGGTAGGTCTTCTTACCTTATGGATTAATCCGCAAGTAAAAAGACCTACCAACTTTATTAATAACTATTGAAATTGTGAAAATCTAAATACGACCAAGATTGGTCAAGCCTAAAACTGCACCAATACCAATAAGGTGACCTGTACTCATTGCTGCGAGGAATGTACCAACACTGGGATTATTAAACAAGGAAGGGAAGGGAAGGGGCATTTTGGGACCTACTTGGGGATAGCGAACTACTCTAGGAATAATGAACAGAGCTAATAGACTGCTGACAACAATAATTATTGTTTCGCTAAAGTTCAAACCAACACCAGTGTTGGGAGTTGTAGATTGAACGGCTAATAACAAAGATGAAATCACTACTCGTCCTCCGGCAAAATGTAAAGTTCCTGGTGTAGAGGCGCAATACAACTTTGCTCCGTATGAAGCTCAAGTATGCCATATAAACGCGTCTCTACAACCTTTGTTTATGCTCCTTCTGACGACGTAATGAATCTTCCATCTAGGGAGAGGAATGAATTTCCCCCTTTAGCTAGAGTACTTAACCTGCAAGATCCCCGACTTCTTGAAGAAGTCGGGGATCTGAGCAAACTTGCTCCGCAAAGTTGGTGTAGTGGACCACTCGTTACCGATCGCTGGTCACCAGTCCATAGTCGCTAATTACTGGTCACTGGTCACTGGTCACTGTTAAATAGCGCCAATGTTGGTCAAACCTAGTACGATGCCAACCCCGATAATATGACCAAAACACATAGCACCGATGAATGCTGGAATACTTAGGGGTAGTATAGGCAGCTTCAAACCAACTTGAGGCTTTTCAATCCTCGTTGCTAGTAAAACAGATACTAAACAGCTGACGCTGATGATTGTTGCCACAGTAGTATTGATTTCCGGTGTTGCGGGAACTGTTGCGGCGGCTGCTAGTAAAGTTAATAAAGTCAAGCGTTTTCTCCTTCAGACAACGAACAAGCATATCAGCCAACAGCCATTAGCAATCAACCAAGGTCGCTCGCTAATGGTCGTACCAATTTGGACAAAGAATGCTAGAGATAGATTAGATAAGAGCAAGCCTAGGTGAGGCTTTCTCAATCCAAAATCTAAAATCCAAAATGGTATTAGATGGCGATCGCTTTTTATGTAACCCACAAGAATTATAAAATCATAAAGGGGAAAACTGTAATTTTTTTATACAATTTCTTTTTTGTATTAATTACTACTAGTATCTACAAAATGCCATGCGAATTAAGATTTGCGGAATTACTCAACCACAACAAGGCAAAACAATTGTCTCCTTGGGTGCTACAGCGTTGGGATTTATTTGTGTCCCATCTTCACCCCGTTATATCAAAGTAGAACAAATTCGGGCGATCGTAGAACAACTGCCAGAAAAAGTAGATAAAATAGGAGTCTTTGCCAATGCTACCCTAGAAGAAATTAAGCAGACAGCGATCGATTCTGGATTAACTGGCGCTCAACTGCATGGAGATGAATCTCCAGAATTTGCTTTACAGTTACGCGAATTGTTGCCAGATATAGAGATTTTAAAAGCTTTGAGAATACGCAATACTGAAGACATAGACAAAGTACTTCATTATACAGCATATATAGATACTATACTATTAGACGCGTACCATCCACAACAACTAGGCGGTACGGGTAAAACTTTAGACTGGGATATACTGGAGCAATTTAGTCCTGCTTGCCCTTGGTTTTTAGCAGGAGGATTAACTCCAGACAACATTCTTGACGCTTTGAATCAAGTTCATCCCAATGGCATTGACCTCTCTAGTGGAGTAGAACGCGCTCCTGGGGATAAAGATTTAGATAAAGTAGCGAAGTTGTTTGAGAGATTGGGGAATGGGGAATAGGGAGTAGGGAGTAGGAAAATACAAATCCAAAATATCTCATCCACTCCCCACTCCCCACTCCCTACTCCCTAAAAAAACGATGCTTGATGGCGAATCAGATTGAAATACTCTTCACGAGTTTTCTGTTCTTCTTGGAACACACCTAGCAATGCACTTGTGACAGTCCAAGAGCCAGGTTTTTGTACGCCCCGCATGACCATGCACATATGAGAAGCTTCAATGACAACAGCCACTCCTTGGGGTTCTAGAATCTGTTGAACTGCTTCGGCAATTTGGCGAGTTAGCCTTTCCTGAACCTGGAGGCGACGGGAGTACATCTCAACAATACGGGCAAGTTTACTCAGTCCCACGACTTTCTGGTTGGGAATGTAGGCAACGTGCGCTCTTCCCATAAACGGCAGCATATGGTGTTCGCACAGACTAAATAAATTGATATCGCGTACAAGTACCATCTCGTTGTGACCTTCGTCAAAAATAGCGCCGTTTACGAGGTCTTCTAACGATTGGTTGTAACCGCTAGTCAGAAACCGCATTGCCTCTGCTACCCGTTTGGGTGTTTTCAGCAATCCCTCACGTTCTGGATCTTCCCCAACACCCACCAGTAAAGTTCTCACGGCTTCCATCATCTCCTCCATCTGCTCCTCTGTTTGGGGATGCAAATCAGCTTGCCGCCCGTTGTGAGTATTGCGATCTGGTCTTGGGGTAATGGACTCCGTTAAATCAGGAATAAGAGGAGATTGAGAGCGATTGGTACCGTTGGAACGAGCAATAGTCATGATGTCACAGTCTATGTAAAGGTTTGAAAGTTGGTTATTGGTCAAAAGGTCACTGGTCACTGGTCACTGGTCACTGGACAAATCACAAAACACCAGCACTAGGCATAAGAATTAATTCGTCAATAACTGCTTGCTGTGGTAGTAAGGCAGTATGAAGAATTGATTGAGCCACAATTTCTGGGGTTAACATTTTTGATCGGTCAAAGTTAGCATTGACGGTTTCTCGATCCCATAGTTCTGTGTTGACTGCACCAGGATGGATAACAGTCACGCGAATACCACGGGCACGTTCTTCTTGTGCCAGAGTTTGGGAAAGAGCTATCAAACCTGCTTTGCTAACACTGTAAGCACCCCAATTGGCAAATGCTTGTTTGCCAGCTATTGAACAAACATTGATAATTGTGCCTGTGCCACGATCTCGCATTCCTGGTAAAATTCCCATAATGCACTGAAAAACACTGGTTAAATTTAAATTTAAAACCAGATTCCAGTCGGATAGGGAAGTTTCACTCAAAGAGCCGGTGTAACCTATACCAGCACAATTTACCAAGATATCTATATCCCCAAAATCACTGGCTATTTCCTGCATCTTTTGTTGCACTAGAGAGATACAAGACAAATCCAAAGGATATGCGTTTGCTTCTACTCCAGAGTGCTTTGCTGCTTGACAAACCGTTGCTAATTTCTCTATGGAACGGCTCACTAGGGCTACATCTATACCTGCTCGTGCAAACGCCAAAGCAGTTTCTCTGCCAATGCCACTGCTTGCCCCAGTAATCAAAGCACGTGGTTTCTGCTCAACACTCATGCGATCTCCCCAATTTGTTGCGGTTACTAAACCGCCTTGCCACCTAGATGATGAAAAATTTTCGGTTCAAATAAATTAAACAAAGCTAAAAATCCACTGAATTTTTTATGGTAGTTGCTAGACTCCATATATCTCAATCTTCCTGTCTCGCGTTTTCTGAGTAACGACAGCAAACTTTCGCTTAGAAAACGCTATCTCACCCTGGGAGTTCACCGTTAGCCCACAGTCAAGAGCCTAACGTCAAAAGAGTGTTTACTACTATTGACCGTTGACTATCCACTATTGGCTAAAAATGTCAATGCCTGTGACCTAAAAGATTGTTAAAAATCTTTAAGTAACACAGGCAATTATAGCATTGCTGCTAAGTTAGTAAATCATCTGAGTCCTATCAGTGAGCAACTTCAGTGAAAACACCAATCTTGCGGAACTTTTCGTAACGCAGTTGACGTCTTTCTTGAGGGGTAAAGCGGTTGAGGTTCTCCAAGTTGTCCAACAAAGCTTGCTTGAGTGTATTGGCAGCTTGTAAAGGGTCGGAATGAGCGCCACCAACAGGTTCGGGCAATATCTGGTCGATAATTCCCAAGTTCTTGAGGTCGTGTGAAATAATTTTTAAGGCAACTGCTGCTTGGGGTGCTTTACTGGCATCTTTCCATAAAATGGCAGCACAAGCTTCAGGGGTAGCAACAGTATAAACGGAATGTTCAAACATTAAGAGGCGATCGCCTACACCGATACCCAGCGCACCACCAGAACCGCCTTCACCAATGACAGTGCAAATAATGGGGACATCAAAGCAAAACATCTCCCGTAAATTGTAAGCGATCGCTTCTCCTTGACCTTGATGTTCGGCTTCAATTCCCGCCCAAGCCCCTGGCGTGTCGATAAAAGTTAAAATCGGCATACCAAACTTGTTGGCGTGTTCCATTAATCGCAGGGCTTTGCGATAGCCCCCTGGAGATGCCATACCAAAATTACGGGCAACATTGTCCTTAGTATCGCGACCTTTCTGATGACCCAACATAACGATAGGGTTTCCACCCAAACGACCTACACCCCCGACTAATGCAGGGTCATCAGAACCACTGCGATCGCCATGCAACTCCATCCATTCATCACTTATGGATTGGATGTAATCAAGAGTACTGGGACGGCGTGGGTGACGAGCGACTTGCAATCGCTGCGACGGCGACAGACTACTGAATATTTCTTCCCGCAGTTGCATGGCGCGTGCTTCTAGTTGACGAATTTGACTGGTCACATCGACGCCATTTTCTTCCGCTAGTTGCCGAATTTGGTCAATTCTAGTAGCAAGTTCGGCTAACGGCTTTTCAAAATCTAACAGTAGCTGTTTACGCTCAGTAGTTGCCATTTTCACAGTGGTTGGTGGTTAGTAGTTGGTGGTTAGTAGTTGGTGGTTGGTGGTTAGTAGTTGGTAGTTAGTAGAAATTTCTAGCAACTAACAACTAACAACTAACAACTAACCACTAACTAAACAAGCAATGGTCTAAATCCGTGTTTTACCGACACCTGACCTATCTGCTCCATTTTCTCTACGGTAATCCGATTTCGCCCCCAAGAGAAGTTAGTATATAACTTCTCAAATTCCAACAACATTGATTCAGCAAAACAAGCAAACAACTGACGTGCAGGCACATCCATATTGACAATTTGCATGATTTTCCAGTCAATATCAAGAGAGTGCTCGACAATACCCCCGTTGAGGACATACACATCAGGATGCTGAATCTTACTTGCTAGATTTTTTGGATAACCGCCATCAATAAGCAGACAAGGTCGCTTCAGAACAGTGGAGTCAATTTCCACGCCTTTGGGCATACTGGCAACCCAAACGACAATATCAGCTTGGGGCAATGCTTCTTCCAGGGACATGATTTTTCCACGACCCAGTTCTTCTTGCAGGTTTTGCAATCTCTCGCGATCGCGAGCAATTAGCAGAAGTTCTCGAACACCGGTTTTTTTATCTAACCACCGACAAACAGCACTGCCAATATCTCCTGTCGCCCCACACACAGCAACAGTCGCCTTCGATAGTTCAATCCCCAAGCGTAAAGATGCTTGTTCTACCTGTCGGCAAATAATGTACGCTGTGTGAGTATTGCCCGTAGTGAAACGTTCAAACTCCAATTTAATATTGCGGACTTGTCCAAATTGCTCTAAGTTAAAGTTTTCAAAAATAATTGAGGAAAACCCTCCTAAAGCTGTGATGTTTATGCCGTGCTTTTGAGCGTGAGCCATAGCATTGAGGATTTTGCGTGTCGCTGCCTTGATCCGCCGCGATGCCAGCATCTCCGGCAAAAAACAGGATTCTACATACCGCCCTTCAATTTTTTGACCGGTAACACTAGTCACAGTGATATTATCAACGATTTGGGGCGGAGCACTGCACCAAAAATCTAAATCTTGCTCTGCGTATTCAGGGTAGCCTAAGTTTCTAGCTACCGCTTGCGCGTGTTCCAAACTAGTAAGGTGTCCGATTAGACCAAACATGAACTATTGTGTTAGGCGTATCCTTTGTATGGGGAGTTGGGAGTAAGGAGTTGGGAGTAGGGAGTAGGGAGTAGGGAGTAGGGAATAGGAAGTAGGAATAGTTTAAAGCTATTCAATATGTAATTGCCCATTGCCCACTGCCCCATTCCCTATGCCCCGGCGATACCGTAAACTGACAGACGCATAATGTCACGGGTTGTAAAACCAATATTACTAAGTGCTCCTCCGTATTGGATCATGAAGTCTTCTACCAAAGCTTCCTTTTCCATTGCTAGGACACGAGCATCATCTTCTACTTGGTTGAGCATTTTCCAAACAATAGGTAGGTTTTGGCGGTTAGCTGCTTCTAATTCTGCTTTTGATTGTTCAAAATGTTCTTTTAACCAAACTTCCCCAAAGTTAAGGTGACTGTACTCATCTTTGACGACGCCCTCAGTGATTTTACGAGCAAATGGATCGGCAACTGGAATGTAAATGTTGTAAGCTGCGATCGCAAAGCATTCAATAATCAAAGACTGAATGAGCAAGCAAGTTACAACTTTCCCCTCAGCAGCTGCTGTTTGGAAATTGGAATGCAATCGGGCAAAAAACTCCTTAGCAAATTGCAAATCGGGCGTTACCTGAAGATTGCGTCCACAAGATTCAAAACCTTTCTTGTGACGGCTTTCCATTTTGGATAGACGAATAAGTTCATCTTTTTGTTCTGGCAGCAGTTCAGCGAGTGCCAAGTAATTTTCGTGGGCTTCTTGTTCCCCTTCAATTACGATCGCATTAATCCGGCTATATGCGTCCTTGTACACTTCGCTGTGAAAATCAATTTCCGATTGAGCTGCAAGCTGCTGCATGGTACTGTTCACTCCTGTGCTGTGAATCATTTGATACCAACTTCACCAAAGGCTCGGAGAACATATAATTTTCAGTTAACTTTGGCTGAAAACTCATCACCGATAGCTAATAGCTTTTTGGTAACTGTGGTTTAATTTAACTTAACAAGTCTATATGTTAATAGATTAACCTTTGCTGGCAGCATTATCTCAAGCTCGTCCATAGGAGAAGTCAGGAATTCAGGAGGAAGGTGGTTTTTCTCACATCCTTTACGTCTTCTGGCTCTGGGCTTTGGTTTTTACCCAACACAAACAATTCCTTGGCAAATTACCAAGAAGCTTGGCGACGAGGTAAATTTTTACTGGCATTCGTTAATTCTACTCTAGTCGCGATGGTGTAACAGACGAACAAAGTGCTACATCAGCACTGGCTGGTTACGCGTTAGCGAGGTTGAAGTTTCAAGGGAAGCAAACCCTGTTACTCATTGTCCTGGCAACTTTGGCGATCCCCTTCCAATTGTTAGTGGTTCCTGTCTTTCTCGTTTTGAAGTGGGGACACCTCATAAATACGGCTCTTGCGTACTTAACGTGCTAAAATATTAGAATATTCATTCAGCATTTAAGTAAAATTAATTATGAAAAGAGTCCTTACTCAACTATTAAATTTGTCTGATGTAGTGGTAGAATCAAGTCTACAAGAGGGTTCGAGCTTATTTTTATCAGTAAGTAAAAAGACGAAAAGCGCAATATGTCCGCAGTGCGGTAAGAAGTCAGAACATTTACACCAAAATCAAAGTTACTTAGTAAAAGATTTACCGATGGGGGATAAAGAAGTAATATTAAATGTAAATAGACGAAGATTTAAATGTAAAAAGTCCCGAAAAACGTTTAACGAAAATCTTGATTTTGTAGGAGCGAGAAAGACATATACGCATCGATACGCGGAAAATATTGTTAAACAACTTATTAGTAGTAATGTCAGTAATGTGGCGGAAAATAATGGATTAACCGATGAAGAGTCAAGGTGAATGCTTGAAGATGTAGCTAAAAATATATTACCAATAAACCTAAACAATTTGAGAAGGTTAGGAATCGATGAAATAAGTTTAGTAAAAGGGCAAGGAAAATTTATTGTTGTACTCTGAGTTGCAGATTCAGGGAGATTAATAGGGTTAGTAAAAGAAAGATAGATAAAGTAATATGAAAAAGTGGGGAGAAGAAGTTTTAGAACGGATAGAAGAAGAAAGGTCTGGATCTGACCGGAAATTATAAAAATTTAATTAATAAGATTTGCCCAAACGCTGTCATTACGGTCGATAGGTTCCATCTTCGCAAAATAATACATGAAGAATTAAACCAAGCTAGAATAACAGAAAAGAAAACAGCATTAGAGTTAAACGTTGAGGATAGGGAAAAAATTTTTGATAGCTTAAAAGGTAATAAATTTACAATTTTAAAAGCAGAAGATAAGTTGACGACGCATTGTCCCCTCAAAAAAGACGGAACCCTCAAGCCCCTTGTTTTAAAAACAAAGAAAATCACAACTTTGTTTAAACCAAGAGATTTTCTAGTGTATTCTGCTAGCTTTTTTCCAGAGGCTGCATCAGAAGGAATAGTCCGAAAGAAAACACTGCTACTTAAAAATGGATTGGTACTGGTGGGAGAAATTACGGCTAGTTTAGCTTGTTCGTATTCAGGTAATGCCGCGTTGGTAACATCACTAGAGGTATGTCCAATAACTCCTAACACAGAGGAGTTCTTAACCAGTTCCCGCGCTATTTGTTTAGCTTTATCGGGCTTGTTATCATCGTTAGCCAGAACGATTTCTAGTAATCGACCATTTGATCCCCCTATTTCATTGAACTGATTTTGTGCCTGCGCCACTCCTCGCAATATTTCTTGAGCTTGATCTATATTGTTTGCTGGCACAACTACTGCTAATCTTAAAGAAGAGTTTTGCTGCTGACGAGCTCGCGCATTATTGTAGTAAATTAGCACTTCTGGATCGGAGCGATTTGCTGCTACGGCTGTTTTAAAGAGTTTAGCAGCTTCAGAGTATTTACCTTGTTGAAAAGCTTTAATACCTTCCTCGCGAGCAGTGTTTTGAATACTAGGAAAGAAGGTTCGCTCACCGTGACTTATCTTTGTTTGATCTAATGCACAGCGAGTAACAAATGACTTCACTTGACCTACTGGACAAGGGACTGACAACCAAGAATAAACACCAAAACTAACAAGGGTAGCTCCTAATATCACTCCCATACTGGCAAACACAATTCGCCTCCGCCAAGATGGAGTCATAGAAGTGATACTTGCAGCTTGGGTACTTTGGTTAGCTAATACTTGACCAGTACCACGGTTTATTTCTAATCTTGAGTAAGCTAATACTTGATCGGCACCAGAGTTTATTTCTAATCTTTCAACCTCTGTCAGTTTCTCCCGTGCTTGAGTGTTACTTGGGTCAATTTCCAAAATCTGACGAAACTGTACCTTTGCCCGTGTTAATTCTTGTTGAGAGAACAATATTTGTCCGTAAGTTTGCCTGGTATACAACAGTTCGTCTTTGGAACGGACTGGATCGAACTGCTAAGCTCGTGCGAATAATTCTATGGCTTGGTCGTATTGGTTTGCGATCGCATATCGTTTTGCCAAAGCCCTTAACGTACTAAAATGATTGGGGTTAATTTGTAAAATCTGCTCGTAAGTAATCACAGTGTTCTGTATGTCACCTTGTTGCTGAAATTCCTCTGCTTGTTGTAACAGAGGCAAAACTTTTTGTGGTTCTAGTTTCTCCAATTCCCGTATCGCTTCCCGTAGTGGATGCTTTTTCAGCAACCAACGACGAACTAATTCAACTTTCACCCTACGTCCGGTGTCATCTAAAAACTTATTTTCATTTCTGGGTTTTCACGTAGTGCAGCATCATAGTCGTCTACTAGCAGCACTAAGTATTTATCTTTTTTCCCAAGCAATCGCAGTATCTGACGCAAATTATCCTTCGTTGTTAGCTCGGTTTCCAGCTGGTTCTCAATCTCAGCCTGCAATTGAGGCTCGCTCTCCAGAGAATCCCTTGTATTGCTTAGAACTTCTCTCCAAAAGCCAGAGGCTGTGAAGGGATCGATACTCAGGCAACTAAAAAGAACAATGACAGCCTGAGAGATATCTTGTTCATTTTCTTTCCAAACTTGAGGTGAAGCTATTTTTGCCAAAAAGGAGGACTGAACATACAAGAGGGTGTAGCAAATTTGCTAGCTCACTTCCATTCCTGCCATATGTCTGGTAAAAAAACATAAATATTCCTGTTTCTAATGTAGCTTAGTTTTATACGTGATAGGCAGTAATAACAATACTTCTATCAGAACTGTAGATAGATTCAACCCTTGGATAAGTGTCGTGTGACCACCATACTTTTACCCTGCTAGCTTGGGCGGGCGCGCTTCCTACTTCGTAGTATCCAGCGTTAATCATCCTTTTTTCAAATTCACCAGATGGTAATATTTTAGTAGTAAACGCTGATAATCCTTGTATCCTGTGCTTATCAAGCGTCATAGCTACCTTGATACGTCGTAAATATTCGATATCCAAGTAGCACTAGTGCAATGCCTGTAGAATCATGAATTTTACCAGGATATTTGTAAGGGTTATCATCAGGTATTGCACCACCAATTCTTATGCTGAAGTATGGACACCAAAAATAAAATCCTGGTAGCAACAAATCCATACTGTAGGCGATCGCTCTTAGTTTTTCTTGTTTTTTGGTGAGTTTTGTTTCTGTAGAAAGGTTAATCATTTTTAAATCTCCAAATTTCGGGTTGTCAGCCATTTTTCTTATAAAGAGCAAGAAAGTCAGTAAGTTCGTCAGGACAAACCATTGAACGTCTCCGAAAATTAATTATGCGTTACCTGAAACCCGTAGAGACGCGATTAATCGCGTCTCTACGTCATTTCTTTTAACAGCAATCTCCTCGTCTTCCCTCTTTCATTCTGCACCGATTCCTAATTTGTTTCCTGAATTTGCAAGCGGATAGTCCGTTCAGCTGGTCCCCCAAGGTGTAATTCCATCACTTCACTCCCAAGAGGTTCCAAACACTCAAGCAGCGATCGCAAATGGGGTGTACTAGCACCCGTATCTACGTAAAGGCGGTCTGCTAAGCTACCAATTCGCTTCCAACTCATATATAACTTACCAATCATTTGTTCGAGTTGAGAAGCTTGATTAACCAAATCCGCCGCGACATTCAAACAACCAACTCTTTGAGCTTCTATAAGTGCTGTTTCAATGTCAATTTCTTCAGAAGTCAGCGCTTGGACTTGGGCAGCTGCTTTTAAATATTTTGCCAGGTTACGGGCTTCTGTCGTAGCTTGCTTGATAGTATCTAAATCGGGATTTTGTGCTATTTCCCTCTGTATCGCTGCTTGGTGGGATTCTGGTAGTTTCTCCATTTCCTTAACCAAAGGCGCAATATAACGGGGAGGAAGAGCATTTTCTGCTGCTTTGGTTTTCACAGGTTCGGGTAACAAATCGGAAGACATGGCTGTCCATTCATCAGTTAGTTGACGAACCTCCCGCCTCGTGATTTTATCCCCATTTTGTGCTGCTTCCGTCACCATCTGTTGAACTTCTGGGGCTGCTTTAGCAGTTTCTACAAACGCCCGTTTGCTAAAGTTATTGATCGCCCCTGGGTCTAGTTTTCCTTCTTCTAAAAGGGTATCAGCACTATTGGCTAGTTGGATTAAAGCATAAGCTTGGCTTTTGCTGATATCTCGTTCTTTCAACCATTTTAAAAAACCAGAACCCCTTCCTTCACCGTCTTTCTTCTCGCGATCGCGGACAGCCCGTAAAATTCGCCCCCGCCAAATGTCCGTTTGCAGGTCAAAACGGTTACACACTTGCAAAGCCACTTCCACCTGCTGAAGAAATTCCATTTCGGGAATTTCCTCATCGTCTGGATTTGGCAATTGAAAGTCAAAATCAGCTGGCTGCTGCAGAAGCGCAGCCAAGTCATTTATGGAGTCGTTATATTGCACGATACATAAGTCATTATTCTATGCGCGGTTTATTATACACATTCTGTGGAGACAGATCGTCTACCGTATTCATATATTATTTTTTATACTGAATATTTCAGTAATATCTTGTGGAACTATTTCAGCAAAGTCTTGTGAGACGGGCAAGGATGCCCTATAGAATTTCCTCATCTATTTCATCTTCCTCAGTCGTATCACCTTCAACGATATTTATAGCTTGCATAACCTGTCGAACCACCTTTGGATGTAGAACTTTTCCGGAATGAAAAGGAATCACAACTCTTATTTCTTCTCGGCGATAAACTCTATGACAACATTACTTCTAATCTGGGTAAAGCCAACATCCAATAGAAGTTTTTCAGCTTCCTTAGCTGTCAGTCAAGGGAAGTCTAGGCAACTTGTACCTCCAAAGTCATTGTTAATATTTGCTTGCTAAGAAGCGCCTGTTTCTCTGAATTTGATAAAGTTTCTATGTATAGTTCAACTGCTTCTTTGATATTTGCTTGTACTTCTTCTAAAGAATCTCCTTGAGATTGACAACCAGGAAGTTCAGGACAATAAGCATAATATCCATATTCATCTTTTTCGATAATAACGCTGACTTGATACGGCATATTAATTATCTCCTTATTTCAAAAGAAAATTCTTATTGATTAGATCGTAAGTCTTACCGGACTTCCATTTTAAACCCCCTTGCTAGTTCTCGCAATGCGGCTTTTTGAACATTTGAATCATCAGAACCAGCGCAATCTTTCAGGATATTCAAGATATCGGGGTCATTTTTAAATCCCCGTGCTAATTCTCGTAATGCGACTTTTTGAACGTTTGAATCATTAGTTTTAGCGCAATCTTTGAGGATAGTTAAGGTATCGGGGTCATTTTTAAACCCTCGTGCTAATTCTTGCAATGCGACTGCTCGCACATCTGAGTCATCATTTTTAGCACTCGCTTTGAGGATGGTTAAAGTATCGGGGTCATCTTTGAATCCCCGTGCTAATTCTCGCAATGCGACTACTCGTATCTTCCAATCATCAGCAGTAGCATTAGTTTTGAGGATAATTAAAGTATCGGGGTCATCTTTATACACCCGTGCTAATTCTTGCACCGCCTCTGCTCGCATATCCAAACTACCATTACTAGTAGCACAAGCTTTAAGCCAGGATAAAGTTTGGGGATCGTCTTTGTAGGTATGCGCTAGTTTTTGGAATGCGATCGCTCGCACGTCGAGATCGCGATCGGTGGTGGCGCGAGTTTTCAGCCAGGATAAAGTTTGGGGATCGTCTTTAAACGTATGGGCTAATTCTCGTAATGCGACTGCTCGTATTCTCCAAGTATCATTAATAGCGACATTCTTGAGAATGCTTAAAGTATCGGGGTCATCTTTGAAGCTCCGTGCTAATTCTTGCACCGCCTCTGCTCGCACATCCAACTCTTTATCATCAGTAGCAGCAGTTTTGAGGATAGTTAAAGTATCGGGATCGTGTTTGAATTCACGTGCTAATTCTCGCAATGCTGTTGCTCGTACCTTCCAATTATCAGCACTGACATTAGCTTTGAGGATAGTTAATGTATTGAGGTCATCTTTGAATCCACGTGCTAATTCTTGTAATGCTACTGTTCGTACCCTCCAATCATCAGCATTAACAGCAATTTTCAGGATAATTAATGTTTCGGAATCGTGTTTGAACCCTCGTGCTAATTCTCGCAATGCTGCAGCTTGCACTTCCAAATCATTAGCCCTAGCGCAATCTTTAAGCCAGGGTAAGGTTTGGGGATCGTCTTTATAACTATGTGCGATCGCTTGAATTGCTGTTGCTCGGACATCCGAATCATCATTATTAATAGCACTTGCTTTGAACCAAGGTAAGGTCTCTGGATCGTCCTTGAAACCCTGTGCGATCGCTTGTACTGCGGCGGCGCGTACCCGCCAGTCAGCAGTTGTGGCGCAAGTTTTGAGCCAAAGTAAAGTATTGCGATCGCTCCAAGTGGTAGCAACAGCTGCAACTGCTTTGGTACGAATTTGATAAACTAGCTCAGCTTCATCGTCTGCTGACTCGTAATAGTACCAGAGGTCATATTGAGTTAAACGTTTTACCTCATTCAATAATTGATTAGCCGTAGATGCAATAGCCGAACGGTTTCTGACTTCCCCAAGACAATCCGCTGCTAAAAAAATGTTAGTATATTTTTCTTCTTCACCATCTTTATGCATCAGGTAATCAATAATCTCGCCAGCAAACTGTGGCTCAATCATTCCTACAATCAGCCAAGGAAAATGCTTAATTTTAATGGATGGGCTAGATGAAGTCTTTGACCAACAAAACCGTAGAGGTATTGTAGAACGCATTAACCAGTTTGTTGAGCTGTTTCCTACTAACAAATTTGTCGTCACCAGTCGTATTGCTGGTTATCACGGCGTACAGCTTAGCGATCGCTTCACTGAGTTTACTATAGAAGACATGGACAGCGAACAGGTAGAGAGTTTTCTGTATCGCTGGTGTCCCACGATTGAAAAAGTCCAGCAACCAGAAGCAGGTGAGGAACAATGGCAAAGAAAAGGAATAGAGCAAGCGCAGGATATTTTGAAGGCGATTGAAGACAATGAAGGAGTGAAGCGGTTAACAGCAAACCCCTTACTATTAACAATATTGGCACTGATTCACCGTAACGGCGAACATTTGCCAGAGCGTCGGGTGAAGTTGTACGAGTTAGCAGTACAAACCTTGATAGAAGATTGGCAACTTAGTAAAAAATTACCTGATGCTCCAAAGGTGATGCTCAAGGAAACCGAAGTTGTACAACTTTTAGCACCTTTAGCATACTGGATGCATGAAGAGAAACCTTCGGGTTTAGTGACACAAGCAGAAGTCGAGGAAAAGCTCGCAATTGAGCTAGCCAATCTCAATGATACTAACCCCAAATCGAATTCTGTTCGTCAAGAAGTCACACAGTTTTTGCGAAAAGTGAGAGAAACAACAGGTTTATTTGTGGAACGTACACCTGGAGTTTATGGTTTTATGCACTTAACATTTGAAGAATATTTTGCTGCTCGTTATATAGCAGACAAAGATCGAAGCGATATTCTACAACTTATTGAAAAACACCGCTATGAATCTCGTTGGGATGAGCCTCTTTTATTAACTTTAGGGTATTACGGAAATTTTTCCCCTACTCAGTTATCTAAGCTACTGGAAATGCTATTTTCTTATTTGAAAAAGTATGAACCCGTACTGCAAAATGGGGAAATCAAAATTAAAAAGTCGTCATCTAATCATGCCAAAATTATTTGGCTAAAGGCTGACTCTACAGGTAACTTGCAGCAAGCAGAACTTAAGTTGAAAGATTTATTATTTGCAGGACAGGCGATCGCGGAAGTGGATGCAAAAGCGAGTTTTCGTAAAGATATCATTCATAAGTTAGTTCTTACCTATGTTGGTATAGATGCTGATTTTGAAGATGAGGTGATTCAGCAACTTCTCAAACTGCTTTGTAAAATAGAACTATTTCATCAAAAAACTGAAGTCATAAATATTTTAAAACAAATAGCTGATGATGTAACACTTTCATCAGAAATTCAAATCAAGGCAAAAACTGCCATTTTTTATATTGCTTGTTGTGACTTAACACGATTAATAGACTATGCTGTGGAAATTGTAAATCAATTAGATCCTGAACTATTTTGCTATATTATGTATCTTATGAGAGAGTTGGGTGAAGATGTAACATCTGCTCTTGAAATTAGCAAAAAGCGGCATAATTTTGATGTAAAGTATCAAAAAATGGTAATATTCTTAATAGGAATATCTTATGTTCGGAAAGAAAAATATGAAAAGGCTACCGAAATACTTGAAAACTTAGAAGAATTGGATAATAGCTTCAGACCGTATGTGTACTGGGCATTAACTACATTTTATGAAG
This sequence comes from Scytonema hofmannii PCC 7110, assembly GCF_000346485.2. Lineage (NCBI taxonomy): Bacteria > Bacillati > Cyanobacteriota > Cyanophyceae > Nostocales > Scytonemataceae > Scytonema > Scytonema hofmannii. The sequence continues at coordinate 6,170,096 of NZ_KQ976354.1, forward strand.
AGAAAGAAGAGTATGGAAAGGCAAATAACTACTACTATCAGTCTAACTTAGCGAATTACCTTCAAAAAAACTCTTTGTTAAATTTTTGGACAGATTGGGGTTGGTGTCAGAGATTAGACAAAAAATATGACCAGTCACTACTTTATTACCAACAGGCATTGGCGATTGCAGAGGAACATCCAGATTATAAACATAAGGCAACTATTTTTTACAATATAGGAAGAGTTTATCAAGATTGGGGCAAATACGAACAGTCAATAAATTACCATCAACAAAGTCAAGAACTTTACCAGCAACTGGGACGAGAGAAGGATGTAGCTACGCAATGGTCTTGGATGGCTGATTGCAACAGAGAATGGGGTAAGTATGAGCAAGCAATTGAATGTGCCAACCAATGCTTAGTCCTGCGTCAGCAGTTAGATGACCAAATGGGTGTTGCTAATGCTTACTATCAGTTAGGTCGAATTTATCAAGCGTGGGGCAAATACGAACAGGCAATCAATTACCATCAACAAAGCCAAGAAGCATACCAGCAATTGGGACGAGAAAAGAATGTTGCCAACCAATGGGACTGGATGGCTGATTGTAACAGAGAATGGGGCAAGTATGAGCAAGCCATTGAATGCACCAACCAAAACTCATCCCTGCGTCAGCAGTTAGATGACCAAATGGGTATTGCTAGCGCTTATCATCAGTTAGGTCGAATTTATCAAGCTTGGGGCAAATACGCACAGGCCATCAATTACTATCAACAAAGTCAGGAAGTTTACCAGCAATTGGAAAGAGAAAAGAATGTAGCCGGTCTATGGAGCTGGATGGCTGATTGCAATAGAGAATCGGGGAAGTATGAGCAAGCAATTGAATGTGCTAATAACCAATGCTTCGTTCTACGTCAGCAGCTAGATGACCAAATAGGTATAGCTAATGCTGACTATCAGTTAGGTCGCATTTATCAAGCTTGGGGCAAATACCAACAGGCAATCAATTATTATCAACAAAGCCAGGAGCTTTACCAGCAATTGGAACAAGAAAAGGATGTAGCTAACTTATGGTACTGGCAGGCTAATTGCAACAGAGAATGGGGTAAGTATGAGCCAGCCGTTGAATATGCTAACCAAGACTTAGCCCTGCGCCAGCAGTTAGATGACCAAATAGGTATTGCTAGTGCTTACCATCAGTTAGGGCGAATTTATCAAGCTTGGGACAAATCCGAACAGGCAATCAATTACTATCAACAAAGTCAGGAAGTTTACCAGCAATTAGGTCAAGAAAAGAATGTAGCTAACCAATGGTACTGGATGGCTGATTGCAACAGAGAATGGGGCAAGTACGAGCAAGCAATTGAATGTGCCAACCAAGATTTAGCCCTGCGTCAGCAGTTAGATGACCAAATGGGTATTTCTGATACTTACTATCAGTTAGGCCGAATTTATCAAGCTTTGGGAAAATACGAACAAGCAATCAGTTACCATCAACAAAGCCAAAAACTTGACCAGCAATTAGGACGAGAAAAGGATGTAGCCAACCTATGGTACTGGATGGCTGATTGTAACGGAGAATGGGGCAAGTATGAGCAAGCCATTGAATGTGCTAACCAAAACTTAGCCCTGCGTCAGCAGTTAGATAACCAAATAGGTATTGCTAATGCTTACCATCAGTTAGGACGAATTTATCAAGCTTGGGGCAAATACGAACAGGCCATCAATCACTATCAACAAAGTCAGGAACTTTACCAACAATTGGGACGAGAAAAAAGTGTAGCTAACCAATGGTACTGCATGGCTGATTGCAATAGAGAATGGGGTAAGTATGAGCAAGCAATTGAATGTGCCAACCAAGATTTAGCCCTGCGTCAGCAGTTAGATGACCAAATGGGTATTGCTGATGCCGACTATCAGTTAGGGCGAATTTATCAAGCATGGGGCAAATACGAGCAAGCAATCAATTACCATCAACAAAGCCAAAAACTTGACCAGCAATTGGGACGAGAAAAGAGTGTAGCCAACCTATGGTACTGGATGGCTGATTGCAACAGAGAATGGGGTAAGTATGAGCAAGCCGTTGAATGTGCTAACCAAGACTTAGCTTTACGTCAGCAGTTAGATAACCAAATAGGTATTGCTGCTGCTGACTGTCAGTTAGGTCGAATTTATCAAGCATGGGGCAAATACGAACAGGCCATCAATCACTATCAACAAAGCCGAGAACTTTACCAGCAATTGGGACGAGAAAAGAATGTAGCCAACCAATGGTACTGGATGGCTGATTGCAACAGACAATGGGGCAAGTATGAGCCAGCTATTGAATGTGCCAACCAAAACTTAGCCCTGCGTCAGCAGTTAGATGACCAAATGGGCGTTGCTAATGCTTACCATCAGTTAGGTCACATTTATCAAGGATGGGGCAAATACGAACAGGCAATAAATTACCATCAACAAAGCCGAGAAATTTACCAGCAACTAGGACGAGAAAAGATTGTAGCTGACCAATGGTACTGGATGGCTATTTGCAACAGACAATGGGGCAAGTATGAGCAAGCTGTTGAATATGCCAACCAAGACTTAGCCCTGCGTCAGCAGTTAGATGATCGAGTGAATATTGCTGATGCTTACAATCAGCTTGGCTATATTTATCGAGAATGGGGTAAATATGAACAGGCAATCAAGTATTTTCAGGATAGCTGTAAACTTTACCAACATTTAAATATAAGCGAAAGTGAAGCAAGGATTCTCAGGAAACTTACTTATGCTCAAATCCTCCTTGCTAAAACTTATCAAGACGAAGCCTTCGCTCTCAACTTATTAACACAAGCCGAACAGAATCTTCTTCAAGCAATTCAACTCAATATAACAGGCGATTATAAGGAAAATCTAGCTTATGACTACACAACCCTCGGTTTCCTCTACTCGGAACGCCTGCGCTTCTTACCTAGTAATGACTCATCAAGACAGGAACAAATAACCCAGTTCGAGCAACACTACCTTACTGGCTTAACTTATCTTAACGAACTAGGACAATCAGTTGATAGAGCCGATGAAGCTCTCGATATGGCTCGTGCTTACTTAGAAGTGGAAGCCTTAGAAAATCTCGATCGCGCCCAAGAAATCGCCCAAGAATGCCTGCAAATTTTTGATGAATACAACCGTTACAAACAAAAAGCCGCAGCACTGAAGCTATTAGGCGAAATTTACCTAAAACGAACCCAACAAAACTACCCAAATACACAAGCGATCGCTATCCAATTTTTCTCTGAAAGTCTGCAAATCTACCAAGAGTTAGATTTACACGAAAAAGCAGTAGAAATAGAGCAGTTAATATCTTCATAAACCCGCGTAGGCGGGTTTTGCCTGTATAGACGCGAATTCCATTCGCCCTCGTCATTCACCCTCGTCATTCGCCCTGTCATTCGCCCTGTCATTCGCCCTCGTCATTCGCCCTCACCCATATCCCGGAAACAAGGTTGACCGCGATTCGCAAATATGTTCAGCACGCGCTAGCCTAAAAGAAACTCAATAAATTTATACAGTAAGCAAATATTTATAGCTTGACAAAAAAAATGAACCAGGTAGACTATCTCCGCATTAGTTTAATAGATCGCTGTAATTTTCGCTGCCAGTACTGTATGCCAGAGGGGTCAGAACTTGACTATATCCTCAAACAGCAGTTACTGACAGATAAGGAACTCCTGACTCTGATCGAAGAAGTCTTTATCCCCGTAGGATTTAATCGGTTTCGCTTAACTGGAGGGGAACCATTGCTCCGTCCTCGCGTTGTGGACTTGGTTGGTGCGATCGCCTCCCTCCCCCAAACCCAAGACCTTTCGATGACCACAAATGGCTTTTTGCTCGCTCCCATAGCACAAAGTCTTTACAATGCTGGGTTGCGGCGAATTAACATCAGCTTGGATTCCCTCGACCAAGCCACCTTTGACTCTATTATCGGGAATCGCGGAAGGGGAAAATGGCAGCAGGTTTGGGATGGTATTCAAGCTGCTTATCATGTGGGATTCGATCCCCTGAAATTAAACGTTGTAGCGATCCCCGGCGTGAACGATCGCGAAATTTTAGATCTTGCTGCACTCACCATCGACAAAAATTGGCACGTCAGATTTATTGAATTTATGCCTATTGGAAATTCAGAATTATTTGGGGATCGCGGCTGGATACCTTCTGAAGAGATACGGCAACGCATTCGTGACCGATGGGGCTTGATAAATTCTCAAATTCGTGGTAATGGACCGGCTGATGTCTTTCAAATTCCAGGTGCAAAAGGGACGCTGGGATTTATCAGCCAAATGTCAGAATGTTTTTGCGATCACTGTAATCGAATGCGCCTTTCCGCCGATGGTTGGTTGCGTCCTTGCTTATTAAATGAAATCGGTCAACTTGACTTAAAAACGTCTCTCCGTGAAGGAGTCAGTACAGCCGAGTTACAAAATCGAGTTAGAGACTTACTTGCCTTAAAGCCAGAAATCAACTTCAAACAGCGTTATGCAGGAACTCAAACTGGCAACTACACACGCACTATGTCACAAATTGGCGGATAGTCACTGGTCACTGGTCACTGGTCACTGGTCACTGGTCACTGGTCACCGGTCACCGGTCACCACTCACTGGTCACCGGTCACTGGTCACTGGTCACTGGTCAATTAAGCTTGACGTGAGTAGTATTCCACCACAAGTAGTTCGTTAACTTGTAGCGCCACCCATTCACGCTCGATGACACTGTTGACTTTACCAACCAACTTATTTTTGTCAAATTCCAAATGGCTGGGAAGGTTTGCTAAACCAGGGTATTGCAGGTTAGTAGTAACCAACTCTTTAGATTTTTCCCGGTCTCTGACTGCAACAACTTCTCCCGGACGGCACTGGTAACTGGCAATATTAACCACACGACCATTGATTGTCACATGACCGTGGTTAACCAGCTGACGCGCTGCGGGAATAGTAGGAGCCATTCCCAAGCGGAAAACGGTGTTATCCAACCGCATCTCCAGCAATTGCAGCAAAACTTGTCCGGTAGAACCGGTCACGCGTCTTGCTTTACGCACGTAACGCAGCAATTGCTTTTCCGTCAAACCATAGTTCATGCGGAGCTTTTGCTTTTCTTCCAACCGCACAGCATATTCAGAACGCTTTTTGCGGTTTTGACCGTGCTGTCCTGGTGGATAAGCACGTCTAGCACTTTTACGAGTTAATCCTGGCAAATCGCCTAAACGGCGTACAACTCTAAGACGAGGTCCTCTATATCGGGACATGAGTATCCTTGTTTCAATCCTGCTTAATATTACCCAAAGATATGATTATAGCCTCAAAAAGGAAAAACTTTAAAGGATAAAGGATAAAATTTTAAGAAAATTTTCTATCCAACACAAGTTAGATACCCAATCCACGCATCCAAAATCCACGCATCCAAAATCCACGCATCCAAAATCCACGCATCCAAAATCCCTATTCTCAGATTCTTGAGATACCATAGCGGTGGGTGTTTGGAGAACGGAAATGCAAAGGAGAAAAAAACAAGCAATGAGACTAACAGTTCCAGCGCTAGCCATAGTTGGATGGCTGGCAATGACATCACAAGGTATGGCTTTATCCATAGGCTCTAACTCTACCCTAACGAATGCGCGTGATTTTCGGGGTTGTGCTGCACGACTGCTGAGCGCGGGTATAGCAGCAGAAACGGTTTCACAAGCCTGTGCAGAGGCGCTAAGTCCTCGAGACTTGGGTAATTGCGTGTATAAGATTCAGCGAGAAACGCAAATTGAAGCAGCTACCGCACTGCCAACCTGCAGGCAGGCAAGGCGTCCTGAAGATTTAGCTAACTGTGTAGTCGGTATCGGTCGATACTCTCGTGATGCGGTTGACCCAACAGTTTTAAGTTACTGCGGTCGCAGTTTGTTGCCAGTGCGTTTTGCACAGTGTGTAGTAGGTTTGCGTACAGAAATCGATTTTTCTGCCATTCAAGCTTATGACAGTTGTATTGATGCCAGCGATCGCACAACCGGTTATTTACCTTCGTTTATCCCTTCAACCTCACAACCTGCGGAATTCCGACCAAATTATGAGTCTACTCCACTTCCGCCTGAGGCTACCCCAACTCCATCTCAGCCGCCCACCGTTCCACCTGCAACGGCTCCCGGTTCTTTAACTCCGGGCAATCAGTAAGATATTATCAGTTATCAGTTATCCAGTTTTCACTGCCGACTGATAACTGTCTTACCCTTCGGTTTGGCAATTCTTTCTTGGGAAAAACACCAAGACTGGACTGCCTGACTGTTAGCCGATAACTGATTAGTCGTCTTTTTTTCCAAACACCATTTGTAAAATCATGGGAACACCGCCGTCTTGGTGATATTTGTCTGCCCATGCGCGAATCACTTCATCCAACTCGTCCATTGCTTGTTTGTATTTCTCTGGAGGAATATCCAGTTCTTCCAAAACCCGCATTGTATTTGGTCGTCGTTCTGCCCAATCTCTCATCATCCGGAAGAATCGCGCTGTATCTTCCACCATGATGTAAGTACGCTCTTGCTCGTCGGCGGGAGCGTAAAAGGGACGGGTGAGAGCATAGAAGGGCATTCCCCATGGAGAATCAATACGGGTTACCGTACCGGAGTAGAGCAAACGGCGCTTAATATGCTCTGCTAGGGCTTCGCTCAATTCCATGCGGTGTTCTTCTGGCAAATCTTCCTGCGATCGCTTGTGCAGGAATTCGATTAATTCCAGAAACTCGAATGAAGTGATCAACTGAGCATCAGGAAGGTTGGACGGCAGTTTTTGCTCGATTTGCTTCTTCTCTTCTGATGTCAAGCTAGTTCCAGGAATGCGCGATCTCCCCGGACGCCAGGGGTACTTTTCCATCCAGACGTAGGGTAACTGAATGAGATAGCGCGGTTCTTGAGAACCCAGCATCTTTAGGAGTTTACCCTCAGTCAGAGCTTGTCTGACTTCCTCAACAATGATTTTTACCCGCTTTGGCTCTAAGTGGTGTAAATGCCCTGTCATTCGCAGGTTTTGTCCCTGCTCTAGATAAGTCATGTAAATCGCACACTTAGCTGCCGTAGCGGCTGCGTCTAGAAATGCCCCATGCCTGTGCCCGCTTGTCCTCATGGCACTAAAGGCTAGATATAGCATGATCTGATCCATTGCACTGGGGCCAAGACGTTTGATCAGATCTACGTCGTTACTCATATTACAGACAGTTGAATAGCACGTTTACGAGTTTTCAGTCAACAAAAAAGTATCAGTAGCATACACCCGACTGAAGGCGTTGGCGTTACCTCAGTTCATCTATTATGCGTTAAGTGTGTGTATTTTTGGTAGTCATGGTTTGGGATTTTATTCCGTAGTTCCAAGTATTGAATCAGAGCAAGGGCTTTGATTGCATTGTCGTACTCCCACAGTATTGCAAGCATCAGCGTATACGAGGAGCCACTACCTACATTTCCATAGATTGCAGTGTTCATCAGGAAACTTGATCCAATTGCTTTGGTGTATTCCTGTACAACCTGGCAGAAACCACTCTCAGGAGTGAAAAGTAGATAAAGCCAAAGCTTGATAGATATCACAGCCTTCAGCATAGCTGCCTTCTGCCCTCTGCCTTTTTACACTAATTCAGCACAAAAGCTAAGATTTCAAGGAAGTTTCCCCCCTCGATCGCGGTTGGTTGCATCGACCAAAACTAGTTGTCGGGCTAATGGGTATTACTTTTTCTGAAGGAAAATTTATGACGGGAAATCACGAATACTTAGGTAGTGCTGGGGTAACTTGAGGTGATTCAGAGTAAGTCACTTCCCTTTCGCATTAGGATATTGTTAAGAATTTGCTCTACATATTTTTAGCTGCCATCTTTAAAAAGGGAGTGAGGAGTGGGGTGTGGGGGGTAGGGTGTGGGAGATACTCCTCTTTCACTATCGCACAACACGACGCTCCAGAACCAACCTTTTTGCTCAAAACTTCTGTTGATGTCTTGGCAATGCAGGAAACGTCCTTTCCAGAAGAGCGCAGAACTCCAATTAAGGCTATATTCCAAAGTTCAAAGTTCCTTCCTTAAGATCTACAATTTTCGTTAATTCTACCAATAGCTACTAGTTGGATATGTTAGAGAAGATACAAAATAACATTTTATAAGCATCATTAAAATGAGTTCAAAAGACTATTATCATCTTTATGCTATTTTCACAAACTATTTTATTTAGTATTGCATAAATGTTACTTACAACTCTATATTACCTCGTTCCTAAATTTGGAATTACAAAAATTATAAATCACGTGAAACTTTTTCACAGCAAGCTTTACAAGTCTTATTTACCAGGCAAAAATTAGCGAAAAAAAGGAGGGGTGTGGGGTTTGACCCTGCGTTCATTTGCTAACAATATTCCTCAGCATAAGACATTCTGTGATTTCAAGTAAGACTCGATTATGTCTTTTGCTTTCTTAAATTAATTTAGTGATTTGGAAGGTTTGATAAGATTTCTGACTTTTTCAAGGCAGAGAGTGGCAGTTCCGCAAGTCACGAGTAACACTCCCAAAACTTGCTCAATTCCCAAAGTTTCCTGAATGATGAATCCAGCCAAAATCACGGTTAAGGCTGGTACAATAGCACTAAGAATGGCCGAGCGTGACGCGCCAATTTTACGAACGCCAAAGTTATTTAACAAGTAGCTGCAAAGCGTTAACACGCCCAAGAGAAAAGCAATCAAGACCAGTTCAAGGAGGATAGTAGGGTTGATTTGAAGCCCCCAGTCGGCGGGTATTGGTAGCAATAAACCAACGAGCGACAGCACCATCATTGTGACGAAGTTGATGAGCGTGAATGTCACTGGATGTACTTTCGTAGCACAGATGCGCGAAAAGATGATGTAGAGAGCAAAAGTCATTCCAGATGCGATCGCAGCAATGCTTCCCAATGAAGTATTGCCCATACCAGTACTGACAGCGCCCGCCAATACCAACAATTCCCCTAAACCAATAGAAGCGAAAGCCCCCGTATTGAGCAAACTCAAGCGCTCCCGGAAAAGTACCCAAGACAATAACCCACTTAAAACGGGATACACAAAGAAAAGTGCGATCGCCATTCCAGTAGGGACTTGACCTATTGCAAGGTAGATAAATAACTGTGATAAAAACAAAAAGCATCCACTGACAAGCGACAAAATTAAAGCCCGCTTTGCAGTAGGATGATTTGAATTTTTGCCAAATGAGTCAAACAAGAATTGCATATCATGCCAAACTCTTGGATGCAAAATGGGAGCCAAAAGCATCATCAGTGGTACAACCACAAGCATCCGCAACATTAAAAGCAAGAGAGAATTTCCCAAACTTGGATATAAGAGACTTTGCACCTCAAAAACACCAAAAATTTGGGAACCAGGGTTAAAAATGACCTTGATGGCAACGTTGTATAGCGACGACGTCACCGTTGACAGTACAATTAGGACTATACCAACCGCAGATAGAGATGAAATGCCAATTTGCCGAAATAAAGATTCTTTTGGTATTGTCGGTTGTTCTGGTGCTAGTTCTGTCACAGGTGGAGGTGATGCAGGCACCACTGGCTCTGGTTCTGGAGATATTACCGTTTCGCTTGTGGGGTTTTCATTAAAGATTGCAGACGTTGGAAATACGGTTTCCTGTGGTGGATTCACATCTAACTGCAACTTTGTAGGAACTTCAACATAAGCTTGCGGTTTTGGAAGAATTGGCTCATCCTCAGAAGCAGGAGTTTCTTGAAGTACAGGCGAAGTATCGTCAGTTGTTGTTTGTAATTCTTGACGAAGGCGATCCACCAACTCTGCTAAGATCGTTTCTCCCTGCTTCTGTTGGCCGTGCATCCGAGATAATTGTTGCGAAAGACTGCTTTGATAGTTTTTCAGATCTTGTTGAAGTGAATTGAATGTGGTAATCAGTGCATTATCCAAAGAGTTAAGAAGTTTGAAAGTATTTGGATTGCTTTGCTCCGTTGTGCTGGGAGTTGGTGTTACAGTGGTTTCTTGGCTGGTCGCTGTTTGCGAGGCATTCTGCACCGCTTGATTTGTCAGTGTTTCCAAAGAAGATTGCAGTTGCAGAGATATGTGGCTAGCCAAAACCTGCGATAATTGACGAATCAATGCTTGCTGCTGGGTGATTTGCTGCTCAATCAGCAAATGTCCTTTTTCTTCTTGCAACTCATGGATATCTTTGGTCAATTGCTCTTTATCTGCTTGCAGTCGCTTCACATCCTCCTGTAGCGACTTGAGAACACCACGTTGGATGATTTGCAACTCCTCAGTAATTGCTCGTATAGCAGATTCTGCAGAGGCATATAGATCGCCTTTTCCTCGCAAGTTATCTGGTCTCCTTTCAAATCGCCCCATTATCTTTTATCCTTTAATTCGTATATCAAGCAACTTCGGGGCTATACTCCTACTATTTGCCATGTTCTGTCAACGGAGATTAACCCAATCCTGCTTCAGTTTGTTACCTTTTGGTAACTTAATATTACTACCACTCCTCACTCAGGTTCAGTTGGTCATATCCCCGATTTCTTGTAGGATACTGTTGGCGAATGGGGGGTCAGACCCCCTATGTGGAATCAGAATCTAGAATCAGAATGGGAGCAACTGCTATAAAGTGCGGGCGTGCCCTCTTGACAAAAACATCTTTTATCTGACTGATGCGATGGTGGTATGGGGGATGTGCGCTCAACCCCATGCGGTAAACAGGCGATCGGACATCACCCAATCCGGTAAACAGGCGATCGGACATCACCCAATCCGGTAAACAGGCGATCGGACATCACCCAATCCGGTAAACAGGCGATCGGATATCACCCAATCCGGTAAACAGGCGATGCCATTTGAAAAGCAATAGCCATGAATGAAATGGTTTCAAATCGGGAAACCCTTGTTTAGCAAGAGATACAAGTTTTAGTGCCGACCGGAGCGAGCGCACGGTGTGGCTCTGCATACTGGGGAGTGTATTCGGGAATTCTGGCTCCTGTCCTCTGCCCTGTACCGGGTTCGTTGGGTTTAAGACCCCCAACTCATGTGAAGGTAGGTGGCTACCGTTGAGGAGGGGGTATTACTTTTCATATCAAGTTCGGCTAATTGCCCATAATAAAAATTTCTCCCTTGTCCCCGTGTCTCCGTGTCTCCGCGTCAGTCCCAACTATGGGTATGCAACCGGACATGATATCATTGGGCAGCCCACAAAACGTCGGCATTACCAACTAGGCAATTGAAATTAGACCAAACAGGTATGAATGTCTGAATGTTTTCATTGCTGAATTAAATGAGAAAAAATTGGGTTTGGCGTGATTTTTTCAATAGTTTGATTTATGTAATCAGCTAATTTTTTGGTGCTGATGGAATTTCTGGTCAGTGATAAATTAAGCCAGTTCAGCACGCAGGGCCGCAAATGAACTTTTGCGAGTCAAAGCTTTAGTTGGACGAATTGACCAAGCAAAAAAACGAGCTAAATTAATTGCACAAGCAGTGGCGATATGCTGTAGATGTGTTTTCACTAGTCCATAATATCGAGTCCGACGCAAATCAAATCGAACAATGCCTTGAGAGATCGTACCCTCAACACCAGCGCGACGTGCGTAGCGGCGCTGAAACTCTGGAGTTTGTTGTTGTTGGCGACGCTCCGCAACGTGCATCAAATTCCGCACGCGGTCGCAACTTAATTTTTCGCGGCGCAGTTTTAGCATTGGTACAATCACTTCTCATTGGGCATTTCTCACAAGTCTTACGGTCAAAGACAACTTCAATTAAGGGATTGTGATTGCAATCACGAGTTGGACGCCAAATGCGACTGCTTGAACCCATTGGACATTGAACAACTTGTTTGTCCCAATCAATGATAAAGGCACTCACATCAAAACCCGTGTTTAATTTGGCTTGCCACGACCTATTCATAGCCACAGGACCAACAACAGAAATTTGATAATTTTCATGGCTTTCTACTAATTGGTAAGCATCCACATAAGCCGCGTCCACATAATGCTCTTGTGGGAGCAAATCTTTGGCAGCCAGTTGCTCATGAACTACCGAAGTTACTTCCCCATCTGGAGTGGTAGCAGTTGTCGTCACTACATTAGTGATGAAATTTGGGGTCTCCTCATCACAAGTTTCTGTGAAATGAACTTTATATCCTGTCCAATTGATATCTCGCTTGCTACTATTACGTGCGTCTATATCATAGGGGGATTCTATACAAATCGAATTCGGTGGCAATCCGATTTTGTCAGGATTTCGCCAGACTAATCCACTGGTATTAAATGTATACTGCTGAATCCATATCTGTCTTAAGATTTCTACACTTTCGAGTTGCTGCAATTCTCTTTTTTCGCTTGAGCCAAACCAAGTTTTTTGCAGTAAATAATGCCCATCAAATCCTATTTTTAGCGCTAACTCCTCCCGCTCACTTTGACTTTTTGGTAATCGATAATTATCAAATCTCCAGCTATAATGCTCAAACCATCTCTCACTAATAATCAGAGTTAACCATTCTGGCTCTACCGCCGCAATTTCGTTGAGCGCGGCTCTCAATGCTTCTCCCACTAACTCTAACCTATTAACTTGACGTATTGTTGCTAACACTTGAGTTGAGTCTGTTCGTTGCTTACCACGCTGCTTGATGAGTTTTTTTTCTTGAAACCTCACCAACATTAAATCCAACAGTTTGTTCGATAATCCATGCTCACATAATCGGCGGCGAAACTCGCTCAAAACGCTACAATCAAATCCCGAATCTGTTAACTCTAACCCCAACACATATTTCCAATCTATCCGACTTCTGACTGCATCTGCGGCTTGACGATCTGTTAATCCCTCTGTAAATTGCATCACCGTCACCAAGGCTAACTTTCCTGGTGATATTGCTGATTGACCACACACCGCCGGAAATAGCTCTTGAAACTCTCTATCAGAGTAGATACTTCCGATCTCATCATACATATGCATATACATATTACCCTTGGGGAACGATGCACGTGCTACTTGCACTGTTTGTTGTGGTATCTCCCATTGATTTTTTGGATGCAGTACCATACTCAGACCTCACCACTGACTTCTGTTGTCATCTTTTCATTCTGACTTTTCAAAGGACACGAATGGAAGTCAAAACCCCCTGATTCTCTCATCAAAGTCCATAACCCCATATTTCTTCACCAATGTAGTTTCCACAGCAGCCCACCCTTTGTGGGCTGCCTTTTTCAAAGGGCATCGCCTGTTTACCAGGTTAGGTGATGTTCGATCGCCTGTTTACCGGGTGAGGTGATGTTCGATCGCCTGTTTACCGGGTGAGGTGATGTTCGATCGCCTGTTTACCGCATGGGGTTGAGCGCACATCCCCCATACCACCATCGCATCAGTCAGATAAAAGATGTTTTTGTCAAGAGGGCACGCCCGCACTTTATAGCAGTTGCTCCCATTCTGATTCTAGATTCTGATTCCACATAGGGGGTCTGACCCCCCATTCGCCAACAGTATCCTTGTAGAAGTCGGGGATCTAGGTTACCCAATTGATAATGCCGAATAAAATAGCACAAATGCCTGCACTTAGGGGAACTGTGATGAGCCATGCTGCAGCAATCCCTTGGAGTGTTTTAAACTGAACGGACTTTGCATCTTTTACCAATCCAATGCCAACAACGCCACCGACGAGAGCATGAGAAGTAGACACAGGTAACCCGATTCGTGAAGCAAGTAAAATGGTGGTAGCAGTTGCTAGTTCAGCACAGAATCCGCTACTGGGTTGTAGGGCAATAATACTTTCTCCTATGGTGGCAATCACTTTTTTACCCCAAACAGCTAAACCAGCTACAATACCAACACCACCAATAACTAAAATCCATAGGGGAATATCAATACCGTTTAGGGGTACTGTACCAGTACGATTGATATAGACAATTGTCGCCAAAGGTGCTATGGCATTGCCAACATCATTGGAGCCATGAGCAAACGCTACAAAACAAGCACTTAATAGTTGAAATCTAGCGAATAATTCTTCAACGGGATTTTGAAATTGGGGATGATAACTTTCCTTCTCTCCTCTCGTGTCTTCCAACTGTCGCCAACTGTAGAACGTGAGACCAACGGCTGCTAAAGCACCACTGGCTAAGGAAATATCATGTGCGGGTATTTTGAACCCAACTTGTGTTATCAAAAAATTTGCTATTGGTTGAGTGACTGATGGTAAAACAATAACACCAAAAACTCCTAGCAAAATTGCACTCAACCAAGGAATCCATTCGTTTAAGGGTATCAGTGGGTTTGGTCGATCTAGAATCCAATACTTAATTTGACTGTAGAATAAAGCGGCGATCGCACCACTAATAATTGGGGTAACAATCCAGCCGATAGTAATTCGTCCAATGGATAACCAATCAATAGCATTGACTCCTAACGCAACCCAACTAAATCCGGCGATCGCACCTACAACTGCATGGGAAGAAGAGACAGGTAAACCCCGTGATGTGGCTATTTGCAACCACAAACCACAAGATATAAGAACTGTTAACATTCCAGTCACTAGTGTCTGAGGTGCATTGACAAATAAAGCAGGATTGGCAATTTTTGTTGCCAGAGTTTGTGATACTTCATGTCCAAAAAGAACTGCACCCGTAAATTCTAATATCCCTGCAATTATCAGGGCTTGTTTCAATGTCACGGCTTTGGAGCCTACTGATGTTCCCATTGAGTTAGCAACATCATTTGCTCCTAAATTCCATGCTAGGTAGAAGGCGAGAATTGTTACTAGAATAAGCATTTTTGTTAGTGGTTAGTTGTTAGTTGTTGGTTGTTAGTTGTTAGTTGTTAGTTGTTAATATTAGCTACTAACCACTAACCACTAACTACTATCTACTAACCACTAACTATTAACTATCAATATTTTGTAAGTTTCCGGAGTCGGTGCGATCGCTCTTTCTACGGCTGCTGACAAATCTTGTAATGGGATGCGATCGCTAATCAAAGCTTGTACGTCAATGCGCTTATTAAACACGATATCAGCTGCTAAACTTTGTAGTCGATATGATGAACTGTAGCTACCCATCAAATCTATTTCTCTTCTATAAAGAAGATTGGGATTGATGGAAATTTCTACTTCATCGGGAAATTCAGCGAAAAAGAGAATTTTGCCACCTTTGCGGGTACAGTCGAGGGATTGGAAGAACGCTTTTTCACTGGGGACAGCAAGCAGAGTGACATCAACTCCCAAACCATTGGTTAGGGCATGAATCTTTTCTGGTAAATTAGGATCGCGAGCATCAAATGCTGCTTCTGCTCCCACATTCAAAGCTTTTTCCATTCTCGAAGGCAGTAAGTCGGTAGCGATCGCTCTTGCTCCAAAATACTTCACCAACATGATAAACATCAACCCAATTGGTCCAGCACCAGTAATTAAAACTGTTTGACCTGGGGCAATTTGAGCTTTTTTCACTGCTTTAAGACAGCAGTTAGTTGGTTCTACAAAACTTGCTTGTTCAAAACTCACATTATCGGGAATGGGAATTAACCCACCGTTTCTGACAATATGACCGGGAACTTTAACGTACTCAGCAAAACCACCTCCACTAGGTGCAAACCCTGCCGTAGTACAGATATTTTTGTAAGTATCGCACATGGAAAAGTTATCATTTAAGCAATAAGCGCAACGCATACAAGGTATGTGATGCATAACTGCTACCCTTTGCCCAATCTGCCAGCCTGTGACCTCAGAACCGATCGCTGCTATAGTTCCCGCAGTTTCATGTCCAAAGATACGTGGTGGTTCGTACAGGGGATAACGAATTTTTTTGATATCAGATTGACACAATCCCACAACTTGCACTTGAACTAAGACTTCATCAGGTTCCAGTGTAGGTACGGGAATCTCTTCGTAAGATAGCTGATTGACGCCTCTAAAGACCTGTGCTTTCACTTTGATTTTTCACCGCTCAACGATATTAGATCTAACACTCTTCGGTGAATTTTGTACTACGAAATACAGTTTCAGTTTTTGTAGTTCCTGCATCTTGCAGTCTTGTATCAGGGACGGGCAAGATGCCCATCCCACAAGAACTATGTTTAATACAAGTGAGACTACACCGTGTATTTATACTTGGTTATAATTAAAATACTGTACGTTCGCTCATTTTTGAAGAGAGAGAGGAAATAATACCTTATGGTTCAAGGAAAAAACCATTATCTGGATCTAATTGTGCTGATACCATGTAATACTTGGAAAAGGCGTTCTTTTTTTAATCGCTTTTTTTCTGAGTTGGTGTTTCCTCATCTGGTGGAGAAACTTTTCTCCTCATCGTAAAATCCCTCATCTTGCAGAAACTCAGTAAGCTCTTGAAGAGCTTGCCGACGCTTAATATCTCGTTGTTCTTTATATTTCATTAAATCTCGAAAAAGAACCCTTCGATGTGTTCCGACTTTAATGTAAGGAATATCTTCTTGTTCGAGTAACTTAATTAAATAGGGACGTGAAACATTGAGAAAATCTGCTGCTTGTTGTGTCGTCATTTCACAATTTTCTGGAATTATAGATATAGTTTCACCTTTCACAAAAGATTGAACGATGTAATGCAATACCTGACGCAGTGACTCGGGAATATCAATTTGTTCTCCGTTGGCTCCTACTATTTTGGCAATGTTACCTTCTGTTCGCAAGATTTGCTCTAATTGCTTGAGAGTTTGAGCTTCTTGCTCTTGCGCGACTGCGGACTCTAGCGATGCAGTAGTCCCTAATATGATGGTCATACTCAGTATCTAAAAATTTTTCCTAAGTTACAATTATTATTGTATTACATAAACGCAATAATCGAAAAACTAACAACAAAGGACGACAAGGAAATTGCGTTATCATTACAAAAACTAGCCATTTCATGCTTACAGCTAAAGGGAGTTTCCGCCGTGTTTGCTCTCGTTTCACCTGAAAAAATCCAGCTACCACCAGGAGCTGTTATACGGTTATCTGCTACGTGGGAAGAGTATCAAATATTATCTCAACAACGAGGTGACAGTTCTATCCCACGTATGAAATACCAAAACCAGGAAGTTCTTCTCATGTCTCCCCTTCCCAAGCATGGACGTGATGCTCACTTAATCGCCCATATCATTACAACTTTGTTGGATTACACTGGTCGCGAATATGATGCGTTTACCCCAGTGACGATAGAACTTTCAGAAGAAAGCGGTATTGAGCCTGATTACTGCTTCTACATTGATAATTGGGAAACTGCATCAGGCAAAGAGCGAATTAACTGGAGTATCGATCCTCCTTTTGATTTGGTACTGGAGATTGACGTAACTAGCTATTCCGATGTCAATGATTACCTTCCCTACAAAGTTCCCGAAGTTTGGTTTTTTAAGAAAAAACAGCTTTCTATCTATCAGTTACAAGGTACAGAATATATTCTCCAAACTCAAAGCGTCTATTTTCCAGACATCAATATTCATGATGTCATTGCTAGATGCTTACAAATTGCGTATGAGCGAAATACAAGTGCAGCAATCCGCGACCTTAGGCAACAATTAGAGGTAGGGAATGGGGAGTAGGGAGTAGGGAGTAGCGCAAAATCCATGCATCTAAAATCCAAAATGGTACTCAGTTATCTACCAGAAAGTCAGGAATGGTTAATCAGACATATACAGCCGATGTTTTAGTAGTCGGAGGCGGGACAGGAGGAACCGCAGCTGCTATCCAAGCAGCACGACGGGGGGCAAAAACTATTTTGGTGAGTGAATTTCCTTGGTTGGGGGGAATGCTCACTTCAGCAGGAGTATCAGCACCGGATGGGAATGAGTTGGAAGCTTTCCAAACAGGGTTGTGGGGTGCTTTTATACAAGAATTACAACGCCGTCAGCCACTTGGGTTAGACAACAGTTGGGTTAGCTTCTTTAGTTACGACCCCCGCATTGGAGCAGAAATTTTTGCAGATTGGGTACAAGAGTTGCCAAACTTGCTTTGGATCGCAGGACAAACACCGTTGGAGGTCATTCAACAAAATAACTGCGTTGGCGGTGTCCGGTTTGTAGATTTTACTGTCAATGCTAAAGTGACTCTTGATGCCACAGAGTTGGGGGATTTGTTAGCTTTAGCTGAAGTCCCTTACCGTTGGGGTTGGGAGTTGAGGTCTGAATGGGGAGAAAATAGCGCTCCAGCATTATTTGATTATCTCACAGAAAAATATCCAGTGCAAGCCCCCACTTGGGTAGTGGTGATGCAAGATTTTGGTGAATCTGTTGCTCCTGAAATCCCAAGTGCGCCAAATGACAACCCCTCACAATTTACTGGTGCTTGGGATGACTACGGTGCAGAACAATTTTTGAATTACGGGCGCTTACCTGGGGGTCTGTTTATGATTAACTGGCCGATTCATGGTAATGATTACGGTCATGGCGTCGAGCGAGTCATAGCATCATTAGAGATGCGACGCGAGTTTCTCCAAGAATGTCTTTGGCACAGCCAAAATTTTGCCCGTTTTATCCAAAATCAACTCGGTCCTCGCTACGGTTTAGCCAATGACATTTTTCCTCAATCCTCAATCCAAAATCCAAAATCCAAAATCCAAAATCCCACCAGCGCCTTCGCCCTTCACCCCTATTACCGGGAAAGCCGCCGCCTCGTGGGACTCACTACCATACGAGAACAGGATATTTTGCCAATTGCTGGAGGTAGAGTTGCGCCGTTACATGAGGATACCATTGCTATTGGGAACTATGCTAATGACCATCATTATCCCGGTGTAAAATTTGAACTCCTTCCTAAATCTATTCGCTGGGGAGGACGTTGGACGGGAACTCCTTTTACAATTCCTTACCGTTGTCTTGTTCCTATAAAAACAGATGGTTTATTAGTGTGTGAGAAAAATATTTCGGTTTCTCATATTGCTAATGGCTCGACTCGATTGCAACCTGTAGTTATGGGTATTGGTCAAGCTGCTGGTATGGCAGCGGCTTTGTGTATTGAGTTAAATTTAAGTCCTCGCGATCTGCCTGTAAGAATCTTGCAAGAGGCTTTATTGCGCGATCGCCACCATGCAGCTGGCATCATTCCAATATTTAACTTACCACCTGATTCTCCGGATTGGTTACATTTGCAACTGTATTATTTAGATAATCCAGAAACATATCCGAAGAGCGGCAATTGCCCCCACTTATCGCCTCCTCAGGACTTTTACTGTGATGGCGATTCTGTTAATTTAAGAAACATTGATTGTTTCACAGGGCTTTTTCATCGCCAAGCTCAGCAGGATTATAAATTTATTATTATTTTGCCAAGGAATTACCAGGGGCAAACTTGGCAGATTGTGACGTTGCGATCGCACATTGACGAGCAGTTGCAAACATATCTTCATGGGCAACTACTCAAAATTTGGGGTCGTTTTAACCGTGCGGGAAATTGGTTACTAGTTGAACATATCGATTGCTAACAAGGTTTTTTTGCGGTAAAAAACAATACTCTTAAATAAATTATCCGGATGCACAAAAGAAAACTCAGTATCAGTGAAATGGATAGTTCAAAAATAAACATTCATTATGCGTGCAGCTGTTTCACTTTTAATCGTAGGTTTCCTGTGTAGCTCCTTTGCTATTAACAACCAAGTACCTAACACTTTCTCATCCAAATATGATTCGCCACAATTGATTTTGGCGAGAGCGACAAGAAGAAGCTCAACCTCACAACCTGGAGGCTCTAGACGTTCACCTTACAGAGGTAGTGGACGTAGAGAATTAATGGAATTTATCAGTACTACGCAATCTGATGTCTAACAACTGCAAGTTTATGCCAGTTCTTGGGGCGGCAGAGACCTTGTAGCAAGGGAATAAGAGTACGGTAATCCAGGGTGTTATGCTTACTATCCGATACGCACCCTCCAAAGCAAAAAAGTCACATTTGGATTGTTAGACATTTAAGTAATATTTTGGGGTTTTACCAATTATTTTGTATACTAAGTGAGCAGTAAATCTTGCATCAATGCCAAGTCCAATTGCTGTCAGTAGAGCAAGTATTTAAAGCTCTTCAAATACACAGAGAACTCCTATTGCAACTTTTTGGTTGCTTGGGAGCAGCCCCACGGCACACCACCCGCTACGAATGAAAGAAACACTCTTTCACCTACTCCCTACTCCCTATTCCCCACTCCCCTGTTATCGCATAGTTTGGTTTTTTCTTACGAACTTACTTAAGTGTGCAAAAAAAGAGGGTGGCTCAATCTACCACCCCATGTCAACAGTAAAGTTATTAGAAACACTTAAGCTGCTTTGCGAGCAATCAAATACTTGCTCATGAAGTGAACTTGTGTCTCAATATTCACAAAACCTGCTTGTTTCAATCGCTCTACCAGGTTATCAGTGATGTAATGCTTGTAGTAAGGTTCATGGAAAGTTTCGTGGAAGTTTTCCATTAACGGTTCCAGTTCTGGGGAATCACTTATTTGAATTGAGTCACAAATTATAAAAACACCACCTGGTTTTGTGACCCTAAAGCATTCTTCAATAACCCGTTGACGAGCTGTTGCAGGTAATTCATGAAAGAGAAAAACAGAGGTGACAGCATGGAAGTAGTTATCTACGTAAGGTAACTCTTCCGCATTTGCCTGTAAGAGTTGGGGTAATTCCCCAGGTATTTCAGACAAAAGCTCATTTGCCTTCCGCAGATATGCTGGTGACAAATCTGTACCAAACAGAGATGCTTGAGATAAAGTGGCTCGAATCATCCTTAAAGTGCGACCAGTTCCGCAAGCTACGTCCAAAACACGTACTTGACGAGGGGCTAAGTCTTTGAAAACTTCTAACCCTTTTTTCAAGGGAGCAAGAATGCGCCGTCGCATGGTATCTGCTGAACCTTGAAACAGAATTTCCACCTGCAAATCATACAGATTGGCTGATAAATCACTCAAGTAGCCATTGGTTTGGTGATGGAAGTTTTGGACGTAGTAGCTGGGATAACCGTTGATATCTACTTCAGGGGTAAAATCTTGGTATTTCCTTTGGTTCGCCCTATCCCAAATTTGTGGTAAATCAAGCCATATCAGAGGATAGTACCGGAAAAAGTCTTCCCAAGGGTTATCGAACAACAAGCTTTTAGGGTACACACCCCGTCCTGCATCTTCCCAATCAACTTCTAGCAAATTATTTAGCCTTTTTTGAAATTTCAGTAAAACCTCACTGGGAATGGACTGAGATATGCCTTCTTGAGGGAAGATGAACTTCTTTAGGCGGATACTTACGATTTTATGGGTTAGACCAAAATAATTCTTGCCTTGCTGAAAAGTTTGATAGGTCAGTTTGGTTAAAGTGTCGGACATGAGAATTTCCTTTAATTAAGTTTTTAGAATATATCTTTACATATTTTAAGTATTTGTAACTTATATCTCATAAATCTAAAGAAGGGTTTACAGCTTAAAAAGACCACTTTTGGATCTGTTAAATTATTAAGTTTTATTAAAAATTCTATTTCGTAACTTTAGATACAGAATGCGTGCTATCTTAAAAGTATGGAACTATGTCAGGCAATATTGACATTTATAAATAAAAAACCATTAAGGAGGATTTAGGTATGTCTACACAAGAAAAAGCACGTGCTCTTATGATGCGTCATTATCAGTTGATTAAGAATCGTCAACAATCCATGCTGGGTCGTGCAGGCGAAGAGTTAGGTCTTCCTGGAGAAGTTTCCCACTATTGGAACCCAACTCAAGGCAAAATTGACCCCTCTGCTCGCATGACTTACGATTCCAGTAATGCGTCAATGAGTTAGGGAATGGGGAATGGGGAATAGGGAATAGGCAAGAAACAATGCCCAATCCCCAATCTCCAATAAAAAACCACCACTAGCGGGTGGCTTTGTGTTGATTGGATCCCCGACTTCTTTAAGAAGTCAGGGATCTAAGTATCTTGCAGGAGTCCCTAAAAATTAAACATCGTAATAGAGAGAAAATTCGTAGGGATGAGGACGTAAGCGCATTGGGTTCACTTCATTGTCCAACTTGTAGGAAATCCAAGTTTGGATCAAGTCTTCAGTGAATACACCGGGTTCGGTTAAGAACGTGTGGTCGTTTTCTAGTGCTTCCAACGCGAGTTCAAGAGAACCTGGAGTTGAAGGAACTTTCGCCAATTCTTCAGGAGAAAGTTCGTAAATATTCTTATCCAAAGGTTGACCGGGGTCAATTTTGTTCTTGATACCATCTATCCCAGCGCATAACATAGCAGCGAATGCCAGATAGGGGTTAGAAGTCGCATCAGGACAACGGAACTCCAAGCGCTTGGCTTTGGGGTTAGTACCAGACAATGGAATCCGAATCGAAGCGGAACGGTTACCTTGAGAATAAGCCAAGTTTACTGGTGCTTCGTAACCGGGTACTAAGCGCTTGTAAGAGTTGGTAGTGGGGTTAGTGATTGCAAGCAATGCAGGTGCGTGTTTGAGAATACCGCCAATGTAGTGCAGCGCCATATCACTCAAGCCAGCATACTTGTCTCCAGCAAACAACGGTTGACCATCCTTCCAAATAGATTGGTGGGTGTGCATGCCAGAGCCGTTGTCTTGGAAGACTGGCTTGGGCATGAAGGTAACGGTTTTACCATACTTCTTAGCAACGTTCTTGATGACGTACTTATAAGTCAACAACCAATCAGCTGCTTCAATCAACTTTCCAAAACGGAAACCCAGTTCACACTGACCGCCAGTAGCAACTTCGTGGTGGTGCTTTTCAATTGGCACTCCGCACTTTGCCATGGTGAGCAGCATTTCTGTCCGCATATCTTGTGAGGTATCCGTAGGCGCAACTGGGAAGTAACCCTCTTTGTAGCGGGGTTTGTAACCCAGGTTGGGACCTTCTTCTCTACCAGAATTCCAACGACCTTCAACCGAGTCTACATAGTAGTAGCCTGAGTGTTGGTTTTGGTCAAAGCGGACATCATCAAAAATGAAAAATTCAGCTTCAGGACCAAAGAACGCTGTATCGCCAAGACCAGTTTTCACCAGATAGTCAACTGCTTTCTGGGCAATCACGCGAGGACAACGGCTGTACCATTCATCCGTGCGAGGTTCCTTAATGCTACAGATAATACTGAGCGTTGGTTCTTGCATGAAAGGGTCGATCCAGGCAGTGTTTGGATCGAGTACCATCGCCATGTCCGATTCGTTGATGGCTTTCCAACCCCGGATACTAGAACCGTCGAAAGGTACGCCGTCCGTAAAGGAAGTCTCATCGATTTGGTTTTGGTAAAGCGTCAAGTGCTGCCAAATCCCTGGCATATCGATGAATTTCAGATCGATCATCTGAATGTTGTTATCCTGAATCATCTTCAGGACTTCTTGTGGGGTTGTCATGGTTACTCCTTAGGCTGCCGATTTATCAATAGTAAAACCAGAGTGTTCAATGTTTGCTGAAGAAAGCTCGCTAACTGCAAATCCATCAGACCCCTGGAATATCCTAGAAACAGGACATTAGTAGATTTTGTATTGTTTACTACAAAATGTCATTGAGAAGCATGACATTTAATTTTTATTTAAATAATGGTCACTGGTCACTGGTCACTGGTCACTGGTCACTGGTCACTGGTCACTGGTCACTCCCTCTTAAAAAAGTTCACCCCGCAAGGGACAACTTTGGCATAGAATCCATAAATAGCGCACAGATTGTTTTTGTGCTGTGGCTTCTTTTAATAAGTGGCGCAAAAAGATGCCGATTGCGAACAGCAATCAGATAAATATCAAACCATAATAGGATTGATTGGGAGAAAAAGGAATGCGGGATGCAGTAACTAGCTTAATTAAAAATTATGACGTTGCTGGACGTTATTTTGACCGGAATGCCATAGACAACCTCAAGTCGTATTTTGAAAGTGGAACAGCACGGGTTCAAGCTGCTGCGTCTATCAACTCAAATGCGGCGTCAATTGTCAAGCAGGCTGGTTCTAAATTATTTGAGGAACAACCTGAGTTGATTCGTCCGGGTGGAAATGCTTACACAACTCGTCGTTATGCGGCTTGTCTCCGTGATATGGACTACTACCTGCGCTATGCTACCTATGCTCTGGTTGCAGGTAGTATGGATGTTCTAGATGAGCGCGTGCTGCAAGGGTTGCGGGAAACTTACAATTCTTTGGGAGTTCCCATTGGTCCTACTGTTTTCGGTATCCAAATTATGAAGGATATTGTGAAGGCGCAAGTGGCTGCAACAGGTGTGAGCGATACTACCTTTTTAGATGAGCCGTTTGACTACATAACCAGAGAGTTAAGCGAAAAAGATATCTAAACAGTGACCAGTGACCAGTGACCGGTGACCAAGTGACCAAGTGACCAGTGACCAGTTTCTCTGTTCGCTGTTTTACTGACTGATTGCTGAAGGAAAACAGTAACTTTCACCAACTCAGTGACTGGCGATCGCTTATCAGGTAATTTGTGATAAACGATCGCTAATTACTGATTGCTGTATACAGAAGGATGCCAAAGAAAGCTTGGTTAAGCAAAGACTTGATGTTTTATTGGTAGAACGTGCTCTGTGTTCGTCTCGTGCTTTAGCTCAACGCCTCATTCAAGCAGGGGAAGTTCTGGTTAATGGTGTTCTTGTTGACAAAGCTGGTACAGAGGTTGATGTTTCGGCTCAAATTCAGATAAAAGAGCGATCGCGTTTTGTTTCTAGAGGTGGAGAAAAGTTAGCCAAGGCAATAGAATCGTTTGCCATTCCTGTAGAAGGACGGATTTGTTTGGATGGTGGCATTTCGACAGGGGGTTTTACTGATTGTTTGCTCCAAGCAGGTGCAAAACGAGTTTATGGGGTTGATGTTGGGTACGGACAAGTTGATTGGCGGTTGCGAAATGATTCGCGAGTGATTTTGAAGGAACGCACAAATTTACGATATTTGACACCAGATGAGTTGTATGGTAGAGCAGAAGTGGCCGATCTGGCAGTTGTGGATGTGTCGTTTATTTCGTTAACCAAGATTTTGGCTGCCCTGCAGCAATTACTGCAACCTCCTTGTGAAGTAGTTTTGTTGGTGAAACCCCAATTTGAGGTGGGAAAAGACCGTGTTGGGAAAAAGGGTGTTGTGCGTGACCCTAAAGACCAAGCAAACGCTATATTTCAGGTGTTGCAAACGGCACAAGAGTTGGGATGGCAATACAAAGGTTTAACTTGGTCGCCTATTACAGGTCCTGCGGGGAATATTGAGTACTTGTTGTGGTTGGGAATGGAAAGTGAGGCTCAACCACTCGATTTAAATGCGATCGTGCAGATGACTTGCTTGGCACAAAAAGCAGTGACCGGTGACCAGTGACCAGTGACGAACTGTTGTTTTCACAACACACAAGATCTGCTTAGAAGTAAAGTTAATTCATATTGATAGTAAAAATGAAGTGCCATGTTGAGTCAATTACCGAACCGCATCACCAGTTTTTCTTGGTGGCAACTCATGAATTGGATTGCCGATCCGCTCGCTTTTCAAGAAAGATACAGCCAAAAATATGGTGACATTTTTACTATGCGACTGGGTGGGCTGGGAACCTATGTGCTTGTCGGTAACCCTCAAGCAATTCAAGAGATTTTTAATCAAGATGCCAAACAGTTTGATGCGGGACGTGGAAATGCACTCGCAGAACCTCTCATCGGGAAAAACTCTTTGATGTTAATGGATGGCGATCGCCATCGGCGAGAACGAAAATTATTAATGCCTCCATTTCATGGAGAAAGTTTACTAACTTACGCCAAACAAATTTGCCTCTTGACGGAACAGCTTGCAAGTCAGTGGCTTGTCGGTCAACCTTTTGTGGTGCGGACTGCCATGCAGAAGATTAGCCTAGAGGTGATATTGCAAATCGTCTTTGGCTTGAGCGAAGGGGAACGCTATCAACAACTTAAACCCCTACTTACGGATTGGCTCAATATGACCGATTCTCCGCTCCGCTCTAGTATGCTATTTTTACGGTTCTTACAACAAGATTGGGGAGATTGGACTCCTTGGGGACGAATGAAACTGCGACAACGCCAAGTTTATGACTTACTTATTGCAGAAATTGAGGAGAGAAGAACACAGGGAGATTCGGGGCGTGGCGATATCCTCAGCCTGATGATGGCAGCACGGGACGACCAAGGTCAAGCGATGAGCAACGAAGAATTAAAAGATGAACTACTAACGATTTTATTTGCTGGGCATGAAACTACTGCAACAACACTCACTTGGGCTTTCTATCAAATTCATCAACATCCAGACGTTCTTGAAAAATTGCTACAGGAACTAGACAGCTTGGGAGAAAGCTCAAACCCCATGGAAATTGCTCAGCTTCCCTATTTAACTGCAGTGTGTCAAGAAACACTGCGGATGTATCCTATCCTTCCTGTGCTTTTTCCACGCATCACCAAATCACCTATAACAATTGGGGGATACCAGTTTGATGCTGAGACAACCTTAATGCCAAGTATTTACCTCGTCCATTATCGAGAAGATTTATATCCTAATGCTCGACAATTTAAACCAGAACGTTTTTTTGAGCGCCAGTACTCCAAGAGTGAATATTTTCCTTTTGGTGGCGGAAGTCGGCACTGTTTGGGATATGCTTTAGCTCAACTAGAAATGAAACTTGTTCTCGCAACGATTTTATCGAAGTATCAACTTGCCAATTTGGATAATAAACCAGTAAAACTTCAACGTCGTGGGTTTACCCTTGCGCCTAAAGGTGGGGTTCGGATGGTGATGACTGGAAAACGTTAAATGGGCGGGCGCAAATGCTCAGCCCACTGGAGATGTTTTGATTTGGAAGTCCCTCAATATACTCATGACTCCCGATTGAGCAATCCTAACTCCTGTTGCAATCGATACAAAATTGTATTCTGTTCTACTTCTGAGAGAATTTCTTGAATTACCGTACTTGCTCCTAACTGTCCCCAAGAACAGCCTCTTTCTAAGTACACTTGTGCTGCTTTTCCCACAGCGTATGCTCCGTAACCGGCAATACCTGCTTGGGTTATAGCTGTTCCAGCATAAGCAGTCATATTAATAGGATTCTCTCCTGAAGCAATAGCAGTTGCACTTTTGCCCAAACCCAAAAGCACGCTACTGCCTATTTCACCTAGCAGCATACCACCAGAACTAAATACAATTGTTTTTAAAACTTTCCCTGCTTCATAACCAGTCATCGGCAAACCGTACAGACGTGCTAGCGATCGAATTAAAGCCAAGTCAGCAATAGTTCCACCAAGAATATCTAAAAAAGCAATCGGATTGAGACCGACAGTTAAAGCTTTATATTTGGTATACCGCCAAATCAGATTTTCTGCTTCTTCCTGACGTAATTTGATAGTTTTTTCTGCGATCGTTTCTTCTGCATCCCGTGCTTGAATAAGTGCATTTAAAGCCAGAAGAGAACGCCCTTCACGATTCAGAATTTTCAGAATAGTTTCTTTAAGTTCCTCTATTTGTGGTGATGGAGTTTCCCATTCTTGCGTGACTCGACCATCTTGCCACTCCACGCGAACTTCCATTGGTGCGGGTTCTGCAGCCACCATAACAATTTCATCAGGTTGCAAAGGAGTTCTTTGGAGACTCCCGCTACCCAACTGCTGCAAATTTTTATAAATCGTCTGTTTGTCTGTATCTGGGTACAAATCTATCTTGTTAAACACCAGAATCAAAGGTTTTTGTGTTTGTCGCAATTTGCACAATGCTTGATATTCTGTACGAGTAATATCACCAGAGACAACAAACAAGATCAAATCAGCCTGTTGAGACACTTCTCGTGCCATTTGCGCCCGTGCATCTCCTTCAATTTCATCCAGTCCTGGTGTATCAATTAATTCTACCTGGACTTTACCTCCAGGATTCCAATGTACGGAACGGGGGTACTGTGTCACACCATTCAGGGGACCTGTTTGCAAAATCTTTTGTCCTAGCAAAGCATTAAGTACTGCTGACTTACCGCGACTCACCAAACCAAAAGCAGCAATGCGAATTACATTGTTGTCCAATTTATTGAGAGTGGAGGCCAAAATCTCTAACTCTGGTTTTACCAGCCCTGCTAATTGCGAGTTTGATTTTGACTGTCCGGCTTTACGAAGATGCCCATACCAAGAGAGTGCTTGCCTGAGACTAGCACGTGCGCGGTTTAAGTGAGTTTCTTGCTGATTTTTTGACACTGGGATGGATTAATTTGAGACTATATTTAATTTTAGATTTTCGATTGCGAAAGTTAAGCTGGTATATGAGTAAGTAGTACCTAATTAGGTAGGAAAGCAACCGTGCCAGTAAATTGGAGAGAGTATATTGTTAGTACTCCGGATATACTTAGAGGCAAGCCAAGAATCAAAAGTACCAGAATTCCGGTTAGTTCATTTAGATTGCTGCTTCCTAACTTAGATAAAAGTTCAAAGTATATAGGAAACGCTCTTTTACTTTGTCGCCCCTTCAGTTTTGAAACCCACGTAGGTGGGTTTTGCCTGTATAGACGCGAATTCCATTCGCCAAGACTTTACAAACATCCTCTAAGGGACTTCCAAATAAAAGTATCCCAAAATTTCTTGTGGTGCGGGCATCTTGCCCGCCACTAATACAGGACGGGCGGGGACGCCCGTTCCACATTCCGGGGATAATTTATTTCTTGGAAGTCCCTAACTCAATTATTAGAATATTCCTAGCTTTATCCTTCAGCAGAAAGTTCTTCTACTTCAAATCTCCACACTATTCCTCTATCTGTTGGGCGTTGAATACAGATTTTGGAATTGTTTGAGAGCAGCTTTAAGCGATCGAGAAGCTGAGGAATAGCTTCGACAATCTGCGGATAACTGTCCATGTCGTAACAAAGAATTACCAGTGTCATAGTACCGGCAATCATCTCAACATACCACTGACTTAGTGATAATAAAGCCTGCTGTGTAGAGTCGCAGAGTTCGTAGAAGCGGTTGCTAGAAACTTGTTCTAGGTGTCTGTGCAATAATTCATCAAATAATGTAACCTCGGTAGGAGGCATATCTTCTGGAGGAAGAAAGGGTAGATCCATCATGAAATCCTTCCAGTATTTATTGAAGTGAAAAACTGAGAAACTAAGTTTTTTATCACCTGAGAGTTTTTCTCAAATCTAAAACTCATGGAAGAGGAATGATTGAAATTTGGTTAGCCCCTAAATGGCACAATAGCCGTATACTAACTATCAAATCTAAAATTTTTCACTCAATCTGTACGATCGCTCACATTTCGCAAATTCAGTTGGTGCAATAGCACAACATCATGATATATAAAAATTTCAAATCTTAAATAAACATTACATTTAAAAATAATATTGTTATTTCGGGAACACATGATTGATACTTTACGTCTATAACTACAGATAAAGAAACCCCCCACTATTCCCTTAATAAGGAAATAATGGGGATTTGCTAGATTCTGCAAAGAAAAAAAGAAATAGAGAATTGGTAGCTGCACTATTTGCTGGAAAATCTTGAGTTTAAAGCATCATTAAAACAGTTTGGAGGCAAAAACGTAACTGACAACTATGTTTTGCTGCACTTTAGTTGTTTTACGTCAGAATCAATTGGGGTAACATTGAGTGCTTTGTATTCCTTCCTTGGTTTAAGAAGTGTGACTGACTAACAGATAGTAAAGGCACTTCTTGCCGACAGGATTGGCAAAACCAGTAAACTCCTTGATGACGCACGTGTCGTAACAAAGAATTACCGCAGCAAAGACAACTGTGAGTCGTCGTTCTCATATTGATTCTCCTTGTCACAAAAAGCTTGTAAAGTCTGAAGAAAGGATAAAGTGTAAAGGATAAAGGATGAAATCATTGAGTTTTCGTTCTAGGTTTCATCCTTTGGATGAGAGCTTTATCAAGCAATTGATGTTAGCGAAGTTCTAAGAGTTGGAATTCGTCCGTTTCTCTCATTGCGATCGCTGAGGATTTTTTCATAGACCGCTACATAACCGTCTACCATTTGAGTCACGGTGAAGTTTTTTTCCACGTGTTCTCGGCATATCTGACGATTTAATTCTAAAGCTGCTGGAATCATTGTCGCCATTTCTTCATAGCTTTGGCAAACAAAACCTGTTTTGCCATGAGCAATGACTTCTGATACGGAACCCATATCGATCCCAATCACTGGTGTACCAGCCGCCATTGATTCAATCATCACTAAACCAAAGGGTTCTCGCCAAGTGATAGGAAAGAGGGTAATAGATGCATTGCCCAAAAGCTCTACTTTCGCAGCATGGTCTACTTCACCCAGATATTCAATCTGCTTACCATCAATCTGCGGGGCAATCTCTTTCTCGAAAAACTCTTTATCTACGACATCGACCTTTCCTGCCATTTTTAAGCGCCAACCAGTTTTCTTGGCTATGGCGATCGCATGAGAAGGTCCTTTTTCTGGAGAAAAGCGTCCTAAAAAGGCAAGATAGGGCGGCTGTGCTGGTTGAGATACAAATTGGTAGTCACCTAAATCGATCCCGTTGTATACGGTGCTTGCATAATTTAGGTCTAATTGGCGCTGGGCGTTGCTAATACTGATGTATGGTTGCGTTCTGTGAAGGGTATATACTTTGCTGCCGTCACGGGTAAATATGCCATGCAAGGTATGTACTGTGGGGGTTGACACCATGCTTGCCAAAGGCAAAGTCCAAATTCCTACATGGGAATGGATGATGTCGAATTCTGCCGCTTGTTGGTAAACGTGGCTAGCTTCGAGCATCTCGTACATCATACCTTCTTTGATGTCCGGGTCCAAGCGCAATGCACGAGGACAAATTGCGTCTAACTCAGCCAGTGTTTGCGAATCGCCTGAGGCAAATAAAGTCACATCGTGACCCCGACGCACGAGTTCATCGGTCAGACGACTCACCACGAGTTCAATTCCTCCATAAGTTGAAGGTGGAACCCGTTCCCACAAAGGGGCTACTTGAGCGATTTTCATAGATTTCCTTGGTTCAGCTGGTAAAGTGGTCGTTGGACAAGGGTTGAGATACTTTTGCTTTAGGTATTCATTCCTCCTCTTCCTAAGGTTGGAATTAACCGCATACGCCCTATACGGCGTTTTTTGGTTAATTTAGCACCCTCTATGCGCCACCTCCAAATTGATGCTGACCAGCTAAAGTGCAGCTTCGTGTACTGTATTCTTAAAATTTCATAATCCACATCTATCGCAGGACAGATATAATTATATCTTATAGTTAAATGGGGATCAACCTTTCTTATTAAAAAAACCTTGGGGATCGATTGCTAAGAGCTAGTGGTTAGTGGTTAGTGGTTAGTAGCAATAATAACTAGTAAGCACTAACATTTGGTACATCACTGAAAACCGAGGCTGGCGATCGCTTTTTTTGGGAGGTAATATTTTTGTTAGGGCATTTATTGCTGGTGTTCTCAGTACCATGGCAATTGCTTTCATTAAAACGCGATAGCCTATTAAAGAAGATGTTGTCATGGGGATAGTTTTTTCGGCGTTTTTTGCCTTTGGGGGGATTACCCTGATTACTGTCATTCAAAAAGACAATAAAATTGACTTGAACCATTTTCTTTTTGGAAATATTCTCGGTGTGACTGTTGACGAAGTGCGCGATACTTCTACGATTGTGACTTTAGTTTTATATCATGTTCAGATGAACACTTACACGCTTGTTTGTAGTTGCGCTTTAGCGAAGACAGCGCAACTATAAACCAATTAATTTATAAGTTATTAGCTGAACATGATATTACTCGTTATTGTTTTGGTGTACAAAGAATTTTTGTTTTATACCTTTGACATTTTGGTTAGTAGTCAAATAGTCATGCAACCAATCACAACCTCTTGCTAGTAATCGATCTAAATTTTCTATTCGCCACAACTTAGCAGTACCATCATCCGAGGCAGTAGCAAGATACTGCCCATCAGGGCTAAAACTCACGCAACTTACTCGGCGCTGATGTCCTTTAAATTCCGCAAGTTGGTTGCCATGTAAGTCCCATATTCGGGCGGTACCATCTCCTGAAGCAGTAGCAAGGGACTGCCCATTCGGGCTGAAGCAAACGCTGCTGACCCAACCTTGATGTCCCTTAAATTCTGCCAATTGGTTACCCTGCAAATCCCACAGTCTGGCATTGCCATCGCTTGAAGCAGTGGCTAGTCGCTGCCCATCGGGGCTGAAGCTAATACAGCTGACACGACGCTGATGCCCCTGAAATTCTTTCAGTTGCCTGCCCTGTAGATTCCACAGTCTAATGATGCCGTTGTCTGAGGCAGTTGCTAAGTGCTGCCCATTCGGGCTAAAACTTACGCTCCAAAGTATACCTCGATCTTCTAATTCCACTAGTTGCTTGCCCTGCAAATTCCACACTCTAGCGGTGCCATCAAAAGAGGCAGTCGCTAAGTACTGCCCATTTGGGCTAAAACTCACGCTATTGACTCGGTTCTGATGTCCTTTGAATTCCACAAGTTGGTGTCCTTGCAAGTCCCATAATTTGGCAGTACCGTCAAATGAGCTAGTGGCGAGGTATCGTCCATCCGGACTAAAACTGATACCTCTAACCCGATCCTTGTGTCCCTTAAATTCCCCTAGCTTCTTGCCCTGCAAATTCCACAGTTTAGCCGTACTATCGCCCGAACCTGTGGCAAGATACTGTCCATTAACATGAAAACTGATGCTGTTAACATCCCCCTGATGCCTTTGAAATTGCCCGGTAAATAAGACACAGGTAGGGTCATCGGGTGAGAAAAATGTAATGTTATCTTTTAGTTCTTCTATAATTTTACCGCCTCGTACTGAGGAAAAATCAATGTAATACTTCCTGTCTTCAGGATTTGCTACGACTAGGGTTTTTCCAGGGTCAGTTGCCTGAAAAAATTTTCGTACATCTACCGTCATGCCAGTTCACAATGTAAGTTATCTTATCAAGTCATATCAAAAGGATACGCTTAACCAAGCAGGTTTTACGGAAATTATTCGACTATCTCATCCCCACATCTCCCGATTCCCTATAGTTCTGAGAAGTTGGGTAAGCTAACAATAGCAGTCTAATCCTCAAAACAGATCATGGCAAATAGTCCGATAATTCTAGCTTTAGACTTCGATGGTGTCATTTGCGACGGACTGATTGAGTACTTTGAGGTATCTTGGCATACCTATTGTCAAGTTTGGTTACCCAATGACCAGACGCCCCCTGATAATTTAGCTATCCTTTTCTATCGACTGAGACCCGTGATTGAAACGGGTTGGGAAATGCCTGTACTAGTCAAAGCGCTCGTTCAAGGAATCGCCGAAGAAAACATTCTTCAGGATTGGAATGCGATCGCACAACAAATTTTACAAGCAGATAATTTCAAACCAGCAGAAATTGGTAGTAAACTAGACAAATATCGAGATAAGTGGATTGCTGACGATTTAAACGGTTGGTTAAGTCGGCACAGATTTTATCCAGGTATCGTTGAAAAACTCGAAGCGACGACCTCAAGTTCAACTAAGTTATATGTCGTTACTACGAAAGAAGGTCGCTTCGCACAACAACTTCTAGCACAGCAAGGGATTGAACTACCAAAAGAGGTGATTTTTGGTAAAGAAATGAAGCGTCCTAAGTATGAGATTTTGCGAGAATTAATTCAAGCGGAAAAGATTGCGCCAGAAAGTTTGTGGTTTGTAGAAGATCGATTGAAAACTTTACAATTAGTGAAACAGCAACCGGATTTGGAGGAAGTTAAACTCTTTTTTGCAGACTGGGGCTACAATACCGGAGTAGAAAAGGTGTCTGCTAAAAACGATTCTCGAATTCATTTACTGTCACTCTCTCAGTTTGCTCAAGATTTTTCTGATTGGTTAGTGGTTAATGGTTAGTCGTTAGTGGTACTTTTTTACTACTAACGATTAATTGTGTACGGGCGCAATGCCTTGCGCCCCTACTGACTACTGTACAGGCGCGGCGGCCTTGCGCCCCTACTAATCACTAACCACTAACCAATATGCTAGATCTCACCAAACTCACAGTACAAATGCAAGGTTTGAGTCAGCACTTGACTCAAGAAGCGGCTGCTAATCGCTATCGTTTAGAACTGGCTCAAAAACATCTTCACGATGCACTCGCCTCCCAGTTCGAGTTAGTACAGAAACAAGAAAAGTGGCGCGATCGCATTTTGTTTGCCAATGCAACCCCAGTAGAACCACTGAATACCTGCGTTGAGATTCAAACTCCTCCTAAAATTCATACGGTTATTGCCACTGATGGTTCCCAAATAGCTCCCAGCCATCATGAAATAGCGTATTGCTATCTCCTCAATATTGGTAGAGTTGTTTTGCACTACGGACAAAACCGTCACCCACTTTTAGATAGCTTACCTGAGATATTCTATCGACCGGAGGATTTATACGCTTCCCGTCAATGGGGTATTCGTACTGAAGAGTGGATGAGTTTCCGGCGGACAGCTAGCGAAACAACTGTATTAGCAGAACTGGCTTGCAGTACTATGGGGGGACACCGATACAAGGAAACAGAAGAAGTCCCAACACTGGCGATGGTGGATGGGTCGTTAATTTACTGGTTTTTGGAACAGTTGCCTTTGGATGCACGCAATCAAATCTTACCTCCCATCTTGGAAGCTTGGCAAAAATTGCGTGATGCTAAAATTCCCTTGATGGGTTATCTCAGCGCCGGACGCAACGTTGAAGGGATAAACTTTTTACGTCTTTTAGCTTGTCCCCACCCAGTACCCGACTGTGCAAGTTTTTGCCCCAATCAACTGGAGAAAGTTCCATGTAAAATCTTTGAACCCCTACGAGACACTGCTCTTTGGTCAACTCAACTTAAACCCGGACAGCGAGGTCCTTTATGGCGCAGCAATGCTCGTATTCTTGACTTGTATGAAGACCAACAGATTTACTTTTGTTATGTCCATGTAGGTACTGAAATTGCTCGGATAGAAGTACCATCATGGGTGGCTAAAGACACAAATATGTTCGATCGCGCCTTAGGGCTAATGCTCGGACAAGTACAGAAAGGGTATGGTTATCCTGTGGCTATAGCTGAAGCGCACAATCAAGCTGTGGTGAAAGGTGGGGATAAAACAAGATTCTTTTCCCTGCTTGAACGACAAATGATCAGGGCGGGGTTAAAAAATGTAGGAACTTCTTACAAGGAAGCAAGAAAGCGGGGGAGCATAGCATAAATAGCAACAGCATCAGGAGGACAAGAGTGCATGGCACACGAAAAACGCTATTATACCCGTGATGAGTATCTAGCCATCGACCAAACAACGGGCTACAAGAGTGAGTATCTAGATGGAGAAATCGTGCCGATGATGGGAATTACAACTGAACACAATCAGATTACGGGTAATATTTATGCCTACCTAAAATTTGGTCTTAAAGGAAAAAATTATCGCGTGTATTTCAGTAATGTGCGTCTATGGATACCGCGTTACAATCAATACACGTATCCAGATGTTATGGTTATTGATGGAGAACCATTTTATGAGGGTACGGATAACACAACAATAACCAATCCCTTATTAATTGTTCAAGTTTCATCAAGGTCAACAACCAATCATACTGACTCAGATAGATTTCGCTTTTATCGGTCAATTCCTGAATTTCGGGAATATGTCTCAATTGACCAAAATAGTTGTTATGCAGAACAATATGCTAAAAACTCAAAAGGAAATTGGATACTGACTGAGTACGACACTGTTAATTCTTTATTAACGTTTGATTCTATTGACTTTCAACTTTCTTTTATTGATATTTACGAGCTGGTAAATCTTCCTAATATGACTTTAAGTGAAGGTGCAAGGATTGATTATGGCTTTTAACAGTGACCAGTGACCAGTGACCAGTGACCAGTGAATAGACACCCTGATTGTTTTATAAAGTTTTTGTAAAACTTTGTATTATTATTTAACAGTTTAAATGATAATTTTTGAGTCTGTTTGGGGAAACCTATGCTTAGCGAGGATGGAATAACATTTATTGCATAGGGTTAGTTATGTTTAAGAGCTTTTGGTTCCTAGAGCAATGTACTACCCAAGCAAGATAAATAAAGTCCGCTTTATGCGGGCTTTTTAATTACTATGACTGGATTTATAAAATGAAAAAAACTAGTATGAGTGATGAGAGAGAAACAGAGAAGAACTACTCGCAATTCTTCTCCCACTCTAATGATTTACTATGCATTGCTAGTTTTAATGGCTATTTCAAGTGTTTAAATCCAGTATGGACAAAGATTTTTGGTTGGTCAGAACAGGAATTCAAAAACAAACCATTTATTGATTTTGCTCATCCAGAAGACCGTAATGTTTGTATTGCTGCTTATGCAAAACTTGTCTCAGGTGAGGAAGTTTTTGGTTTAGAAAGTCGTTTTCTTGGTCAGGATGGGTCTTACAAATGGTTGTCATGGAATGCGAGTGTATCTGGTGATGAACAATTGGTTTATGCAGTTGCTCGGGATATCACTGCTCGGAAAGAAAGCGAAATATCACAAAAACAGTATATCAAGGAGTTAGAAGCTTTAAAGTTTGCTTTAAATATTCACTCGCTAGTGGCTATCACTGATAAACAAGGTAAAATTACTTATGCTAATGAAAAGTTTTGTGAGATTTCACAATATTCACAAACAGAATTAATAGGACAAGACCATCGTATTGTCAATTCTGGCTATCACTCTAAAGACTTTTTTGAAAATTTGTGGAGAACGATTTCTCAGGGAAATATTTGGAAAGGAGAAATTAAAAATAAAGCTAAAGATGGAACTTATTACTGGGTAGACACTCTGATTGTTCCATTTTTAGATAAAATGGCAAAACCCTATCAGTATGTGGCAATTCGTACAGATATTACACAGCGTAAACTGTCAGAACTGGCTTTGTTAGAGCGATCGCGTTTATCATTGCTAAGTGCGGAAATCAGCTTAGCCCTATCACAAAGCGGTTCCGTTCCTGAAATCCTTCAAAGCTGTACAAAAACTTTGTCTCAGTATTTAGACATTGCTTTTGTTTGTATATGGACTTTTGAGAACCAAACACACCAAATCCAATTACAAGCTGGTATTCACTGTACGGATAGGACTTGCCAAACTTTAACTAACAATCAAGATTTTCCCAATCATGCAGTTTTAGCAAACAGCATCATTGGTTTAATGACCAAAAATAATCAAGCTCTTTTTAATGAAGAAGTTACGATTAAAAACGAAGAAGAGTTTCTAGAACCTTTTTTCTCAAATTTTCTTTTAGCTGCCTATCCTTTAATTATCGAGCAGCAATCTATCGGAATTATAGCTTTGTTTAGCAAAGAGCTATTTACCAATTCAACTCATAATTTATTAAATTGGATTGCTAACAATATTGCAGTAGCAATCGATCGCATATGGGCGAGAGAAGAACTTCTCAGCCGTCGGGAAGCTTTATTACTAGGTCTTGCCAGTCAAATTCGTAATTCTTTAGAACTTGATACAATTCTGGCAACAGCTGTCTGTGAAATCCGCTGCTTATTGCAAATTGACCGTTGCTATTTTCTCCGATATTTGCCAAACTTGCCTCAGCCAACATTAACTATTACCCATGAAGCACGAAACCCCAATTTACCAAGTATGTTGGGTGATATTCCAATGGAAAAAGTCACTTTTTTAGTCAACATATTGCTAGAGCGGGAATTACTTTGTATTGATGCTACCAATAGCACGTGCTTGTTAGATAGCGTTCCGCAAGAGTTTTTCTCTAAATTTGGCATAACGGCTCAACTGTTACTACCAGTCAAGAATAATTCGAGTGAATTTGGAGCCATTGTTTGCAGTCATAGCTGTGAGAAACATACTTGGAGTCATAGCGAAATTAGTCTGCTACAAGCTGTGACAGATCAATTAGCAATTGCGATCGATCATGCCCAACTTTACACAGAAAGTCGCGCCGCTACTTTAGCAGCGCAAACTCATGCAGAAAAACTTTCAGAAACTTTGCACAAGTTACAGGAAACTCAATCTCAACTCATTCAACATGAAAAAATGTCTAGCTTGGGACAACTTGTAGCAGGGGTTGCTCATGAAATTAATAATCCAGTTAACTTTATTCACGGCAATATTACCCATGCAAGCGAGTATATACAAGATTTGCTAGAGGTATTAAAGCTTTATAACCAACATTATCCTTATCCCGATCCGGAGATTCGGTCTTTTTGTGAAGAAATCGAAATAGATTTTATTGCTGATGACTTGGGCAAACTGCTATCTTCTATGAAAATGGGAACTAATCGTATCCGCGAGATTGTTCTGAGTTTGAGAAATTTTTCCCGCCTTGATGAAGCCGAAAAAAAGCCAGTCGATATTCACGAAGGGTTAGAGAATACACTGTTGATTTTACAACATCGATTGAAATCTAGTAAGTGTAATATCTCTGTTGTTAAAGAATACGGTCATTTGCCTTTAGTTGATTGCTACCCAGGTCAATTGAATCAGGTTTTTATGAATATTTTGACTAATGCGATCGATGCTTTGGACGAAGGAATAGAGCATGGGGTATCGGGCATTGGGAGTGATTTCTATACCCATTGCCCTACAATTCACATTAGCACCGCAGTTGGGAGTAACAATTTTGCCCTCATTCAGATTGCGGATAACGGGTTTGGGATGACAGAAGATGTCAGAAAACGATTGTTTGACCCATTTTTTACAACCAAACCTGTGGGAAAGGGAACAGGACTTGGGTTATCAATCAGTTACCAAATTATTGTAGAAAAGCATGGCGGAAGTTTGAAATGCAGATCAGAATCTGGTAAAGGTACAGAGTTTTTGATTCAGATTCCTATTTGCTCGAATTAGAATGACAGAAGAAATGTTTTTAAATAAGAAGCTATGCAAAATTTAAGCACATCGCAAACAACAGGGCTAGGTTTTGAGCTTTTTCATGTTCAAACGAATACATCTTTTGAGTTGCTCCCAAATCTTGCTGTGATTCGTATTGGCAAACAAAATGAGCAAATTGCACCAGATATTAATGTCACATTCTTACCAGATGCCGATGTTGTTTCTCGGTTACACTTAGAAATTCAAGTAGAAGAAAACACTTATTATATTACTGATGTCGGTAGTTCTAACGGCACTTTTCTGAATGGGGCGAAGTTAGAACCAAGAAAGCGTTACCCCCTTCAAGTTGGAGACAAAATCAACCTCGGTCAAGAAGAAAAAGTAACATTTATATTTCAGTATAAACAAAATCTGGTTGTTCCCTCTAATGCCCCAATCAGTAAACCTACAGTGCTTCAACCCGAAATAGTATATAACAATACCCAACCAACTCAAGTGGATCGTAACAGCAAGCTTGTAGGCGCGGGTCTGATGCTCATCAGTATTTTGTTATTTACAGCTAACACGCAAATTGGTATTTTTATGCGTATCCCATCCGTTTTGCTGTTAATAGCAGGGGCTGTGCTTGTGTTATGGCGTCGTGATTACCGCACCATAGGATGGGTTTTGATAGGGCTGGGAGTTGCATTCATGATTTTCACAGGGAATTTATTTGCATCGTTCAATCTTTTGGCTATCCTTTTTGCCTCTGCTTTGTTTGCAGCAGGGTATCAGTTATTTAAGACTGGTAAAGTTTTGAATTATAGTTTGCAATCTCTCAAGGGATTAGTAAAGCGATAATGAGGAAGTATGAAGGATGAAGAATAAAAAGACTTGTCCTTCATACTTGCCGGTCAAAAAATATCATTATCAGTGATTAACCTCTAACCAGATTTCAAGGTCTGCTAGATTTGTAAAATCGAATAGTGCTTCTCCCAACGCTTCTAATTGCTGTATGGGTAGATTTTCAATTTGTGAAGTTATTGTATCTGACAGTTGTCCCACTCGTCGATTTAACTGACGAATAATAAGCGATCGCGTTGCCTGTAGACTTGCCCGTCTTTCCCAACTCGTAACAATTTCCATAATTCCCTCTTTGTCCAGCATAGCTCGCTACACATCTCTAGGTCGAGTTGCCCACTTCTGCTCCAAGGTAAACTGGTCACGGTTTCTCTATCGCATTAACCCAGCATCAATTTCTCGCACCTCCTCTAGCCGCAATGGCATAGAGTTTTTTGGATTTGCTGCCAGAATCAGGATTGTTTTTACAATCGCGTGGTTCATTGATTGACCTCTAGCCAAGTTTCAAGGTCAGTTAGATTTGTAAAATCGAGTAGTGCTTCTCCCAAAGCTTCTAGTTGCTGTATGGATAGATTGTCAATTTGCGAAGTTATTGTTTCTGGCAGTTGTCCCACTCGTCGATTTAACAGACGAATAATAAGCGATCGCGTTGCCTGTAGACTTGCCCGTCTTTCCCAACTCGTAACAATTTCCATAATTCCCTCTTTGTCTGGTTCTTTCAGTTTACCAATTTCTTCTTGAAACCTTTGCTCTTCTTGAAGATTCAAGTTCAAATATGTATCGACAAATCCAGAAATTAATCGTGTTCTTGCTGGATCTAATCGCAATGTCGCTAATAACCGCAAACACTCAGCTTTAACTCTTGGTCGTTCTTGCGGTTTAATTTGCATTTTTGCCATTAAAGCTGCTGCTACTGGATTAGATTGTTGTAGAAAGTCTCGCCAATTTAAACGATTCAGTTGAATTGAAGCAAAGTTAAACTCCAATACCTTTAAATCAGTAAACTCTACTGTATGTGTATGCGCTTCCTCACGCTTAGGTTCATCAAAAGAAAATATGACGATAGGATATATCTTCTGTAAATACTTTTGATACAACCGGGCAAAATAGAAGAACATACGACGCGCACATTCTTTTTCAGTATACGATTGAGCCTCGACATGAATCAGAAAGCCTACTTCTTTACCTGCTTGCTTGACTTCTACCAACAAATCAATAATTTTTTCTTCTCCAGAAGTTAAATCTGCAAAATACTCTTGGGGAAGAAAACGAATAGAGTCGCGATCGATTGTGCTGGCAATTTGAGGAAAAAATAATTCGAGAAATTCAATAAAAAATGTTGAGATAAGTTCTTTAAATAATCTGTCGTGGTCAATCATGTCAGAAAGTTAAATATTCTATTTTGGTATAATAAAAACGCAAATTCTATATAAGAATATCATTAAACTAAGTACCACAAATAAAATAAAGACGCACCGTAGCGCGTCTTAACATCTACAGAATCAAATCTTTAAATCTGATACTCCCACATGGAAACTTTGCCACAAAATTGATTTGCTGGTACGGCTGCCAACATTTTCTTAGGATAGGGGAGATTCAGGTTATTCATGAGTTCAATAAACTGGTTGCGGCTGCGTCCGACAAACCGGGGATTCCAGGATTTTTCTTCTCCAATGGTAGATACTGTTCGTCCTTGATAGTCATGACCGGGATACACCAAAGTATCTTCTGGTAAGGCAAATAGCTTTTGAGTCACAACATCATACAGCAATCCAGCATCACCGTTTTGGAAGTCGGTACGACCACAACCTCGGATAAACAAAGCATCTCCACTTAACAAATGAGTTCCATTTACGAGATATGCCATATGAGTATCTGTATGTCCGGGAGTTGCGATCGCTTGAATTCTTACTCTTCCTAATTCCATTATTGCCCCATCTATAGTGTAGTCATCAGCACCTATAGTTGCAGCTTTTTCAGGGACAATACTTAAACACCCCGTCAATTCTCTTAATTTATCTGCTCCGGTGATGTGGTCTGCATGAATATGGGTCTCCAGACAGTAGCGTAAAGTCAGTCCTAGTTCTCGCAAGACTTGAAGGTCACGTTCGACTTGTTCCAACACAGAGTCTACCAAGATAGCTTCTTTAGTTTCTGGGTCAGCAATGAGATAAGTATAAGTACTTGACTCTTTGTCGAACAATTGGCGGAATAGCATAACAGGTTTAGGCAACTTGCTTACTTCAATAGCAGCATAGGGTCTGGAATCGAGAGATTTCAGTAACTCCTGAGCTAAAGAAACTGCTTGAACTCGAATTTCACCGAACAGCCGTTGTTTCCCAAAGGTTACCCTTGCGTGGCGTTCCTAACGTATACAAAAGTTCAGAAACCTTACCATCAGCATCAATTAGAGCACCGTTAGCAGCAGTATCGATAGCGATAGACAGGGTGTTGGAACGGAACAGCCTTTGTTCTTGGAGACTGGAAAGCAAAGGATGCTGCAATCTGCGATAGTTACAGTTCGACCCCGTACAGTTCACAATTCTGCTTACCTGTAAAACAATATCTGCGCGTGTTTCTCGTTCGCGAATTGTGACATTCACTCCCTTCTCAAACTCCTGGCAAGTTTGAATCCGACCTCCGTAGTGACGTAATTGACCGGACTGAACGGCTGTATCCAAAACTTCTGCAATTTCCTCAGCAATCCGATGGCGGTGAACTTCCCAGTAAGCTTTCACGTGACGGAGAAATCTTTTCTGTGGTTCAGGTAAAGAAGCAGGAAAATTCCCCAATGCAAGCACAGCCTTTTGTACCTGCAAACGCCTGCCATTATTCAAGTAAACTCTAACGCTGTAAGTGGTTGTGTCAATAGAGATAGCTTCACCGACAATCCTCTCAAACTCCACACCAGCTTGAGCCTTTGCCTGCGCTTCCTGCAAAATCGCTTGGATATAGTTTCCATAAACAGTACGCGGTACAAATGTAGATGCACTGACTTGTTTGTACCCATTTGCATGTAGCC
The DNA here is from genome assembly GCF_000346485.2 of Scytonema hofmannii PCC 7110. Taxonomy (NCBI): domain Bacteria; kingdom Bacillati; phylum Cyanobacteriota; class Cyanophyceae; order Nostocales; family Scytonemataceae; genus Scytonema; species Scytonema hofmannii. The sequence goes on from NZ_KQ976354.1 coordinate 6,212,675, forward strand.
ATTTCAAGAAATGATCTGATTCATCTGGAAACGCACTCATTTTACCCGCAGGAACATTCAGCAAATGACCATCGACTCGCGTACCGTATGCGACCCCTTTACCTATTTCATCATTGCGTTCAATTAGTTTGATAGAAATTGGTATTGTTGCACTACGTAAAAGATTTGCTGCCACAAGAGAACCACTTAAACCGCCTCCAATAATAGCTATTGTTTGTGGAAAAACAGTTTGATTTAGAATAGAGTTATACATAGGAAAAACTAAATTTGTTTCGGTATATTCACAAATTTAGTTCATACCTTCTTTAAATGTCCATGTATTTTTACTAATTTGAAGTATGAAGAAAATCTAAACCCCACTTAAACAACCGAAAAACTCGGAATTCCATTTAACTCTTTAATATTTTGAAATTGCACAATCTCAAACCCATGTTAAACAAGTATTTAAGAATTTTTCTTGTCTTCTTTTGCAAGTAACCCGATATGAATAGTGTTGTTTAAAAAAACCGATAATCGGTCATTTTTTACGGAAATTTCTCTCAGTAAATTGTCATGTTTCACTGACAAAGTCAGATAAGGGACTTCCAAATAAAAAAATATCCAACTTTTTCTTGTGGTGCGGGCTTCTAGCCCGCCATTGATATAGAACGGGCGAGGACGCCCGTCCCACAAGATGGATAATTTATTTCTTGGACATCCCTAACCGCTCTTCTTTCTTCGCGTCCTTTGCGTCTTTGCGGTTCAAGAAAATTTTATAATTCAAACAAGAATCCAATTTGGTACATTGCCCTCAGAATAGAATTCTGGGCTATACAAACAAAGTCCGCCTGCGCGGACTATGAAAAATCAAGGTTCTGAAACCCACGTAAGTAGGTTTTGCTTGTATAGTCGTGATTTCCAATCACCCAGGCAAGTATTCTCAGCCTTCTTCCAAAAATATGGCAAATCAAACACTAGGACTCGAAAAAAATCTGTATGATTACCTATTATCAGTCTCCGTGCGAGAACCAAAGATTTTAACACAACTGAGACAAGCAACAGCCCAACATCCAATGAGCCAAATGCAAATTGCTCCAGAACAAGGACAGTTTATGGCTTTATTGATTCAGTTGATGGGAGCAAAAAAAACATTAGATATAGGGGTATTTACTGGATATAGTTCGCTAGTTGTCGCTCTAGCACTACCACCAGATGGTAAAGTTGTGGCTTGTGATGTGAGTGAAGAATATACAGCGATCGCACGTCGTTATTGGCAGCAAGCAGGTGTGGCAGATAAAATTGAGCTACATATTGCCCCAGCTCTAGAGACATTAGATCGGTTGCGATCGCAAGGAGAAACTTTTGATTTTGCCTTCATTGATGCAGACAAAAGCAACTACGATAACTACTACGAGCAAGCGCTACAATTGGTGCGTCCGGGTGGGTTGATTGCCATTGATAATGTCTTGTGGTCGGGAAGAGTAGCAGATCCTCAAGTACAAGATAATAGAACAAATAATATGCGTGCTTTTAATAAGAAATTGTATCAAGATTCAAGAGTCGCAATCAGTTTAGTCCCAATTGCTGATGGTTTAACTTTGGCATTAAAAATTGCTAATGGCTAATGTGTAGTTGGCGTACCTAAACTAAAATTTACAAAGCCGCGTCAAAAACCTGCTGCGCGGTAAGGTTAAGTTGGGGGATGTTGCGGGAGATGATTAGGTCATTGCCAGTGAATTTAGCAATCCCTCTTTTTCGCTAATTCTATTTGTCGTTGCTTTGCCTGCTGACGTGCTTTTTTCTCTTCAGATAGATTATCCAAACAGTGAGGACAGGAAATACCTTCTTCATATTGAGGAGAAGTTTTGTCTGATTCAGAAATGGGATGTCCGCAACTCGCACACAAATCGTAACTTCCTGGTTCTAACCCGTGACGAACAGCGATACGGTCGTCAAAAATATAACATTCGCCTTCCCACAAACTCTCGGACTCTGGGACTTCCTCTAGGTATTTCAGAATTCCGCCCTTTAAGTGATAAACTTCTTGGAACCCCCGAGAAAGCATAAAGGAAGAGGCTTTTTCGCAACGGATTCCACCTGTACAAAACAAAGCCACTTTTTTGTGTTTCTTGGGGTCTAGCTGATGAAACACATATTCTGGAAATTCGCGGAATGACTTTGTGTTTGGATTTTGCGCTTTTTGGAAAGTACCGATGCTTACCTCGTAGTCATTGCGCGTGTCGATAACGGTGACTTCTGGATCGTTTATGAGAGTATTCCAATCTTGAGGATCGACATAAGTTCCCACCTGTTCGTTTGGGTTCACTTCTGGTAACCCAATGGTGACAATTTCATTCTTCAGTCGCACTTTCATACGTTGAAACGGTGGGGACTCTGCGTGTGATTCTTTATGTTCCAAATCTGCTAAGCGAGGATCGGTACGCAAAAAGGATAACACTGAATCGATCGCTTGACGAGAACCTGCGATCGTACCGTTAATGCCTTCTGGTGCTAGCAGAATCGTCCCCTTAATGTCATTTGTTTGACAAAAAGATAACAAAGGCTCTTGTTTCTCAGTAAAGTCTGGCAAACTCACAAATTTATAAAGTGTAGCAACGACTAAAGACATTTTTTGACAAATCCTCTTTCCGCAAACCAGGAATTTAAGCTATGATACTTTTGTTAGTATAAATAACTTACGCTTCCTATATTAAGGGGGTATAGCTCAGTTGGTAGAGCGCCTGCTTTGCAAGCAGGATGTCAGGAGTTCGAGTCTCCTTACCTCCATAATCAGTGACCAGTGACCAGTGACCAGTGACCAGTTCTAATTTTCGCACTCGTCTTCGTATTCTGCCCATGAGTTTGGAGTTTCAGAGACTGCGACTTTTAGTTGCACGCCTGGAGGTACTCTTTTTTTGGTTTCATCATAAATATATTTAGCAATCATCTCGGCAGTTGTTTCATACTCCGGAGGCATTACTTCGTTGAGTACACCGTGGTCAAGTCCTCCTTTTTTCACATCTTGTTTAGCCCAGCGCAAGGTTCTAAAATCAGCCACCATAACTTCATGGGGACAGTATTGCGAGGAGTGCAGTTTTGATGAAGTTGCTTCAATTTTTACTTTGTAAGTATGACCGTGCAATCGACCACACGGTCCATTGTAATCTCTGATGTAATGGGCGCTATCAAATGTAAATTCAGTGACCAATTTCCACTTGGGCATTTTTATATCCTTTAACATATTCGCGGAATTCCCCATCCGCCATGCGGTGGGGATGGATAGCGCGACAACTACGAGGTACACCCTTTATGGGTGTCCGAGTGGTTGTCAACCTCTAAGCTCGGCAATCTATCAATCCAATTTTCAACCAATTGAGTCATAGTTTTCTCCTTGCTTGCGGCATATAACCTTAGCTTATTCAGCCTCCGCTCAGATATCCGTAAGTTCAATCCTTTTTTGGTCACGAATTTTGCGAAAGAAAAAAGGGGAATGCCATTACGGGATATCCTGCACTACCCCTCGATTAATCTAGGGGCTTGGGCATTCCCCTTTTTTCAGAGCTTGGTCTCCGGTCATAGCTATCTACACAACGTCTACATGAATGTCAGAATAAAAGGGTAACGACAAAACGGCAAGGTGGTGGTTCAAATATGTCATTCAAAAGTAAGGAACAAAAAGAGCAGGATAAAGAAAAGAATAAAAATACTCACATTTCAACTGTTGTGCAGCATCTGAAATTGTCCAATCTTGGGTATGCTGTAATATCAGACATATTGTCACACGCAAACAGTTTATACAATACTTTAACCTTCAATCTGAGGCAAGGATTTTTTGTACACAAAATTCTGAATTTTCAATCTCTAACTATTGATTTACAAACTGACTTCAAAGAAAACTATCATTACAAAATGCTGCATTCTCAAGCAGCACAATCCGTGTGTCACAAGGTAACTGAGAATTTCAAATCATTCAAACAGCTTTTAGACAAACATTTTAGAGAGGGGACAAAGAAACCATTATTACCAGGTTATCGTCAAAAAGGTGGTATGTTTGAAGTGACATATCCCAGTCAATCAGTCAATATATCACAAGAGCATGGCATTATATTTGCTACTGTTTCTACTGGCATTATGTTCAAGAAGCAGCACAAAGAAGATGTCATGGGAACAAGTTTAAATGAGAGATTGAGATTCAGAGTTCCCGATGACATTGACCCCTCTAACCTCGTTGAGCTAGTGATTACATCAAAGCATAGAGAGATTTATCTACATTGGGTATGCAGAAAGAAAAATGAAATTGTTGCCACATTAAATAAGTCAAGTGTTTTAGGAATTGACATCGGATTGAACAACTTTGTTACCTGTATTCCGAACACAGGTGAAGAAGGATTTCTCATAAATGGGCGACCATTAAAGGCAATAAATCAGTTTTATAACAAGACTGTATCTAAGCTAAAAAAGGGTAAGGATGAGAATTTCTGGAGTGGTAGTTTAGCTAGGGCAACGCAGTCTAGGAATAACCAAGTCCGCGATTTTATCAAGAAATCTGCACGGACAATAATCAATAAATGTTTAGAATCAGGAATAAGTAAAATTGTATTTGGTTGGAACCAAGGAATTAAGAATGAAATAGATAACGGACGTGTCAATAATCAAAATTTTGTACAGGTTCCATTCACCGCATTACGTGATACACTCAAGTATCTCTGTGAGAGATCTGGTATAGAATTTGTAGTTGTAGAAGAATCATACACCTCAAAAATGTCATTTTTTGACGGTGATGAATTACCCGTTTACGGTCAAGAAACCGAAGAACAGAAGAATCTTAAGCCTTCTGGAAGAAGAACAAAACGCGGGGAATACAAAACAGGAAATAACACAATTATCAACGCGGATGCCAATGGGGCTTCCAATATTTTGAGAAAGGCCAAAATTGATACATCAAAAATTACTTTTCGGGTGTGTCAAATTCTCAAGACAATCAATATTTGGATAGGTCACGCACAGGGCAAGAAAAAAAGGGGGAATGCCATTAATGGATATCCTGCACTACCCCTCAATAAATCAAGGGGCTTGGGCATTCCCCCTTTTTTTAAAGGCTTAATCCTCGGTAAAAAATTCCCATCACGTAAAGGTACGGCAGCAGGCTTGTCTTGTTGTACGACTATAGGACTCACTGAACCGGGTCAGTAAATTAGAAACCCCATCCGCCATGCGGTGGGGTGGTTCATTCACTCCTATCATGCTTAATGATTACTCACCACAAGAAAGGTAGTCAGAATTAACCCAACCTTCCAAACCACTTACTTTAGTGTTAGAACCATTGACAACACGGACGTAAACCCAAGGTTCCGATCCCCACCTCACCCATTTGACAACATTGCCATTGTTGAGACCGGCTTTTGATTTTCCATTGGGTGTAGCTCGCAAAGCTAATTGTCCTTGTGTAATATTTATGACTTTGCAAGAATCTTGTGAAGATGCAGTGTCTTCACCACAGATCAAGTAATTGGAATTTACCCAACCTTCTAAACCGTTCACTTTGCTATTTGGACCTTGAATCACGCGGACGTAAACCCAAGGTTCACCTCCCGTCCTTAATAATTGTACGCTATTGCTATTATTTAGACCTGCTTTTGACTTGCCATTTGGTTGAAGGCGTAAAGCTAGTTGACCTGTTTGAAGATTGGTTACCGTGCAACTAGTTTGTTGAGCAATAATTTTTTTATTTCCCGTACCAGCAAGGGCAGTAGGAACAAAGTTAAAACTAAATAAAGATAAGAATATTAGGGAAAGCTTTAATAGAGAGGTTTGGTTTTTCATCAGTATCAATCTCAACACATCGGGCAAGCACGCGTTGCGAATTACAACTTCATGCCTTCCGATAAAACAACTACCTCTCTAAATTAACTTCCCTGGTATTACCGTGTACTCTGGGAATTTACTGAACTATAATCATGGGAATGGGCAGTACAGGACTCGAACCTGTGACATCCTGCTTGTAAGGCAGGCGCTCTACCAACTGAGCTAACCGCCCGTTGCGTTTTCACTCACAAGAATTAATGTTAGCACATAAATTTTGAAAACGCGATAGTATTTTTGAGAAAAATTTTTCCATAAAATCCTATGCCCTCTGGTCGGACTCACGATCGCATTACTTTATGGGCTTTGCCGCTTGTGACTGGGGTGACTTTCTGGCAAACCAAAAGCGGTAACCTGACACTACTAGTTGCAGGAGGATTTCTGTTTGGGGGGCTGATGTTCGGTCCCGACTTAGATATTTACTCGCGCCACTACCAGCGCTGGGGATTTTTGCGTTTTATTTGGTTACCTTATCAAAAAAGCCTGCGTCATCGGTCATTCTTATCCCACGGTCCGATTATTGGTACAACACTGCGAGTTATCTATCTCAGCACCTTGGTTGCTATCTTAGGGTTTTTAGTTATGGTCGTTGGCGAAAAGCTGTGGAACGTGCAGTTAGATTGGCAAATATTGCGTAAAAATACGGCAAACACGCTATTCAATTACTCTACAGAACTTCTTGCCCTATTCTTTGGGATGGAAATAGGTGCTATGAGTCATTCTCTAAGCGATTGGGGTGGTTCGGCATACAAGCGCATGAAAAAGCAAGGAGTCAGTGCATTACTACCCCGTGGGAAAATGAAGAAAAGTAAAGTGAAAAGGAGGGTAAGGGGACAAGGGGATAAGAGGGAGTGAGAGAGTGAGGGAGTGAGAGAGTGAGGAAGCACAAGTGATAATTAATACTCAATGACAACTAACAACTAACAACTAACAACTAACCAATTATGAAAAATCCTGAAACATTAGCGGCTTTACAAGAATTAATTGACGTGGTGGCAAAATTGCGATCGCCTGACGGAGGTTGTCCTTGGGATTTGGAACAAACTCCCCAGACACTGACACCATTTGTTATAGAAGAAGCGTATGAGGTGGTAGATGCTATCAATAGTGGCGATCGAAACGCCATTGCTGAAGAACTGGGCGATTTACTTTTACAAGTTGTTTTACAAGCTCAAATTGCCAGCGAATACCAACAATTTTCCCTGAAGGAAATTGCTGAAGGTATTTCACAAAAACTTATCCGTCGTCACCCTCATGTTTTTGGCGATATTTCGGTGCAAAGCATTGATGAAGTGCGGCAAAACTGGGAAAAAATCAAAGCAGAAGAAAAAGGAAAACCATCTCCTGACAGCCAAAAACTCAGTCACAAACTTCAAGGTTATACACGTAAGCTACCCCCGTTGATGGCAACTATGAAGATTTCCCAGAAAGCAGCTGCGGTTGGGTTTGAGTGGGAAACTCTTGATGGAGTGTGGGACAAGTTTAATGAGGAATTAGCAGAATTCAAAGAAGCTTTAGCCCACGAAACACCAGAAAGACAACAAGCTGAATTAGGCGATCTGCTGTTTTCCGTTGTCCAGCTAGCTCGATGGAATAATCTTGACCCCAGCGAAGCTTTGCAAGGGACAAATAAGAAATTTATTCAGCGCTTAGAACAAATGGAGGGATTTGCCAATCGTCCTCTCTCGGATCACACTCTGGAGGAATTAGAAGCTCTTTGGCAACAGGCTAAAGCGACTGAGGGTTAGGAGGGGTATGTAACAGGTTAGAAAAATCCCGACTTCGCCTGAATCCCCCAACTAGAAGTCCTCTAAAAAACGTTGGCTTTTCATTGGTTTTTCGTTGTTTAGCATTTATAATGCAGTATTAGGTGGTGCAAACAACCAAACTTAGAATCAAGCAAACATATGTACTTATTAAATGTAGGTAGATGAAATCACTTGCTAAAAAAGAGTCAAACACATTCAGCCTACAACCCGGTCCAACTTGGTTATCATTCGAGAAGTTTCGCCAAGAAGGTGCTAAAGCTTTAGAATTAGTTAAAAATGGTATTGTTGGTATTCTTCACACAAAAACTGGACAGTATCGCATTTTGGAAGAACGTGACTTCCAGAAATTGTACGGTCTGGCTCGTGATGTAGATCGTTTGCGAGGTGGACTAAGAATAGTTATTAGTGCTGCGCGTGCTGTACAAAAGCATCCAGATGATGCAGACACAATGAACGTGTTATTGGAAAGTGTGAGCTTATTAGGCAGTTTGCCAGAACTCCCAACTCGTCAAACATTTGAACCTTTACTGCCTGAAACTGATGAGCTAGATGAAGAACAAGAAGATGAGGTCATTTTAGATCCCAAAGAACTCGATCATCTAATTAAGGCTGAATCTCTTGCCCGAGACAAAGAACAGCAATAGTAAGGAGTATATCTTAAAAGTATGTTGGGAAAATTAGCAGAGCTTGAGAGAAAGCTCCGTGAGCTTTCTCACGATCAAACAGCTATTCAAATTATTCAAAGCTTTGCAATAGACCTTGGTAATACAAAGCAACGACAAATAATTTTTGGTTCTGATGGTGCTCTTTTACGTGACCCAATTTTTTACCAAGATGCACTCGAAAAAGGTCTTCTTGATGAGAAAGAAGAACCTTTTAATTTACTGCAAGGCGACATCATTAGTACTGATGCTGCTTATTTTTTTGGTGAACGCCTTGAAGGGATGAAATTTGCCATAGCAAATTCTACCTGCGATCTAGTTCCCCATCGCCGACAAAACGCAATATTATTCCGTATAGAAGCAATTACACAAGCAAGATATCCTGATGCTAAATCAATTATCAGTCAATTATTAAAGTTTAAATCAACACAACGAATGTATCTTCCACGCCTAAACTCTGATTCAGAAGATGTACTAGCTAATTGCATAATATTTGATGGAGTTGTACAAATTAGCCTTGATGACTTACAAATGGCTGCACGTGAGGCTAGTTTAAGTTTAATTGGATGGCGAATTTTCGGCTCTTTACTCCGGACAATTATGGTTCGAGCAGGAGAAAGCGAAGTTAAATTGAGAACAGCATTAAATAGTTAATTTGTATAGAAATCCCAATTTGATTTTTGAAATACACGTAGATGAATGCGTTCCCAGCCAAAGGCTAGGAACGAGTCAGAAGCTACTTAGGGATGGGGTCAGTGACCAGTGACCAGTGACCAGTGACTAGAGCGCCGGTACAGTATTCAAAAAGGAGGCAAAAAACCCGGTTTCTCTCTGTCAGAAAGCTTAATATTTCGTATACTCAACTTGAAGAAACCGGGTTTTTGTGATTTCTGTACCGATGCTCTAGTGACCAATCACAACTTAATTGTCACAGTCTTCACCTCAGTGTATTGCTGCAAACCGTACTCGCCGAGTTCGCGACCAATACCGGACTGCTTAAACCCACCAAAAGGTGCAGCAGCGTCAAAAACGTCATAGCAGTTTACCCAAACAGTACCCGCACGAACGTTGTTAGCTATGGCGTGCGCTTTGGTGATGTCTTTTGTCCACACAGCAGCCGCTAGCCCATAGATGGTGTTATTAGCTCGTTGAATGACTTCATCAATATCTTTGAATTTGATGATGCTCATCACCGGACCAAAGATTTCATCTCGCGCAATTTCCATGCGATCTTGCACATCAGCGAAGATTGTCGGGGCGATGAAGTAACCCTTGTCACCAACTTGGTTACCACCACACAGTATTTGAGCACCTTCTCGCATTCCCGACTCTATATAATGCATCACTTTATTGAACTGGTCTTTATCTACCTGCGGACCTTGTTTGGTATTGAGGTCGAAGGGATTGCCAACAGTACGCTGTTTCGCTCGTTCGACACTCTTGGCTACAAACTCGTCGTAACATTTTTCTTCCACAAATAACCGCGAACCTGCAACACAGCACTGTCCCTGGTTAAAGAATAGAGCATTGTGAGCACCTTCTATAGCCTCATCCATGTCAGCGTCGGCAAAAACTATATTGGGGCTTTTACCGCCAAGTTCCAGAGTTATGCGTTTGAGGTTACTCTTGGCAGCTGCTTCCATCACCAAATGCCCTACTTCAGTGGAGCCAGTAAAGGCAACTTTGTCAATATCCATATGGTGAGAAATTGCCGCACCTGCTGTTGGTCCGTATCCCGAAAGAATATTCACAACACCAGGGGGGAAACCAGCTTCAATAATGAGTTCGCCAAGCCGCAATGCTGACAGTGGTGTTTGTTCGGCTGTTTTCATAACTACGGTATTGCCAGTTGCCAAAGCAGGTCCTAACTTCCAAGCCTGCATGAGCAGTGGAAAGTTCCAAGGAATAATTTGACCTACCACACCTACTGGCTCGTGACGAGTGTAGCAAAAGTAAGGACCATTAATGGGGATAGTCTTACCTTGTACCTTATCAGCCCACCCCGCAAAGTAGCGATAGCAGGCGATGACCAATGGTAGGTCAGCATTCATCGATTCTGAAATTGGCTTACCATTGTCTAATGTCTCCAACTGTGCCAGTTCTTCTTTGTTTTGCTCGATTAAGTCAGCGAGTTTGTATAGTAATTCGCCGCGACGAATGGCGGACATTTTACGCCATTCTCCATTATTGAAAGCAGCACGAGCAGCATGCACTGCCTTATCTACATCTGCTGCATCCGCCTCTGCGACACTGCAAATCGTCTCACCCGTAGCAGGGTTAATTGTTTCAAAACGCTTACCGCTAACACTTTCTACCCACTCGTTATTAATCAGCAGATTGGTTGGACCGATTTTAACCTGGTTTTCTAGTTTGAGTGCTGTAACCATCTGGTCCTCCTATAAGCTAAGCTTTTATTAGAACATTGTTTAAATCTACTTAATATGTTGCTTGGTACGTGAGGTATCGTGTAACTTTCTTTATGTAATTTTATAGTTCGCTTTATATATGGAAAACATCATTGCAGTTGCTCAACAAACAAGACAAGCTGCACTCAAACTAGCAGTGCTTTCGACAGAGGCAAAAAATCAAGCGATTGAGGCGATCGCACAAGCTTTAGAATCGGCCAAAGATGAAATTTTGCAAGCGAATATTGCTGATTGTGAAACATCTCTTGCAGAAGGAATCGCCGAACCGCTCTACAAACGTCTCAAGTTAGACGAACATAAGTTAAGAGATGCGATCGCGGGCGTTAGAGATGTTGGGAAACTAGCCGAGCCCGTGGGGACTGTACAAATTCATCGCGAAATTGATACAGGCTTAATCCTTAAGCGATTAACTTGTCCTTTAGGAGTCTTGGGCATCATTTTTGAAGCACGTCCGGAAGCAGCTATTCAAATTGTTTCCCTAGCTATCAAGTCAGGCAATGGCGTTATTCTCAAAGGTGGAAAAGAAGCTATTCGTTCTTGTGACGCAATAGTCAAAGCAATTAAACAAGGATTATCTCAAACTGCGGTCAATCCAGATGCAGTCCAGTTGTTAACAACGAGAGAAGAAATATTGCAACTTTTGAAATTAGATAAGTATGTAGATTTAATTATTCCCAGAGGTTCTAACTCATTTGTGCGCTTTGTTCAAGACAATACGCGCATTCCAGTCCTCGGTCACGCTGATGGGGTTTGTCATCTTTATATAGATAAAGCTGCAGACGTAGAAAAAGCTGTTGCCATTACAGTTGATGCAAAAACGAGCTATCCGGCTGCTTGTAATGCAATTGAAACTTTACTCGTTCATGCCAATATTGCTCCAAAAGTCTTACCACAGATAAGCGAAGCTTTGCAAAAACTGAAAGTTGAATTAAGAGGTGATGAACGCACGCGCCAAATTCTACACAATATCTTAGAAGCAACCGAGCAAGACTGGGAGACAGAATACACTGCTCTGATTTTATCAATCAAAATAGTGGATTCCTTAGAAGAAGCAATTGCTCATATCAATGAGTACGGTTCCAAACATACTGATGGAATTGTTTCTGAAGATGAAGAAGCTGCTCAAACGTTCCTAGCTTTGGTAAATGCAGCCGGAGTTTACCACAACTGTTCCACCCGCTTTGCTGATGGCTTCCGTTATGGTTTTGGTGCAGAAGTTGGAATTAGCACTCAACAAATGCCACCTCGTGGTCCTGTTGGTTTAGAAGGTTTGGTAACTTACAAATATCAAATGAGCGGTAACGGTCATATTTCGGCTACTTATACGGGTGCAAATGCTAAGTCCTTTACCCATCGAGATTTGCTATAACAGTGAGCAGTGAGCAGTGACCAGTGTGCAGTGACCAGTGACCAGTGACCAGTGTGCGATCGCTCCTTTGAGTTGTGATTACGATATATTAATCGGAATTGGATATGACTAGTGAGTCAGATTTAGTCAATGAGGTACTAGGTATTATTACAGTTGGTGTGAGTCGTCAATGCAATGAGAGATGAAGACAAGACAAAAGAGCAGCTGATTCAAGAAATAGCTGAACTGCGACAACGTGTTTGTAGTTTAGAAACATTAACTGCTCAACAGCAGCAAGCAGAAAAGGCATTGTACGAACACACTCAACGGCAAGTTCAAAGAGAGCAAGCACTCAATCGAGTTATTCAAAGCATTCGGAATTCTTTAGACATAAAAACAATTTTTTCCACAGCAGCCCGTGAAGTGGCACAACTCGTACAAGCCGATCGAGCAGAAATTGTACAATATCTATCAGAACGGCAACTGTGGTTAAATGTAACGGATTACCGCAAAAATCTAGAGTTACCAAGTGCTTTGGGATTAGAAATTCCTGATGTCAATAATGAAGTAGCATCTCGACTCAAGCGATTGGAAGTTGTTCTTATTGAAGATGCAAGCACTTACCCAGACGAAATCAACCGCGATTTTGCTGAAACTTATTCTGGAGCCTGGTTACTGGTACCGTTGCAAGTTGGCTCTTCAGTTTGGGGTAGTCTGAGCGTGATACGCACTCACCAATCTTCCCCTTGGCAACAGGAAGATGTGGAATTAACATGTGCTGTAGCTGACCAATTAGCGATCGCCATACAGCAATCAACCCTCTACGAACAAGTACAAAGCGAATTACTCGAACGCAAACGAGCAGAGGCAGAAATTTACTTTCAAGCGCATTTATTATCAGCAGTAGAACAAGCAGTCATTGCCACTGATTTAGATGGAAAAATTATTTATTGGAATCGCTTTGCAGAAACTTTATATGGATGGTTGGCACAAGAAGTGCTTGGTCAAAATATTATGGATGTTGTCTCAACTACGACTTCACGAGACCAAGCAATTGAAATTATGTCTAACTTGCAGCAAGGTAAAAGTTGGTCAGGCGAATTTCTCGTTCGGCGTCGAGATGGGACTCCTTTCCTTGCGCTAGTTACCGACTCACCAATTTATAATGACCAGGGGGTAATAATCGGAGTTGTTGGTATTTCTGTTGATATTACCGAACGCAAACAAACAGAAGAGAAGATCCGCCAACAAGCTGCGTTGCTTGACATTGCTACAGATGCTATATTGGTTCGAGACTTAAACCACAAAATTCTCTTTTGGAACAAAAGCGCCGAGCGTCTTTACGGTTGGAAAACACAAGAAGCTTTGGGACAGAATGCTCAAAATCTGTTATACAGGGAAATACCGCCACAACTGCAAGAAGCGCTACATCAAGTTAACAAGACAGGCGAGTGGTATGGCGAATTAAACAAAGTCCGAAAGGACGGCAAAGAAATCATCGTCGAAAGCCGATGGACACTCGTACAAGATGAAAACGGCAAACCAAAATCAATTCTGAACGTTGACACCGACATTACAGAAAAGAAACAACTTCAAACTCAGTTTCTTCGCGCTCAGAGATTGGAAAGCCTTGGTACACTTGCTAGCGGTATTGCCCACGACCTCAATAATATATTGTCTCCAATTCTTTTATCAGCTCAAATTTTACAAATAAAAATTGGCAATGAACAGCACAATAAGCTACTTGAAACTTTAGAAATTAATACTCAGCGTGGTGCAAATTTAGTCAAGCAAGTCCTCTCCTTTGCGCGTGGCGTTGAAGGTCAGCGCACGGTGTTACAAATTAAGCACTTGATAATGGAAATTCAGCAGCTTGCCAAACAGACATTTCCTAAATCTATTGAATTTGTTTGTAAAATAGCGCCAAACTTGTGGACTGTCTGTGGAGATGCAACACAACTCTATCAGATGTTGATGAACTTAGTTATCAATTCTCGTGATGCGATGCCCAAAGGTGGTATTTTAGAACTTTCTGCTGAGAATTTTTTCATTGACGAAAACTATGCAAGGATGAATATTGAGGCAACTGTTGGACACCATATTGTTATCTCTGTTAGAGATACAGGCATAGGTATGTCACCTGAAGTCTTAGATAGAATTTTTGAACCTTTCTTCACCACCAAAGCAGTTGGACAAGGAACGGGATTGGGTCTTTCAACTGTGCTTGGTATTGTTAAAAGTCATAGTGGGTTTATCAATGTTTCTAGTTCTGTTGGCAAAGGAACAGAATTTCAGGTTTTTTTAAAAGCTGTGATGGAAAATGAAACGCAGTCAATAGAAAATTCGGAAATACCAACAGGGAATGGAGAATTAATTTTGGTGGTAGATGATGAAGCAAAAATCCGAGAAATTACTAAAACAACGTTGGAAAATTATAATTATAAAGTCCTAATTGCTAGTGATGGTATTGCAGCTATTTCATTATATGCCCAAAATGTATCTGATATTCGCGTGGTTTTGTTAGATATGATGATGCCGACTATGGATGGCTTTACCACGATCCAAACCCTGAAAAAAATCAACCCATTTGTGAAAATTATTGCCTCTAGCGGTCTTCGAGAAAATCAGCTACTTGCGGAATCTGTTGGTATTCACAAGTTTTTGCCAAAGCCATATACGGTTAAGCAGTTATTGCTAATGTTACAAAGTCTCATTTGAAAATAAGGAGTTAGGGGTTAGGGGTTAGGGGTTAGTTATTAGTACTTCTTCCTCGTCCCTACTCCCTACTCCCTACTCCCTACTCCCTACTCCCTACTCCCTACTCCCTATACTTATACCAGCGCTCTTAACAAAGCTTGTAGCTTGAGCTGAACCTCTGCAAGTTCCTTGTCAGGATCGGAACCAGCAACAATACCAGCACCTGCATAAAGTCTTGCGCGATCGCCATCTATAAGTGCCGAACGAATTCCTACAATAAACTCACAGTTTCCTTCAGAGTCCACCCAACCTAATGGTGCTGCATACAATCCTCTTTCAAAGTTTTCATAACGGCGAATTTCACGACAAGCAATCTCTCTAGCTGCACCTGCAACGGCTGGTGTTGGATGCAATTGCGCGACTATCCTTAAAGGATGTACGTTATTAGGAACAATGGCATTGATAGGAGTCCATAAATGTTGAATGTTAGACAATTGTCGCAAGCGTGGTCTTAACACTTGAGGTAGTAAACCCAGTTGGGACAGCCGTTGTGTAATAAAATCAATCACTAGAGAGTGTTCGTGCCTTTCCTTTATACTACTCAACAAGCGACTGGCATTCACTGCATCTTCAGCTGGTGTTTTACCCCGTGGTGCAGAACCAGCTAAAGCATCAGTAATTAATTGCTGCTTGTGAATGCCGATCAAACGCTCCGGACTTGCTCCTATAAAGTTCTGTCCTTTTCCATTACTTATAGAAAAAATACAACAATTGGGGTGTATCTGTCGTAAATTATTTAAAGACTGTAGTAAGTTAAATCGAATGTTGGCTCTAACATCCAGTGCATCTGCTAAGACAACTTTCCTGAGACGCGTTGACTGAATACTTTCCAAAGCCCCTAATACCGATCGCTTAAATTGCTCTGGATTGGCTACATATTTTTGGCTAAATTTTGGCTGCGTCACCGTCAATGGTGAAAAGTCATATTCTAGAGAATTAATAGTTTCAAGTTTACTCCACAAAACCTGTAATATTTTTTGAATATCCACATTAGCATTAATTGAGATATTGGCAACAAATGTGTATCGATTGTTTTTAACAGCCACTTGCCAACGGGGAAGAAAAATAGTAGCAGATGGAAATGGATAATCTGCTTGACTGAGTTCTTCAAAGAAACTAAAACTACATAAAAACTGCGGTTTAGAAAAAGCTCGCTCGATTTCCGAAAAACAAATTGTTCTGTCGAGACAATCTTTGATAAAATCTTCTGACTCCTTGAAGCGGTTTTTACCTGTTATTTCTAATTTAGCAACAGCATCAAAAGAAGCGATCGCCTCTTTTTTCCCTTTATTCTCCCAATAAAAACTAAATTGCTGAGGTTGAGCCAGTTTACCAAGTACAACCAGAGGATCGACTGGGTCAATCTCTATCGAAACACTAGCAATTTGCGTGCAATTCTTCCTTAGGCAATTTTGCTGAATCGCCCAAAGAAAGTGGTATAGCTCCTTATTGTATACAAAAAAGTCAGCGCGACATTGTGAAACTGTCATGATCTAAAAATAGTAAATTTTTTTGAAGTTATCTTCCAAAAGAGTCATAAATCATGGTCGTATTTCTACAGGTAACACAAACAGACCCTTTTAACCAGAGTGAGTTTAGCAAAGTTGTAGTTTTGCAAAAACTTGCCTGCGATGTCCAGTTTCTGCTGTAATTTGAGACTGAGACAAAAAGTGGCAACTTTTAAGTTGTTACCTACATAGAGTATATTTCCCAACCATAAAATTTTTTGGATTGGGAAGTGCTGGCAATTTTAGTAAATCGCGACTAATGACTACAAAGCTGATTTCTTATCCCAACAATAAGTTATGGATGGCGGCACTAAAACCGCCGATGTACAGCGTTGCTATTATGCCCATCTGGGTGGGTACGGCTGTTGCTTTTTCTGAAACGAAGACTTTTCATGGAGTAGTTTTTTCGGCCTTTGTAGCTGCTGCAATTTGTATCCTGGCTTGGGAAAATCTCAGTAATGATGTCTTTGATTCAGAAACAGGCATTGATAAAAATAAACACCATTCTTTGGTCAACTTGACTGGTAATAAAAGCCTGATATTCTGGTTGGGAAACTTATTTTTAGGTCTGGGTTTGCTAGGAATATTAGCAATAGCTTGGTGGCAACAAGATTTAACCGTAATAGGAATAATCATGTTGTGCTGTGCTTTAGGCTATACCTATCAAGGACCTCCCTTCCGTCTAGGATATCAGGGTTTGGGGGAAATCATTTGCTTTTTTGCCTTCGGTCCGTTGGCTGTATCAGCTGCATACTACAGTCAAACGGCGAGTTTGTCATGGCGGGCGTTGATAGCTTCGGTAGTCGTTGGGATTGCCACAAGTTTAATTTTGTTCTGTTCCCACTTCCATCAAGTAAAAGACGACATAGCTGCAGGTAAGCGTTCTCCGATTGTCCGGTTGGGTACGCAAAGAGGAGCCGATCTCCTACAGTGGTTTACAGGCAGCATTTATGCATTAACCTTCATAGGCGTGCTTTGGGGAATTTTCCCAGGTTGGACTTTGCTCAGTTGGGCAAGTTTACCCTTTGCTAGGAAGTTATGTAACCACGTCCAGACAAATCACAACCAACCAGACAAGGTAAATAATTGTAAATTTATTGCTGTATCAGTCCATTTTTGGAGTTGTTTGCTATTTGGATTGGGGTTTGTATTTGGTTAGTACGGGCGCAAGGCCGCCGCGCCCGTACAGTGGTTAATGGTAATTAGCCATTAGCATTTAGCATTTAGCATTTAGCAATTAAAAAATGCATTACCAATTTCAGTTTCGTCCTTATCGGCGGAGGTTTGTGCGATCGCTAACTACAAGTCATGGTGTTTGGGATACTCGCGAAGGTATAATTCTTAAACTCACAGATGATTTGGGTAAAGTTGGTTGGGGTGAAATTGCACCCATCAGCTGGTTTGGTTCTGAAAACTTAGAGCAAGCTCTTTTGTTTTGTCGTCAGTTACCAGAGATAGTGACAGACGAAACAATTTTCTCGATCCCTGACGAGTTACCCGCTTGTCAATTTGGCTTTGAATCAGCTGTTTGGGGAGTGGGGAGTAGGGAGTGGAGAGTAGGGAAACATCAGGGAGTGGGGAATGAGGAAGCAGGGGAAGACAATTCTACCTTGTCCTCTTTGTCCCTCAATCCAAAATCCAAAATCCAAAATCCAAAATCCCTAACATACAGCGCCTTATTACCTGCAGGAGAAGAAGCATTGGAGGTATGGCAAACACTGTGGCAGCAGGGGGATCGTACTTTTAAATGGAAAATTGGCGTTTACCCTGTTGCTGAAGAACTAAGAATTTTTCAAAGGCTCGCTCAAACCTTACCATCCTTGACAAAACTCAGGTTAGATGCAAACGGCGGATTGAGTTATGAAGAGGCTAACTTGTGGTTGTGGACTTGCGACAATGTCAAGGCTAACAGTACTTTGACTGTAGAAATTGAATTTATCGAACAGCCACTGTCTGTAGATAAATTTGATTCTATGTTGGAATTAAGTTACTGCTATAACACTGCAATAGCCTTAGATGAATCTGTCGCGACATTCAACCAACTAAAAACTTGTTACCAAAAAGGCTGGCGAGGGATTTTTGTCATTAAGCCGGGAATAGTTGGTTCGCCATCGCGTTTGCGTCAATTTTGCTGGGAGTGTGAAGTTGATGCTGTATTTTCTTCTGTGTTTGAAACTTCTATTGGTAGAAAAGCAGCACTCCAACTGGCTGTGGAATTATCGCGACACAACAGGGCGTTGGGTTTTGGAGTCAATCATTTTTTTGCAGAAGAGGAAGAAATTTGGTTGAAAAATTTATGGTAGAAACGTTAGAGTATCTTGGAGAAAAGTCATTTCGCTTACCTTCAGATTGGCTAATTTGCGAGCGCGATCGTCTATTTCCCCTCATTACTAAACAACGGTATCTAGAGTTAATGCAGTTTTCCAATGGGAAAACACCACCAAAGATTCTCTTAGCAGAACCTGAACCAGTCAAGTTTCTCGCCAGTTTTCTCGCAGCTTGTCAAGCGAGTTGCCCAGTTTTCCTTTGTAATCCTAATTGGGGACAACAGGAATGGGAACAGGTTTTTAATTTGGTTAAACCGGATATTATTTGGGGTATGGGGGAACAGCAACATTCTTTCCCTCACTCCCCCCCTCCCTCACTCCCTCACTCCCTCACTCCCTCACTCCCTCACTCCCTCACTTCCTCTCCACTCATCATGATTCCCACCGGCGGTTCGTCGGGAAAAATTAAGTTTGCCATGCATACTTGGGAAACTTTAATGGCATCAGTACAGGGATTTAAAGCATATTTTCAAGTAGATAAAATTAACTCTTTTTGCGTATTGCCTCTCTATCATGTTGGCGGTTTAATGCAATTTATGCGCTCCTTTACAACAGGTGGTCATCTGGCAAATCTCCCATTTAAAGAGTTACAATTCGGACAAAACTACAGCATTAAACCACAAGAATTCTTTATATCTTTAGTACCAACACAGTTACAACGTCTCCTGCAAAATCCAGAATCAACCCAATGGTTAAAACAATTTCAGACAGTTCTTTTGGGAGGTGCGCCTGCTTGGAATGAACTTTTAGAAGCAGCAAGAAGCCATAAAATCCGATTAGCTCTTACTTATGGCATGACAGAAACCGCCTCTCAAATAGCCACCCTCAAACCTGATGATTTTTTAAATGGTAAAGAGAGTTGTACCCAGCTTCTACCTCACGCTAAAGTCAAGATTTATCATGAGCAATGCGAAATTTTAAAGCCAAATCAAATAGGCAATATCAAGATTTATTCTCAATCCTTAGCTCTTGGTTACTACCCTAATAGTAAAGATAATCAGGGTTATTTACAAACAGATGACTTGGGATTTTTTGATGAACAAGGATATTTACACATCTCTGGACGTAGCAGTGATAAAATTATTACAGGTGGTGAAAATGTTTATGCTATAGAAGTTGAATCAGCCATTAGAGGAACTCAAATGGTAACAGATGTTTGCGCGATCGGTGTACCCGATCGAGTTTGGGGACAAGCAATAACGGCAATTTATATACCTAAAAATTCAAATATTACTGATTTAAAAATCAAGACATCTCTGAAAAATAAAATTAGCCGATTTAAAGTTCCCAAACATTGGATTCAAGTAGAAAGTTTACCTCGAAATTCTCAAGGTAAAGTTAATCGGCAGCAGCTACAGCAATTAGCTAGCAATTTTCTGCAAAAGAATCTTGATTAAAGTTAATACCATCAAAAAACCTTTGCTGTTATTGGGGGTCACGCTCTTTTTTCAAATTTGTATAACTTCATACTTTATCCTTCAGATAGTTTCTCTCGATTTTCTTCTCTCTACACTTTCCGCGCCTTTGCGATTTGTCTCCAACCATTGCTTCATATGTTCCGGTAACTCTGTTTTGGTTCTGCTAGATGTATCAATACAAACGTGTCTGGTAATCGCCTTTGCAGCAACTATCTCGCCAACAATAACTTCATAACCAACTTCAAATCTGTCCCCACTGAGTTGTTGGGGTATGAGTCTAATAACTAAATTATCCCCAGAGTACAACGGGCGAAAAAAATCGACATTCGCATGAACGATGGGGAAAGCAATAGATGGATTCGTAAAAAATTCTTTGAGATTAATGCCAAAGGTGGCTAGAGATTCTTCATAGGCTTCATGACATATAGCTAAGACATTGGCAAAGTACACAACTCCTGCTGCATCTGTATCTCGAAAGCGAACGGTGTGCTTGTATGTAAAAGCCATATTGAAAAATTGTGGGTATAAAGTATATAGCAGGCTGTTTGCCTGCTACTGTAACCAATTTTACCAATTATTTGTTGGTTCGATCTAAAGGTGAATAAATATCCTCAGAATCGGGATTGAGGTAGGGACGCTGTAAATCAATGCCTAACTTAGCAAAATGCTGATAAATTGCTGACATCCTCTTGTCGGTAGAATTATCACCGTTTTCCCAAGATTCTAACAAAGCATTCGCGACAATTTGGCAACGGTTCATGCCAAAACTTTCTTGGGAGGCAAATTTTTGGCTTGGTTCTTCTGCAAGACCGAGTCCTGGAGCTAAAAATTTAGTGAATAGAGGAATGTCTTTGTGAAAATGAACTTGATGCTTCACATAGACAGCTTTCAGAATTTTTCGCACTGCTAAGTAGTTTTCGCGTTCAAAGTAAAGGACTCCCGAATCGTAGCGTCCGTAGCTAGAGCGATTGTGTAAAACTTGGAAACTAAATGGAATTTCAGCAGAATTGAGTAGTTTTGTCAGACTATTCATGAGGGCGATCGCACCTGTTGGGGTTACATTAAAGTAGATTCGCCCTACTCCGAAATCACCGTCTAGGTTAA
The DNA here is from genome assembly GCF_000346485.2 of Scytonema hofmannii PCC 7110. Classification (NCBI taxonomy): domain Bacteria; kingdom Bacillati; phylum Cyanobacteriota; class Cyanophyceae; order Nostocales; family Scytonemataceae; genus Scytonema; species Scytonema hofmannii. Next base: position 6,233,835 of record NZ_KQ976354.1, read on the forward strand.
CTTGTAAATCCTGACCGACATTGCTAACTGCTATATAAAAGCCGTTTTCTATACGATTTTTCGGCATCCAAATAGCAGTTACTTCACCAACTTTAGAAGATTGAATTATTGTTTCTAAGTTGGCAGGATGCTCAACGTATAATGTTAAACCACCTTTGGCCACTGCCATACTACCATCAGGTTCTTGCCGCAAGACCTCCCAACCAGAATCAAAATAACCAACACCGTGGTTGCTAGCATGTAGTTGTTCGTAAAATGGTAAGTCGATTTTAAAGTTAGAATCGCTTATCTTACTTTTGTGTGGAAGGTTACTAGGACAAATGCCATTTTTTTCTACTAGGGTCTTTTTTAGAGCACCATTGTAATAGATACCGTGAAGAAAATTTCTCAGTAATAGAGAGAGATATTTTTGTTGTAAACTAGGCGAAGTTTGCTGAAATCTATCTGCAACTCGGTCGGGTAAGGAAAAAGGTTGGTATTTAGGATGGCTAATGCAAAAGCTCGATTCAATTTGGATGTTGCTAGCTATATCTAAGAGAGATTTTAAGAGTGGTTTTGAAGATTTTAACATGATTCGGAGAATAGGGGAGTGAGGGAGAGAGGGAAGGAGGGAGGGAGGGAGGGAGAGAGGGAGGGAGGGAGTGGGGAGAAATTTTTTTATATTCCCTTGTCTGTTTCTTGTTCCCCACTTCCTCTAACTAACAGCCGCGCAAACGGGCTTGATTGTTGTAGAGGCGCAGCAAATTGACCTCTTTTTGTGCTTGAGAAAATTTCGGAAGTTTTACAATAGGTTTGACGATCTCTGCTTCCGAAACACCAAAAACAGTCATTACAGATTCTTGGGGTTTGGTAAGTAAACTTCTGGCAACTTGAAACGTACATATGCCTGAGTTATCAAAGTAGCGATGCTGCTTTATTTTTTCATCTATTTGATGAAGCAGCGCTAAACCCGCAAATTGAACAGTCCGGAGAAGAAAATCATTACGCTCTTGAAGAATTGTGGGAAAAGTATCGAGATAAGCCTGAATTAAAGCTAATATTGAAGGCTGGAGAATGTCTAATGGAATCGCAGCTAAATGCAAAGATTCATCTAACTCTAGAGTAGGGTCTACTACCAGACTTTCTAACCCCATTGCCAGATAACTGGCTACTAAAGTTCCCAAATCAAAAGCTGGATCTCCCCAAGCACAAGCTTCCCAATCAATCAGTCGCACCAAGCAGTTATCTAGTTGATCCCATTTGGAATGAAGCAAAATGTTGTCCAATCTCAACTCGTTATGAGTCAAACAGCAAGGCTTCCATTCATAAGATAATTCTGCGATCGCCCCTTCTATGGTTTCATAGCGTTGGTAGAGCGTGTAGAATTTTAAGGCGTTAGTGGGAACCGTACCAATGATTTCCGGTCCGATCGAGCCAAACCCTTGTGCTGGGTTATATAACTGATAGCGATACTCACCTTCTGGCGCAGTTGCCATAAAATCGCGATACTCGTGGCGCTTGAAGGTAGCACGATGCAACAATGCCACACAAGTACCGATCTCACTGGCAATAGTCTTGGGAAAGCGCAAGTTTTGTTGATAAAAACTGGCAACGTCAAAATAGTCTTTTAGGTAATTGCGAACTAAGATAGATTTTTTGTCATCAAAGTACACCACCAAGGATGCGATCGCAGAAATACTCCCCAAAGCAGGAAAGCGTCCAAGCAATTGGTGAAACAGCCACTCCTTGAAAAATTCGTGTGGTTTTCCATCATTATCAATATGGCGTTCCTGTTTCACCAACAGCTTGCGATTTCCTTTCAGAGTAACGAGCAAATTGGAATTTTTCTTGCTACTCTGTGGCAATTCAGAGTCGGTAGAAACGCCTTCTTCTGAGCTACACAGACCTGCTTCTTGCAAGTACTGGATAACATTATGAGAAGACAGTGAAGTTAACATGCTCTATTTCCATTCATCGAAAGATTGCTTAGAGAGTTTTTTGTAATGGAAGTTGGTTTTACTTCAGCAATAAGTAGATAGCAGCAATCCTGATATCAATAACCGTTTGTATAAACTATTAATATCTCATTTTAACAATTGACACCTGCCAAAATGGCAATACTCAACTTTAATCTCTCTTTAAATTTTACCTAAGAAAATGTTAGTCTTTTAACAATTTAAGCTGATTTACGTATATACATAAGTTTTGATGTTAAGCATTTGTTGGATTGTAGACTTTCCTGATTTTTAAATGACACGCGAATACACTTATGCACTTTTTCTCGTGACACCTCAAAATACAAGACACCCCAGTTAATTTCCGGATATTTCAAATTATTTTATGATACAGCAAGTTGCTGTAGGCAAGAGCCAAATGGCTTGAAACGATTGCTAGAATAAAATCCGTAACTTCAATCTTTCTAAAGGATGATATTTGCTTCTTTTTATTTTTTAGCACGCTGATTTTATTTCAGACAAAATACTAAACTTTCTGTAATTTAGGCAACAAATTATTGGTCACACGAGAATATTTAGAAATCAAAATAAAACTTCACTTATTTTTAATATTAAGAAACATTTTTTAACAGTGACCAGTAACCAGTGACCAGTGACCAGTGACCAGTTAATGGTCATCAGAAAATATTCCTAGAGTGAATAGCAAGAAATTGTTGTAATTAACAAGAATTGACAAGACAACTCGTGCAAAGTCTCCTACTGTTGAAGTAGTAAGCACGGTTAACTTCGCTTACCTTTCATAACAGGATAATGCAGGGAACAGATTGCAATCATGGGGCGATGCTCCCGAAGGGAGCCACTATGTGAACGCTCTATGATTGCTTTCATAATATGAAAGTATAATTTTCACGTATTAGTTGTTGTGGTTTCCAATGGATTAGTAAGGATTGAAGATCTCTGAATTAGTTTGACAATAGTTAAATTTACTTTAAGGGTCAATACTGTGGTAAAACGTTAAGAAATCTGAATCTTTTAAGGCAGAGAGTGTCAAGAAGCTTGACAAGATGCACTCCTGTAGGTAGGACTAGTTGGTGTCGCGGTGGGTGCTCCTCCGACTAAAACAATATCGCCATTGGTATCCATTACCCAACCAGAGGCTTCCACAATTTGAGTTGGGAAATTTGGAGTGTTAGTGTTGTTTTCTCCCAAACTTACCCTATCCCCATCTCCTTTTCTCCCAACCTCGGATGGAAGTTTTACCCAATTTGCGAGCACTGCATCACCCGTCAATGGTTCAGTGGGAGCCGATGGTAGTCCTCCACGTCCTGTGGCAGTCAATGAACCCCTTCTTTGTTTCCTGTCAAAACTGCAGTCAGTAGCGATTTGTTGTGTAGCATCTACTACATTGACTGGCAGATCAACTAAGTTGCGACTGGGATCGATGTCGGGTGTGTTGATTTGCACCGTACCGTTTATCCCAAATTGGGAACTGGCGTTGATATCACTAAACTCTGTTAGAGAAGGGCGGTACTGTAGCCCATAAATACCGTTCGTAATGATGTTAATGTTTCCTCCACGACCTCCAAAGGCGTTGGCAATAATGTTGCTATCTTCACTTGGGACAGCGACGATGAAGGTTGCATTGATTTTAAGACTACCGCCATTGCCATTATTATCTGCTTTGGCAGATATCAAGCTATTTCGACGCATTAAGATTAAATCACGCACTTGTAAATTGATATTTCCGCCCTCACCTGATGCAGTCGCCGCCTGTAGCTTTCCTTGGTTGTCCAGCCCAATACTCTTAGCATTAACTGTTAGTGACCCTGCATTTCCCGATCCAAAACTGCTCACATTGACGAATGCACCATCGCGGACAAATAAATCTCCCACTTGAATCGTGACACCTCCCCCTTGACCACTCGAACCAATAGAGGTGTTAGCAAACAATCCACTCCCCGGTTCTACAAGGATCATTTTGTTACGGGCATTGACAGTGATATCACCAGCAGACTTGCTACCTTCTGTTGTGGTGAGAAGTCGTCCTCCACGAGTTGCTTCAAGAGAATCTGCCCACACACGGATACTACCCCCCTCACCATCACCGCTAGTACGAGCGTCTATAGTACTATTATTAGATACAAGCAAGTTACTGGTAGTTAGCGTAATGTCACCCCCCTTTCCGCTTCCACTGGTGCTAGTTAAGATTCCACTCGTAAATCCTGAAGCACTCGAACCATAGATGCCTATCTCAGAAGCATTAACAACGATGCTTCCTCCTTGACCTTGGCTACGAGTAGCCGCCGATACTAAGCCCCCATCTTGGAGCGTTAACTTCCCAGTCTCAATCTTTATACTCCCGGCATTTCCAGTACTAAGAGTTTCAGCAAACAAGGCAGATTGACTATCTATGGAGGAGCCACTCACTTCGATTGACTCTTTTGCATTCACGGCTAAAGTTCCACCCCGTCCGCTACCTATAGTAGAAACTACGACTCTTGCTCCATCTCGAATCACTAACCTAGTGGTCTTAATCTCCAAAGACCCAGCATCTCCAACCCCGTTAGTTGCAGCAAATAGTCCACTGGGAATCCCTGAATCCTTTGGGGAAACTCCACGAAGCTCTACAGACTTTGATGCCGTCACTGTTAAAGTCCCAGCTTGTCCATCCTTTGTTCCCGTCGCTACTTGTGCGCCATCGCTGACAATTAATTCCCCAGTTTCAATTGTCAAATTTCCCGCATTTCCTGAATTTTCAGACTGAGTTGTTAAGGAGGAATCACTAAGTTGCACAAACTCTGTAGCTTTCACTAATAAATTTCCTGCATGACCGGAACCTAAAGTACCTGTTCCAATTTGAGCCAAATTTTCAATTTTCAGCGAAGGTGTCTCAATCGTTAAATTCCCACCTTTGCCCGGTGTTTGTGGACCTACCTGAGTTGATATAAGACTGCCTCGTCCGCTGACTGTTACTGTATCAAAAGCTCTAATGAACAAATTTCCAGCATTTCCTTGACCATACGTACCAGTTATTATTTGTGTTGGTATTCCTGTCTGAGTGTGAACGCTCAGCTTTCCGGTTTCAATCGTTAAATTCCCACCATTTCCTGTAGCTTGAGGCGCACTGGCAGTAGATAAGAGACCTCCTTTACTCAGTTCTACTCGATCGGCAGCACGAATAATTAAATCTCCTGCCTTCCCTATACCTCCAGTAGAAGTTGACACTCCTCCCCTATCCTTAACAATTAACTGCTTGGTAATGATTGTCAAGTTACCGCCATTTCCTATTGCTTCTTTGTCATCAACTCCCGTAGACAAACCGCTAGCAAATGAACCCCCAGGACTAGTGCCCGCTATCTCCACAGACTCAGAAGCATTTACCGTTAAATTTCCTCCTGAACCTGCATCCAATGTACGCGTTAATACTTGGGATCCTTCTCTAACAGTTAATCGCTGGGCATCAATATTCACATCTCCTCCAGGAGCGCTTGTAAAAGTGTCGGCTCTTACAATAGATGTTCCTCTAATTTCCAATAGCGAGGCTCGAAGGGAGATTGCGCCTTTGTCACCCAGAACATTAATATTACTATTATCCTCGTTGGCAATATCTACAAAACTTCTAGATATTTGAATATTTCCTAAGTTCTGTACACCCTGATAGTTCAAAGCCCAGCCTTTGTCTAAAGAGTTCAGAGTTACCAAACCATTACCAGTAACGCTACCCAACTCCACTCTTCCTCTTGGTGCTTGAAGAAAGGCATTCTCTAAAGTGAGATTGCCTCCTACCAAAGCCAAAGTTTTATCTTTTGGTACAATTAAACCACGCTGTTGTATGTAACCGAGGAAACCACCAATTCCCTGCACTTTAATACTTCCTGGATTGCCCTCAAATTGCAAACCAATGGGAGTGCTGATGGTCAGTAGAGGTGTTGTTTGAGGAGTTTTTGCACTAAACTCTCTCGCATCAGCAAATTTTAAGCTACTAGCTGTACTTGCTAAAAAAGAACCACCTATATCAAGCTCGGCATTACGCCCAAAAATAATTCCATTGGGATTAATGAGAAATAGGTTGGCATTACCTGACGCCCGGATTAAACCATCAATATTTGAGACTGAGCCACCAGTTACCCGGTTGATGATGTTTTGAATATCGGTAGAATTGTGAAATATTGCAGTGCTACCAGTGGGTACAGAAAATTCCACAAAGCTATGAAATAGATTGCCCCCAGCTTGCGTTCCACCAGTTATATTGAAGTTGTTTCCCTCTCGTATGACGCTGGAGTTAGTAGGTAAAGTGCCATCGGGAGTCATTTGGGCAGAAGCAGAATTTGTAGCGAATGCGAGTGTCAAAGACATGGTTACGCCAAACGCACACACAATCGCATCACTCATCACAATTAGTTCCCAACCGTCAGTACTTGAATTGCTTAACAAGTAGCACCTCCTTACTTCAGCTAATTGCTTACCAATTAACTTTTCAGCTTCTGTACCAGAAATTCTGTGTAGATTAATAAAAGTTTATAATAGATATGTATTGTAAAGATTCGTATTAAAAAATGATGCAAAAAATATTGGTGAAGAAATCCTAGCAATCAAAAACAAAATGAATACCTTGAAGAAGTCTCCACATCTTTCAAGCTAAAGCAGAAAGGATTGGAAATGGTTAACCTTCCTGCAATATCCACACCAAGAAGCTTAATATTTGTTCTACAGAAGGCAGGGGGTAAATTGTCAGGTCAATTGTAACCGTTTGCTGTTCCAACTTCAGGAATTGCCACTGAACCCCGTTGCTAACGCTGCCATAAATGATAGAAATAGATTTTCCCTTGGCTTGATTAAATTTTTGTGCAGCAATCATCTGGGCTACACATTGTCCAATGCCTGTCTTAAGGTCAGCCTGCTTTGCTTCCACAATGATTATAACTGGAGCTTCAATCTCCAGCATTTCAGGAGAACGGCTAATAAGGAAGTCACATCGCCCGTTAAGTCCTAAACTTTCGTCAACTGTAAAGTCTTCTCCAGAAAATAGGCTAACTTTTCGATTGAGAATTCGACGTACCTCTACCAATACGGGAGTGATAATCAGTTCGGAACGAGCTTTTTCACTACCTGTTGCAGTTGCGATCGGTAAAGTTTCTTCTAAATAGTCCTTTAAGGTATTGGAAGGAGTGATTGCAGCAGTCTCTGGCAAAAAGCGAACCCCTTCTACAGTAGAAAGGTCAAAAGCTTCTTTAACTTTGGTGATTGTTGTAAATTGGCTGTAAGGCATAAGTGCAAGAAGGTGCAAGGATATCGAGAATCCTTAATGATTGTAAACTAAGCTTTTTGTCTATTGGTAAATCGGGCAATGAGGAGCTTGTTGACGGCTTTATTGCCTCAAATCATCTGAAGAAAATAAGTTCAAGATTTTTAAATGTAGGGGCGCAATGCCTTGCGCCCCTACAAACAAACGGTGTGGTTCATTTAAGTGAAAACTGCTGTAATCTGAAAATTACTCCCCAACCGTAAGGAACGCAGCTTACAATAATAACATAGCTTAAAACCGACGGGTATTGCGATGCCTTCTCCCTTCCCCGGTATGGATCCATACCTTGAAGCTGGGCTGTGGCCCGATGTTCATAATGCACTAGCGAGCAAAATCCGTGCTTTTCTCGCCCCACAACTGCGTCCTAAATACGCAGCACGGATCGAAATCTATGTCGTTGAAGATACTTCTCCCGAAAGCGAAATCGCCATCCTCTACCCCGACGTTGAAGTGTTGCAACTGCGGACGCGCCGTGAAGCATCTCCACCTCTCCAATCAGGTATTGTCACCACTCCGCCACTACTAACGCTTCCAGTCATTCAACCAGTCGAAATTCGCATTCCTTCCATTGAGATTCGGGATACTGCTAATAACGTGCTGGTATCTTGTGTGGAAATTCTTTCACCTGTAAACAAGCGCGAACCGAATTTGACCGATTACCGTAAAAAACGTCAGCGTTTGTATAACGCCAACGTCCATCTCATTGAAATCGATTTATTGCGTCGGGGAACCCGCCCCTTCAATCATCCCCGTCTACCAGAGTTTCCCTACTTGGTTACTCTTACTCGTGCAGGTTCTTCTGTGATGGACGTGTGGCCTGTTAAGTTACAAGATACACTTCCTACAATTCCCGTTCCTCTTCGCAACCCCGATCCCCATGCTGTTCTCAACCTGCAAGATGCTCTAAATGCAATTTACGATGAAGCTGGATACGATTTATCTCTAGATTACACTCAGACTCCACCACCACCAGCCTTTAATAATGAAGATATCGAATGGATGAACCAACAAATTCAATCTTCTCTATAATATTTCATCTTAGGGCGTTGCATAATAGAGGTTACGTGTGGCAACAGCTTAACGAGTAGCGATCGCTTGCGGTGACCTAAAGCACCCATTCCCAGGCGATCGCTTTCACAGTTATCACACTTCACTCAATCATCCGGGAATTGCCAACAGCAAACGTGTTCGACATCCTTGCTACTACACTTGGTACAAACAACCTCAACTGAAGAATCTACCCATTCATAACCGCATCTACGACAGTAGCAGAAAATGTTGTTACGGTTAGCCATTCTAATACCCGTATGCCACTCGTGTAATTGGGATTTATTTTGAAAAGGAAAAGTATTTGACATTTTAAAGTATGATAAGTCTTTAACCGGACTTGATATAAGAGATCTGATCAAACCCTCTCACCGCGATCGGATTGAGGGCTGCGATTATAATTCAATTCTTATTTTAAAAGGTCGGAATATTCTTGAATGTCCGCACCACTAGTATATTTTGTAATCCAATCGCGATCTATTTTATCTGCTAGATTTAGCGTTCCAGACCAGGAGACAGTGGATTCCAACATATTATCTAGAATTGGCTTGACTTTTTCTTTTTCTTGCCATGATAAAAACACTAATTTCCTGATTGTTCTAGGATTTAAATCGGCCAAGATTGAGTTCATTTCTTCTATCCATTTTTCTTGAGTATCTTGAATCTCCTTGATTTGCTTTTTTCCAGATTCTAACATTTCATTCCAATTCTCTTGGCTAGGGATAAAGCCATATCTAGCCCAGACTAATACCCCTTCACGTCCACCACCAATTCCTGATGCTTTCAATGTTATTTTTTGAACATTGAAAGTTTCAAAGAGTGGGAGTAAGCTTTCTTTAAAAAGTTTTTTTCCGTTCCCTGTTGCTGTTACAGTTTCAATGTGGACTATAAGTTTTTCGTTCTCGCACTTAAATACCTGGTTTAGAGCAAAAATAGTAGTTCCAGGTTTCCAAAGTTCAGTCACTGGAAGATTTTTCTTGACTTCAACTTTTAGTCTCAATCCATTGTCTGCCTTTTCCTCCAATAGAGTAAGTCTAATAGGATTCTTTTGGTATTCTTCAGAAAGATATTTATCTAGAATTTGTTCAATCAATGCCTGAAATGTCAGAATCTTTAGATATTTTACCCAAAAATTCTCCCCCCACGGAATCATACTTGACTCGGTCTCGTCTTTTATATTTTCATACTTCTTTTTAAGATAATCGATTGCTTGCTTTCGGTCTTCTTGTAGTATGTACATTAATCAATTTTAGACCTATTGTAATGTGAATGACTCCATAACAATAAACCATCTAAGAAAGCATTTAAAGCCAACATTAATTTAATGTAATAAAGTGGCAAGGGTTTGGATTCTACATTTTTCAATGGTGAACTCACAGGGTTTACTGTGCAAGTTGCACATTTTAGCTTTCATTTCAACTCCTTGATATAAAAGTCTGTAACCCAATTTCATCAAACCGGAAAATACGATATAGAATTTGTAGCAAAACGGGTTTGCGGTTCTTACATGAGAGAGAAAAGGGGATTTACAAGATGGCACTCAAGCTTTTACAAATTAATTTCCCTTATAATGGTTCGTGGGAAGTTCTGTTGATTATGGTGGTGAAAAGGTAATTATTGTTGGTTGGGAGCACCACGGTTCTAAAGTACAGATGCGTTCAATTATTAGCAAGCGCCGCTTTTATTAAAGACAATCTTGAGAGTTTTCAAGATCAAACCAATATCGTAGGCGATCGACCAATGATGTTGGTAGTTTAAATCCATACGAACAATATCTTCAAAATCTTTAATGCTGGAACGTCCATTAGCTTGCCATTCACCAGTAATACCAGGTTTGACGTTCAACCGTTTCCAATGATGGATTGAATAGTGCATCACTTCATCGGGGGTGGGAGGACGAGTACCGACTAGGCTCATTTCCCCTAGAAGCACGTTCCAGAACTGAGGGAGTTCGTCTAAGCTAGTACGACGGAGAAATGTTCCTACGCGGGTAATGCGAGGATCGTTTGTGTTCTTGAAAATGTAATGACCTTTGGCTTCGTTATTGACAAGATGCTTCAATTGCTCGGCTCCTACAACCATGGAACGGAATTTCCAGATTCTGAAGGAACGACCATTTAAACCACAGCGAATTTGATTGTAAAAGATAGGACCGGGATTATCTAACTGGATACTTATAGCAATCGGAATTGCTAAAATTGCCGTAATTCCCAGACCGACAATTGCACCCAAAATGTCAATCAAGCGTTTTGCTTTGCTTGCTACAGAAGGATGAACTCGAAGCTCAGCAAATTGGGTTATGTCAGTAGTTTCTAAAACTGATGTGTGAATGGTGTGAGAAGTAGAGAGATTAAACATGGCAATGACAATTGCAGTGAATTGGTTTGCGAATCTAGCCTGTCGGAGACAAGAAAGACGCTCTGAGAAGTCTGTATCCTTCCCCGACGCAAGGGAGCGAATGGTTTAAAGCTGAACATATTGATGCGTAAAGACAAAAAATAAATTCCTTGTTTGAATAAAGCTGAATTTATTCATGGGCTTTCCCCGCGTCTCCCTTGTCCTTTTGTCTCCATGTCTTCTAAAGAGTGTTAACTGTAGTCTTGACAGTGTTGTAATTCTCAAAAATTTCAAACTGTGAATCAAGCTGAGTCAACTCAAAAATCATGCGGATAGGTGCTTGCAAATTACAAATGACAAGACGACAGCCGCTCAAACGTGCTGTGGAAAAACTCGTTACTAGTGCAGCTAACCCCGAACTATCCATAAAATCTACTTGTGCTAGATCGATCGCTAAAAGGTGATGAGGCTGAAGCACTAAACTAATTATCTGTTCTCTTAAGACTTGACCTTGCTGCAAGTTCAAAGGTCCTTGAAGCTGAAGTACAATGAGTTGGCATTCTTGTGTGAGAGTCATAAGCTTTACGATTGCCTTTGATATTAAATGTCTATGCGAGTTTAAACTCATACTGAGCGTCTGCACGCACCAAAGCAGTTTGGTCTAGCTATTGTGATTTGGCTGTAAATTTTGTTTTTGTTAGTTGTCTACCTTGACGGTGGTTAAAAGCGTAGGTCAAAACCAAACTTAAAAAGATAAAATTGCCTATAAAATAACGTCGCCATAACCGCTTTGGTTCCATTGCTAAACGCCACAACCACTCCATACCAATAGCACGAATGGAAGAAGGGGCACGGGGTACACGTTCCGCCACAAAATCGAAAAGTCCTCCGACACCCATACAAGTGATACCAGGTAATTGACTGGCGTATCGATCGATCCAAATTTCCTGTAGCGGTACGCCCATTGCCACTAACAACAGATGTGGGCGGGCTACTCGGATAGCCTCTAAAACTTGTGAAGTTTCGCTTTCAGAGAAATAGCCATCTTGAGTTCCTGCAATGACTAAGCCAGGATAGGTTTTCTTTAAGTTAGTAGCTGCTTCTTCAGCAACACTGGGCTTGGCACCCAGAAGATAGACTGATAAGCCTTTTGTTGCACCATTTTTGCATAAAGCCGGAACTAGATCGGTGCCATTCAGGTTATGGACGATTGGTGTACCCAATAAAGCACTACCCCAGCGAACTCCACTTCCGTCCGCTAACAACAAATCACTATGTTCTAATGCCTCTGCCAGTGCTGTGTTTTTTGTAGCGGTTACCATAGTGTGAGCGTTGCCATAATACACTCGACCACCCGTTCGCTTTAATAATCGCGCCAGTAATAACTCAATTGCTTCGTTCGGGGACATGGAATCAAAACGGGTGTTAAGGAAATTAACTCGGTTTGCCATATAGTTTAAAACTTACGATCTAACGTTGAAAAAGGAGGGATTCCAAAGCCTATAAGGCATGGGGCGATGACTGCAACATACGCTTACAGCCTTATTCTTGCTTACTAACTAGCTTGTTTAATTGCTTGTCATGCCAGCAATGTCTGTACGCAAACTTTAATCTTTATGAAAGCTGTTAGTAGCAGATAAGCATTTCATGCTTATGTATAACTACAACAAAAGGGCTTGATGTCATCTGACAAATTTACAAGTATTACTTATAGTTTGATACTGAGATACTGATAAAAATACTATCTGCTGGCTACTTAAAATCTGATGTATACAGCATCCTTACGGGAGGATAAAAGTGTCCACATAGCTATCCGCTTGGCTGTAGCGTTTACAAAGTCTAAGCTTTATGCTAAGGTTATGGCTATAAAATAGTCGCAACCTAGTCCTATACTTTACGCTCAACTTATTCATTCAATTTTTACTGCTTTTAAGATACTTGAAGTACTGAAATACAACTTCATCAACTGAATTTCTTTCAAAAATGTATGTTTTACTAATTCTGTTGAGTAATATCTCAGCAATTTCACTAAATGACATTTTAGGGTACAGAAGATAGGCTGTATGTGCAATATCCTCTTAATTAACCGATATTTGTAATGGAAAGGCATCGAATTATGGTCATTGGTAGCAATGTCCTCACCGTACAGCGCGTTAGCAGCTACTGCTTAAAACAAAATGCGGAAGTGTTCCCCTACTATGGTATTCCGAGAGATGAAGAGGTGACTCTGTTCACCCCCCATGTCTTAGTGCTATGTCTACCTCTTGATCGGGGCTTAGCGTGCGAAAGTATACTTCTTCCCTACATTTTGTGGTCAGAACAGCCTATGAATGACGGGTTACCATCGGTTACTACCCCTACAGAACTCTATGTTCGTTTACAGGAAGTTCTTCAGGGCTTAAATTAAACCATTACGCACCGCTAGAGCTGCTGCTTGGACGCGATCGTCAACGCTAAGTTTGTTAAGAAGCATACGCACATAAGATTTGACAGTTCCTAGGGATAGGTAGAGTTGCTCAGCAATCTCTGGGTTTGAGTATCCTTGGGCAATTAATTTAAGAATCTCGCGCTCGCGATTACTAAGAATGGGTTGTTGAAGCTGTTCATATGCAGGAGCGCAGGATACAGTGGGCGGTTTTAGCATCCGGGCAACCTTTTGAGCTATTTGAGGATCTAAATAAGCACCACCTTGAACAATCAATTGAATGACAGCGAGAAGTTGTTCCCATTCAATGCTCTTCAGGCAGTAACCATCTGCACCAGCTGCTAACATCCCCATCACTTGGGTGTCGCTGTCAAATGCACTCAAGGCAAGGATACAAGTGGCTGGGCGATCGCTTTTTATCTGCTGCGTGGCTGTGATTCCATCTATGACTGGCAAATCAATGTCCATCAACACCACATCTGGCTGAAGTTGAGTAGCTAATTCAATAGCCTGTGCACCATCACCTGCCTCTCCAACGATACTAAAGCCAGATTCAAGGGAAAATTGACCTTTCATGCCTCGGCGTATCAAAGCATGGTCATCCACCAGTAGAATTCGCACGATTTTTTGTGCGCCACTTTCAACAATCATTTTGCCTCCTACTTCCAATTGTTCTCGAACTCAGTCTTACTTGTGGGAACACAGAGGGTAAACCAGAAGGTACTACCTTTTCCAAGGGTGCTTTCGACGCCTATGCTACCTCCGTGAGCCTGAATGATTTGACGACACAAGTAAAGACCAAGACCTGCTTGCCCACATCGCCCTCGTCCCTGAGTAAAGCGGTGGAAGAGCCGTTCCTTCTCCTGCTGTGCAATCCCTAGACCGCGATCGCGCACAGAAACTTTCACTTGCGCTTCTCCAAGGGGTTCTACTTCAAGAACAATTTCGTTGTTCGGTTCGCTTGCTCGTATAGCGTTCTCAAGCAAGTTTTGCACAACCCGTCGGATCTCTACCTCATCACCATAGACAGTTGGCAGTGATTGACCAATTTTATCGATGAGGGCGAACTCACTCTTTGAAGTCGCTTTTATTTGGGTAATGACTTTAACAAAAATCCTTTTCCAATTCAGGGGATCGTGGCTTAAGTTAGCGCCACGAGTAGTTTCATAGCGAGAGACGTCTAAGAGAGTTTCTATCAGCTTGAGGAGATCTTCGTTAGTTTGGTGGTACTCTTCAAAAATTTCTTTCCAAGTGTCGTTTACAGAACCAAAAGCTCCTTTGAGCATACTCTCTAAGGTGGCGCGGGTAGCAAGTAAGGGAGTACGTAAATCATGGGACAGGGCAGAGATCAAGTCCTCAAGCTGTTCGTTACGTACCTCAATGCGTTGCTGACGGTAACAAGCCTCCCCTGCCATTTGGTTGAGAACTCCAGCTAAATGACCAATTTCATCGGAGGACGAATAGCCAAGTCGGGCTTCCATTTGACCCGCACGCCAAATTTCGCCTACCTTAATCAATTGATTCAGGGGAACCTTAACGCGTCGATGTAAAAGATTGAGATTCCAGAATACTCCTGCCAGGATCGCCATGAGGCTGAAGAGCTTTACAGAAAAGTTGATCTCGTGGATCTGTTGCGCCTGATACTTGCGTTTACTTAAAAGTATCTGCTCGCTCTCAAGGAGACTCAAAATTTGAGCGTACAACGTATTGAATAAGGGATTTTCTATAGAAGAATAGCCCTTCGTGTTCGTAGAGACAGGAAAAGCTTTGTGAGCCAGCTGACTTTTCCATCGGTCATAGAAATATTTGATCTGATCGAGTTGCTTAAGTTGAGCGGGGTTATCCTGTACCAGATTGTATAGGCGGTTGAAACTTCTGTGGAAGGCTAGTGCCTCCTTAGTGCTAGTCTTTAGAGAAGCTCTTTCCTCTTGTATCACGGCATTGAGAAGACGTTCTCCTTCACGCTCTACTACTAGACTATGGGTTATCACACCGACTGCTTTCTGA
Source organism: Scytonema hofmannii PCC 7110 (assembly GCF_000346485.2). NCBI lineage: Bacteria > Bacillati > Cyanobacteriota > Cyanophyceae > Nostocales > Scytonemataceae > Scytonema > Scytonema hofmannii. Next base: position 6,248,890 of record NZ_KQ976354.1, read on the forward strand.
GTAAGGCTTTCTATCCAAAAGTCCACGCCTTGTTCACCCACTACCAATAACACCAGTACGAAAAAGCTAATGTACAGGGGCGCAAATAAATTATTTTTTAGAGTATATGGCACACGTAAACGCATCAAAATTAACGGCTAACACTACAAAATATTTTCATTTAAATAATGACTTTATTGACTAGCTTGAAAATTGGGCATTGGGCATTGGGCATTGGGTATGGGAAAAGAATTATTTTCATGCCCTCGTTGTGGGATTTTCCCATGATTGACTGACTTGAAAGTACGGCATAGGGGATGGGGCGTAGTCAGAAATATTTATTGCCCATTGCCCATTGATCATTTTTATACGTCCTGGTGTACGCAGTTCATGACGGCTACTTATTTATTTCAACCCACAGAAGTAACTCAGTACCTCTTTTGTACAGTGACTACTAAGATACTTGTGAAAGACAAGCTTTGTTTTGATTTATTTAACTCCCCTAATTAAGTCCTCTAATTATAAACCAAAAAAAACTTTTTTAATTTTATTTTTAATACTGAGAATTCAATAACCCACTTTTCTTACTTTTTGAAAAATGAATGATTTTAATTCTTAAAATACAAGTAATCATATCAATTCTCTTTGCTCTTATTGCTCTTACAACAAATTTAGATCTCTCTAACCCTTTTTTCAGGAAGTAGGAGTGTATGTGCTGCAAGATATGACATACCTACTTTTCTGACTTTTCTTACTAAATGCGTCAGGGTGAACAAACACAACTTTGAATGAGGTCTGGAGCGTTACTTTAGGATTTGCATCTTAGAAAACCGCTTACCGGGGCAACAGGCAACGTAAACCAGAAGGTGCTACCCTCATCAAGAGTACTTTCGACGTTAATGGTACCTCCATGAGCCTCGACAATCTGACGGCACAAGTAGAGATCTAAACCGGATCGGCTAAGTCTGCCGCGTCCCTGAGTTAGGCGATAGAAAAGTCTTTCCTTTTCTTGGGGAGTCATTCTTTGTCCATTGTCGTGTACTGATACCTTGACTTCGTTAACTCCAAGTGGTGACACTTCAAGGGTCACTTGTTGATTCCTATCGCTTACTTTTACAGCATTATCAAGTAGGTTCTGCACAACTCGTTGAATTTCAAGCTCATCACCACAGACAATCGGTAGTGATGGAAGAATATTGTAAGTTATTGTGCATTTCTGCTGGGACATGGCATTGCTCCTCGTAATGGCTCGGACAAAGATTTTGTCCCAGTTCAGGAGCTCGCAGTTGAGATTTTTACCAAAGTTGGCTTTATAACGAGAGATATCTAAGAGGGCTTCTACAAGCTTCAGGAAATCTTCATTGGCTTGAGAGTAATCTTCAAGCACGTCTCGCCAAGTGTCACTTAGGGAACCAAACGCTCCACCTAGCATGGAGAGTAAAGTGCTGCGAGTGGCTAGTAAAGGAGTACGCAGATCGTGGGAAAGGGCAGAGATGAGATCTTCAATTTGCCGCCGTTCAGACGTGGTGATACGTTCCAATGTGTCTAAATTAGATCTTAATTCCAATTGGGCAATGACTTGACGACTCAAGGTACGTAATGCTTCTACTTGTTCGGAACTAATCTGTCGTGGAACAAAGTCAATGACACAGAGTGTTCCCAGTGTATATCCTTCGGGTGTAACCAGTGGGGCACCGGCATAAAACCGAATACAAGGAGCGGAAGTGACTAGTGGGTTAGTGGCGAACCGAGTGTCAAGTTGTGCGTCCGGAACAATCAAAATGTCATTTGGCTGCAAAATGGCGTGGGAACAGAATGCTATATCCCGTGGGGTTGACTCAACATCTAATCCCACTTTGGCTTTGAACCACTGACGGTACTCATCAACCAAGGAGATTAAAGCTATGGGAGTGCCACAAATTTGCGCTGCTAAACGGGTGAGGTCATCGAAGGCCGCTTCACAGGCAGTGTCTAAGATCTGGTATCGGCGAAGGGCGGCTAGCCTCTGTAATTCGTTTTGGGGTAGTGTAAGTCCCATTGCTTTGTTTTGACTACTTCCAATCAAACTTGGAGCGTTAATATTTTTGAATTATAAACTTATTTTTAGCCCCGATATCTATACCGTTACAGCGATACAATCCCTATTTTTGGTTAAAAAATTTTATTTTTGAATATCTATCTAAAGATAGTTGCAAAAGTAGCGTATGACACTTTCAAGTCAACGCTGCTTTTTGCTTATCGCCCAATTCCTACATAATTGAACCCAGCTAGCTGCAATTCCTGTGGATCGAGGAAGTTACGACCGTCGATCATAACGGGATTGTTCATTAGAGTTGCCATTTTACGGTAGTCCAAATTCTGGAATTGTTGCCAATCAGTTACAAGTACTAACGCATCGCAACCATCGGCTAAACGCTCTGGATCGGTTTCTACTAGCACACCTGATAGACCATCACGTAAACCGCTTTGGGAAACAATTGGATCGTATGCTTTAACTTTGGTTCCGAGTCTATTAAGATTCTCGATCAAATCTAGTGCTGGAGCATCGCGCATATCATCTGTATCGGGCTTAAAGGTCAGACCGAGTAGTCCTACCGTTTTGCCTTTAAGGATTTTCAGTACCTGCTGCAGCTTTTCAATGGCGATGAGTCGCTGACGCTGGTTAACACTCACAGCGCTTTTAAGTAACTGAGCTTCGTAGCCATAGTCGTCAGCCGTGTGAATCAGAGCAGAGACATCTTTGGGGAAACAAGAACCACCCCAACCGATACCAGCTTGCAAAAATTTTTGACCGATGCGGGAGTCTAAACCAATTCCTTTGGCAACTTGAGTGACATCAGCACCAACGCGATCGCATATATTAGCAACTTCATTGATAAAGCTAATCTTAGTTGCCAAAAATGCATTAGCAGCGTATTTAATCATCTCAGCAGAACTAATGTCAGTCACAACTATAGGGACTGACGGTAAAGATGGATCGGTAGCGAACTTTCGTTCCACAATGGGGGCATACAGTTCCTTCATCATGGCGATCGCTCTAGGGTTATTGCTACCCAACACAATTCGATCTGGATTAAAGGTATCATACACCGCCGATCCTTCGCGCAAAAACTCTGGATTGCTAACTACATCAAACACGGGTAACTTCTCTAAAACCGCTTGATTGCTACCGGTACCACCTGCTGTAACCAGTACTTTTTGACGTTCTGCAATGCCATCAAGTACAATCATCCGCACCCAGTCACCCGAACCAATGGGTACCGTAGATTTATTGACAATGACTTTATAGCCTCCGTTCAAATGTGCGCCAATTCCACGAGCAACAGCTTCTACATAACGAGTATCGCTTTCACCTGTAGGTAAAGGAGGTGTCCCTACCGCAATGAACAGAATTTCTCCGTGAGTCACTCCTGCACTTATATCAGTAGTGAACTCAATATTCCCAGACTGAAGTGATGATTGCATAACTTCCGAGAGTCCCGGCTCGAAAATTGGCGCTTGCCCAGCCTTCATTAACTTCACTTTTTCTTCATTGTTATCTACACAGATGACATGATGTCCGATATGTGCTAAGCAAGCACCTGTTACCAAGCCTACGTATCCAGTACCAATGACACAAACGCGCATATTCTTTTTATAACTAACTAGATTGGTCTTGCAAAATGCGACGTCTCTGGGTTGCTCCAGTTGTTTTTAAAGCCAGAGCCTGAATTTGGTTGTAAACAGACTGAGGCAACAGCAACAAGAAATAGGCAGCGCCCAAGGTCAAAAGCGTTCGGCGCGGTTCTTTAACAAAAATATGCCAGTTGGTTGCTAAAGCTCGATTTACTAATTTTACAGCCATGGCACTATCGTGCAGCGTAACTGCTCTGCGGGCTAAGTACCTTAATTGGTAAGCCCTAGCCAGTGTTTCCCATTGATTAACTATTTCTGGAGCGTACAAACGTGCCCTATTTAGCATCAATTCCCAAGAATCTAATTGCTTGAGCAAGTTTGCTGAAAGTCCTCCCGAATTGACTCGATATAATGTCAGGGCTTCGGGAATACCCTCTATTTGCAAGTTGCTCTTAACCGACATACGAAACCAACATTCAACATCTGTTGAGTCAGCATTGGTATGGCGCGATCGCTCATCGAAGTAAAAATCCTCAACAGTACCGTAAAGATTGTCTTGAAATTTAATCGCTTCAAAAACTTCTCTGCGAATCACTGCTGCCGAACCATTGCTAATTGGATTTCGGCAAAGGACAATCGCTGGAGTAATTCCCTCAATTTGAGGCATTTGATAAATACCTAAGGGTTTTCCATTATCATCGATAAAAGCAGATCGGCTAAAACTTACTCCTACCCTAGGTGAATTTTCTAAGTGTTGAACGTGTTTTTCTAGTTTTTCTGGCAACCAAAGATCGTCAGCATCTAAAAGAGTCAAATAATCTCCTGTTGCATGGCGAATACCAGTGTTTCTTGCCCCTGGTAATCCCCGGTTCTGTTGACGAATAATTTTAATTCTAGGGTCTGTAAATTGCTGGCAAATTTCTATACTTCGGTCAGGGGAACCATCGTCAATAATCAGAATTTCAATATTTTTGTAAGTTTGGTCAAGAGCCGATTGTACTGTAGCAGCAATATATTTTTCAGCTTTGAATACTGGGATGATAATAGAGACTGTTTTCATTTTAATAAGCACCTTTTTCTACAATAGAACGATATAGGTAAGAATTTCAGGTATGTAGAGACGCGCCATGGCGCGTCTCTACATAGGTTGCAGATCGGGACGGACTTTCAAGGATGTATCGTCTTTGGATAAATCCTGTAATTTTTGCGACAATAATCTCAATATTGGTGTAAGCAGATTGGGGTAAGAGCCAAAGCAAATAAGCTGCTACCAAAGTCATAAGCGTAGGACGTGGTTCTTCAAACAAGATGCGCCAGTGAGTAGCTAGCGCCAGATTGATTAATTCCACAGCGATAATTCCCTCTGCTTGCAGACGTACTGCTCTGCGAGCTAAATGCCGAATTTGATAAGCTCTAGATTGGTTTGCTCGCCGTGCAATCAGTTCGGGGGCGTAAGAGCGTACTCGCTCAATCACCTTTTCCCAAGCTTCTATTTTCTTAAACCAGTTGCATGAAAGCGTTCCATCAGTGACTCGGTAAAGCGTTAGAGCTTCAGGAATACCCTCAATTTGCCAAGGAGTCTGAAGCGCTATACGTAACAACAGCTCCATATCCTGTGACATACGAAAGCGTTCTTCAAAATAAAAGTTTTCTACAAAACCATGAAGATTATCTTGGAACTTAATGCCTTCAAACACCTCTCGTCGATATACCCCAGCAGAACCATTTCCAACTGGATCGTGGCAAAGTAAATAAGGTGGGGTAATTCCGCTAAGTTTGGGCATATGATAAGTTCCCAAAGGTTGCCCAACGTCATCAATAAAAGCCGAGCGGCTAAAGCTTACTCCCACAGCTGGTGATTTTTCCAGATGAGCAATATGTTTTTCTAGCTTTTCTGGTAACCACAAATCGTCAGCATCTATCAAAGCCAGATATTCTCCTTGTGCATGACGAATACCAGTATTTCTAGCTCCAGCTAATCCACGATTTTCCTGCCGAATAATTTTAATTCTGGCGTCTGTAAACTGTTGGCAAATTTCTATACTGCGGTCTAGGGAACCATCATCAATAATGAGAACTTCAAAATTTTTATAAGTTTGTTCCAACACCGATCGCAGTGTAGCAGCTATATATTTCTCTGCTCCAAATACTGGAATAATTACAGAAACTTTTTTCATCTTTAAGACCGACTTTGTTTCAGTCACGTTCTTAGGTTGTACTGTTAATAAGGTTATCTCCGATATAGCAATGGAAATACTACCTGCTGGCTACAATCTCATCTTTTGCTGATAGCATTCCATCTATATGTGAGAATTATCCGTCTGGATATCCGCTCAAAGCTTTCTCCTCTTAACTTTGCGTACTCTGCGTCCTCTGCGGTTAAATAAATGACGTTTAAACCGCAGAAGCGCTGAGAGAAGTTGCGTGTGGAGATTAACGAACACTCATTAGCTGGCTAGATACATGTAGTCGAAGGAGTGGTTTTGGAAAAGTTGGGTAACGCCAATGCGATCGCTTAAATCTAAAAACTCAAACTTAAACCCTGGCTGAGGAACTAGCCGTTCTAACCGAGCTGTTTTTAGGTTGACATCGTAGTAATTATTCAAGTTGTCAATGCCAAGGACTTTCATCCCTTCTTGAAAAAGACGCTGTGCTAAGTGATAGCCAATAAATCCAGCAACCCCAGTAACAAGTACTTTCATCGTTAATACTCCTGAAAATTTGCACTCTTTCTAAGATATAGAAGCTTTTTCATCATGAGAGCCTCGGATAGCAGTAGCGTTAATTTTGCTGATTTCTTGGAGAAAGTTGTTAGCAATTTTTGGCGAAACTATTCGTTTCAATAAAAACTTCAACAGTAATTTTTGAGTTTTTTTATCAAGTAAAGTCTGTGGATGGGCTTGAATTGCCATCATCAACTTCTGACCAGCCTGCTTCACTCCATCGATTCCAGGAACACGTGTTAAGCATAAGTGGGCTGAATATTGATAGGTATTAGCTAAGCTCTGATTTTTAAGCGATTGGAATTCCGGTGGAGCTGCTTGAAATGCGCGTTCTAGAACAATTAGCTTGCATTTTTCCATAAACTCCATCTTAGAGGACATTGAGCTTGATGATTGACGATAAAAAATTTGTGGCTTGGGAATAACAACAAAATGCCAACGTTCCGCTAACCGCACCCAATAATCCCAATCTGCAGAACCCCCTGCTGGAGGATAAAATTCTCCTACCGACTCAATGGCTTGCTTGCGGATTAAAGGATTTGAACCACTAGCAAGGAAATTTTTGAGTAATAGGTTAGCATAAACATTTCCTTCAAAATATATAGGCTCATCTGCATGGAAAGATTTTCCTTGTTCATCCATAAAGTGAGTCCAGCTATAAGCAACCCCTGCTTCTGGATGTTGTTGTAAAGCTGCAAGTTGCAGTTCTAACTTATCAGGTGTCCATAAATCGTCAGCATCAAGAAATGCAAGAAATTCTCCAGTGGCGCGAGCAATTCCACGATTGCGAGCTACTGGTAAACCACCGTTTTCATAGGAAAAAATCTTGATACGAGAATCTGCGATCGCATTCAGTATTTCTAAAGTCCTGTCAGTTGAACCATCATTAATAATAATTATTTCAAAATCTGAAAAAGTTTGTTGCTGAACTGACTTAATCGTCTCTAAGATAGTATGTTCGGCGTTATAAGCAGGGATGATAACAGATATAGTTGGCATAAAAACTTACCTTTATGTAATAGAACAAGGACAAGAATTTTTCAAACGAGTGAAGGCAATTTTCTATCAAAAACGTATTTGATAGCCCAAATAGTAAACATAGGCATTGCTAACCCATGAGTCATGAGTACTGCTGCGGCTACCCAAAAGATTCCCCATTTCACAGCAATCAGTAAACAAAGTGCGAATATTACCGTGAAAATCAGATCCCAGTAAAAGTTGATGTGAGTTTTATCCATAGCTTGGAGTAGTAAAGAAGCAGCAATAGCAAAGGGGCGTGGTAGCGCCGAAAGACAGATTAAAACTAAGATAGGAATTGCCGTCAACCACTTTTGTCCAAAAACAATTGGTACATAAAAGGGGGCTAAACTTGACTGAAGAAGAACGAGTGGAACTACAACTAGAGCAATTGTTTTAAGACCGCTAAAAAATCGTCTTTTAACTTGTTTGATGTCTTCACGCACTGCACAAAGATGAGGATACATAGCCCAAATAAATGAATTCATTACATTGAGGCTTATCCCTAGTCCAGCATTAAAGGCGAAATAGTAAAGCCCTAGAGCATCAATGCCAAGAAAACGCCCAATCAGTAAATAATCCAAATTACTTCTTAGCTTATTGAGTAATTCACTTCCAAGAACATTTTTTGCAAAACTCGTAATTTCACGCCATCGGTAAACAGAAAAGGGCTTACTAACGCGCCAAGGATGATTCATACGATTGATGACAACCCAGACAGGAGATGTCAGAACAACTGGTAATACAACAGCCCACATTCCCAGCCCCAGTAATGCCAAACCTATAGTCAAAAGATTGCCGATAAGGGATTGCGTAACAGTGCATAGTGCTAATATATTGAGTCGGTTTTCTCGCTGAATCAACGCACACTGAACCATGTAAGTCGGCAACATTAAATAGACTATAGAGACTATACAAATAGGTAAGATAACTTGCGTATTTCCATAAAACCAAGCAATAGGAAAAGCCGCGATACATTGAATGAGAAAAAGCGAGCAACATAAAATCCAATTAAGCCAGTACGCTGTATTGGATAAAACTTCGACATCACTTTCTTCGGCTTGAATAAGTTTGGCTCCAATCCCAGCTTTGAGGCTAAAAACATCTGCAAAATCTTTCGTAGTCAGAACAACTGCTGCCAGACCGTAATCGTAAGGACTTAACAGGCGAGCTAAAGTAACAGTTGTTGCCAAGCGGAAAATACGATTCGCTAACTCTGCTCCCCCTAGCGAGCTAAAATTCCTAATAAATTGATTGGAGAATTTTTGCTTAAGCTGACTGATTAACATATTTGTTTTTTTAGAAGACAATGATAGATTTTTTTCTGTAAATTCGACTTTTAAACATATGTTTTCTCCGGTGTTCTATCCCCAGGATAATTAGGAGCTTGTACTTCTCCTTTAAGTGCAATTCCCATAACGATCAAACCTGGCCAGTATAGATACGCCAAACGCTGTTGGCTATCATTAAAAGTAAAGAGAAATAAAGTCAAAAGAAAAGACAATGCTATTCTAGCAGTTGCGCTTTTATGCACTTTGATTGCCAAACTGATAACACTCAATACCATTGGTACTAAAAAAGCGGTAAAACCAACTAACCCCTTTATAAATAAAAGACCAAACCAAGTATGATGAGAGCCGATGGGCATTGTTGCTACTACTTTAGGACCTGGTACCTCCGGAACTCCATGACCCCATATAGGAGCTTCTTGCCAACGCTCTGAAGCTATTTCAGCTAAAGCTTCATGCACTCGTGAAGAATCTGGTCTAGCATTATGAAACATATCATAAGCATCTTTAGCAGCACCAAGAATTACCGTGCTAAAAATCCCTGATAAAAAGCTAACGAACCCTATGACAATTGGTGTAGTAGCTTTAGTAATTTTTGAGATAAAAAAAACTAATATGAAAACTATCGGCACAGCTATAAAAGACAAGCGAGAAACCGACACAATACTCATAGCCAAGGAACCGACTATACCAAGCCTGCGCCACGTTTTGTTAGGTTCTCCGAGAGCAAGGAAGAAGTAGATGTTGCCAATCAGACCCAAAGCAGGTCCCCAAGGAGCGAATAGAAACAGACGTACCTCATTCGTGCCATACTCAATACTATAAAGATTTACAGTATAAAAAAGCTCTCCATTCTGTATTAGTCTTTCAATTGGAGAAGAAAAGAGTACCTCAGGCAACTTTAGTATCCAAGTGAGATAAAAAATGGGGATTACAATTAAACTTTGAAGACATAATATACAAACGGCTCGATAAATTAATTGCGGTCTAATGTTGAGACAACCGCTTAAGGGAAATAGTGCTAGCAATGCCCAGTCTGTACCCCAATTTATTAACGACCTAAGAGTTTGGTTAGTACCGACATCGGAGTCAATGCAACCGATAATCGTCGCAAGTGCTATGATGAGAATACAGACAAGCCAAAGCCATAGAATCCAAGAAACGTTAATTTTTTTTTCAATAGGGGTATGCTTTGTTTGGTTCCAAAGTCTCTTGCATAGGTAAAAAAATAGTATCCACCCTAAGATGAAATTTACCGGATATATAAGAGCAAGGAAATACAATCCATAGGTACCAATAATAGAATACCAAATCAAACGTTCTTCAAAGTTTTGAGGTTTCATTGTCCATCGTCTTCCTCTATCTATTTATAGTCGTATCAGACATAGAATTTTTGCGCTCGCGCCACCAAAGTAACACGAGTCCAAGGGATACAAAAAAGGAGCCAAAAGCGGAGCCGAGTAAAACCAATTTCTCTTTTGGTGAACTTGGAGTATCAGGTAAGGTAGGCTGTATAACAATTTGAATGAGTGGATAAGAACCAAAGGTATTCGACTTGCCAAGATCCAGTCTAGTCAAAGTAGAGGAAAAGACTGCTTCAGCAATTTGAGTATTCCGTTTCAGAGAATCTAAGGTAATTTGCTGCTGTGTTAGAGCCTTGAGTCTACCCTCAAGCTGAGCAATCTGTTGTTCTATTGCTTGAGCTTGGGCTGTGAAACCCTTTTGATCTGCTTGAACTGTAACGAGTTGTTGGAAAAGAATGTCACGAGGAGCGGTGTTACCAGAGTTATTATTACTAAGGTTTAATTGCTTTAGGTTTATTAAACTGACTGGTCGTTCCAAAAGAGATTGACCTCGGGCTAGCAAAGCCTGTTGAGCAGAGTCTCGCTTGGCTTTCTCTGTAATTAATGTCGGATGGTTAGGCAAAAATTTGGATTCTAAAACAACCAAAGCAGCGCTAGCATCACTATAGCTTTTTAAGTTCTGTTGAAATATCTGGTCTGTTTGCAGAACAAAAGCATCTGAAGCTTGCTCAGCAGAGAGTTTTAAATTAGTTGATAATTGTGCCAGACGCGTACCAGCCTGTTGCTGTTGGGCTAATATTTCGGCTCGTTGTCTGCGTAGCTGTTCAATGTTGGTTGAAAGATCGCTGATTTGCTCTTCTGAGTTCAAACCCGAACTTGCTTTGTAATCGGAAAGGTGCTTTTGAGCAATTTCTAATTTTCTTTTGGAAGAAGTCAGGGCAGTTTGGTATCCTACATCTCTTTGAATAGCTTCTTGATATCTCATCTCGTTGAGTCTTGCTTGAAAGGCTTGGTAAAACGCTAAAGATTTATTTTGCGCTTCCTTAGGACTCGCACCTTGGAACTCAACGCTCATAATAGAGGTATTCACAATTACCTTAAGCCGAGGTTCGCCAAACTCTTCTAAAGACATATTTAGCCGAGATGCTGCTGCCCTCAATACAGGTTCGCTTTCAGCAAGAAATTTATAAATTTCTCGCGGATCTTGAGTAGAAAGAGCAGCGTATGGAGACACGTTTTCATAATTAGCTTGACCAATGCCTGGTAAATTCACATTGGTGTTTGACCATGCTCCTGGTAAATTAATTGCTGAAGAACTAGTATAGATCGGTGGTGTCACCTTTAGATAAAGAAAAGCTGAACCCCAAAAGGCTAGGTTAGTTGCTAGACCCAAAAGAAAGTAACGTTGCCAACGCCCTTGTTGCGCTCCTGATTTACGCGACCTGTCGGGATAACCAGCAGAGATTTCTATATAATTGGTCATCAACAATCCTCTCCATGGGAAACTAGCAAAGATTGCAGAGTCTGCACGGTATTGTGCGCTCGCCTGAATTTACTTTTAGGCTTAAGCTTTAGTATCCTGAGACATTTTCTGCAACTCTGAGTACCAGTTTCTTACTTAAACACCAGTAAAAATACTATCTGGTGGTTACAATCGCATTGTTACAGATAGCATCCTCTAGGGGAGGTCAGATTATCCACCTAGCTATCCGTGCGAAATGAGAGGATTGGCAAAAAACATCTTCAGAAATTACTCTTTTTCCTCCCGAAGATTACTTAATTAAAAAACCGCTCCAGGCGCAGAGGACACAGAGGAAAGAGGAACATATGATTGGTAATCTTACAGCGAGAAGGGAGTAATTGTGCATCAGTTACCAGATGGTTCTGCTTTCTCAACGGAGTCATCGTTTACCCCTAAAGTCAACTGTAAAGGAGTGCGTGACGGATGCGCTTTCACCACTTCTCTGTAAACTTGATAGTTAGTGGGCAATGTCCTTTGTTCCTCGCCCACTTTATACGTCAATTGGTAGTCCACAGATTTCAACAATTCGGGCAGACTCGCTTCTTGTCCCTGCTTTCTTTGTTCTACTTCATCCACTGAAGGTCGTGGCGGTAAAGCAGCCCACCACAGTCCCTTGTCATCAGGTCCCGTGACTGCTCCTTCTGGCTTTATACCATTACGATTGCGTAAAGAAGTAGTCCCAAAAGTTTCAAAACGCGGTGATGTTTCATTGGTTAGGTCGTTGGCATATTTGACTTGCCAGGTATACTTGGTAAGTGCTGTAGATTCGTACTGAGTAGTGGTTAAAGTGCTGCAACCAGTCAGTGCGATCGCAGATGGCATAAGTAATTTCAGAAGCAAAGATATTGTCTGTTTCATTAGGAAGTAGATGGTAAAGTATCTGTAGACCTCCAGAATGAATGGCACGCTAGAGGGTTAAGTTATGAAAGTTATTCATGGTACATGGATACCTCATGCACAGACTGGCTTTATTCAGTCAGGTTCCTTTTACTTGTGGGTAGAAACCCCGTTCTTCAAAGAATACCGCAATCAACAGACACTTCACCCCGGACATTTGACTGGTGATGAGTTAGAAATATTCTTAATACAAGTGTTGGGCATCCAAGAACCAGCAATTAAACTGCAAGAACGCATATCCCCTAAATACTTTGCCCTCCCAACCAGCAACAATCAGCCTTTACCCTCACCAGAATTAACTAAGTATTTGGAAGAAGAAATACCTGCTGAATATGATGAGTTTAAATACTGGCAGGTAGATTGTTACGAACTTGTCACAGCGACTAAGAACGATAATTTTCAAACTCCAAAAGCCATTAATGCTATTAAACTTATTAATGATATTCACTTTTTAGCACTCTACAATTCTCAAGAAATTCAACTTGGTTCAGACCTTTTATTTTGGTATCACTACACGCAAGTTTTTAAGCAAGTTATTCTCAAAGATCAATATATTCCAGCGTTGAAATACCGAGAGTTAGAAGCTACTGTTTCCCAGAAAAAAGGAAAACAACCAAAAATCAGTACGCCATCTTTTGAAATCTACCCTACTTGGGAAATTATCTCCGAACAATACGAATCAAATATCAAAAAATACATTGAGTATATGCCACTCATTTGTGTGGCGGGTTCAATGACATCTAATGATTCAGTTGAGTTTTTTGATAATGAAACACTGCTACGCCACTTTTCTGAGTCCCTACTTGATAACATAGTGACTCACACACCGTTTCCAGCTTCTTTTGACAAACAAATTGCCGATTCTTTGATCCAGCAGTGCCTTTATCCCAACAGACATAACCCAACTTCCACCAGTACTTCCCTGGCCAGTACTTCCCTGGAAGAATACAAGCAATGGCTGACGTGGAAAACCAAAATTACTCGCACTCAAACTGATTCCCCCTTTAACCTCTGCTTCCAATTGCATTCCCCTTCCCCAGATGCTTTAGACAATTGGTTTCTTCAGTTCTTAGTGAATAGCAAACAAGATCCCTCTCTAAAACTGGCACTTTTTGACTATTGGACAATGAGTCAAAAAACTAAAACAGGAGTATACAAACAATTCGGGCAAAACTTTGAAACTAATTTGCTACTAAATTTAGGATATGCTGCACGGATGTATCCTCAGTTGTGGCAAGGAATGGAAACCGAGCATCCCAAAGGATTGCAACTGACATTAGAAGAAGCGTTTGATTTTCTTAAGGAAGCTGCTTGGGTACTAGAAGATACTGGCTTTAAAGTGATTGTACCAGCCTGGTATACTCCTGCAGGTCGCCGTCGCGCTAAGATTCGTCTCAAGGCATCTGCTTCCAAGCAAAGTGCAGGGAAAAGCAAAACAAAGGGATATTTTAGTCTTGACTCACTCGTACAGTATCAGTACGAGCTAGCTATTGGTGACCAAGTCGTAACTTCACAAGAGTGGGAACAACTGATTAACGCCAAAGTACCTCTCGTGCATTTTCGCGGTCAGTGGATGGAATTAGACCGAGATAAAATGCAACAGTTACTTGAATTCTGGGAGTCCCATACAAAAGAACAACAAGAAATGACTGTGCTGGAGTTCCTGCAACGCAGTGCGGAAGTAGGGGAAGAGTGGGAAGTTGAACACGATGAATTTTTGTCAGAAATGATGGCAAAGTTGCAAGATAAAAGCCAGCTTGAGCCAATTTCCGATCCTATCTCTTTACAGGGTAACCTGCGAGAATATCAAAAACGTGGTGTGTCTTGGCTGAGTTATTTGGAACGTTTGGGACTTAACGGCTGTCTGGCGGACGATATGGGTTTGGGTAAGTCTCTACAAGTTATTGCCAGAGTTGTTCAGGAGAGAGAACAAGGAAACAGAGAGATAGAGGAAGAAAATTTCTCTCCCTCCCTCACTCCCTCACTCCCTCACTCCCTCACTCCCTCACTCCCTCACTCCTTACCACCCACCCTCATCATCGCCCCCACTTCCGTTGTAGGTAACTGGCAAAAGGAAATTGCTAAGTTTGCACCTCATCTAAAAACGATGGTGCATCACGGTAGCAGCCGCTTTCAGAACTCTGCTGACTTTAAAGCTGCAAGTCAAGAACATGATGTAACGATCACTTCCTTTACCCTGGCTCGTAAAGATGAGAAGCTTTTAGGCAGTGTGAAGTGGCAACGAGTTGTTTTGGATGAGGCACAAAATATTAAGAATCCTAAAGCTGCCCAAACAAAAGCTATTTTGAAACTATCAGCCAAACACCGTCTGGCTTTAACGGGGACGCCTGTAGAAAATCGCTTGTTGGATTTGTGGTCAATTTTTAACTTTCTCAATCCGGGCTACCTGGGTAAAGAAGCACAGTTTCGGAAGTCGTTTGAGATTCCAATTCAGAAGAATAACGATAAGGTAAAATCCACAACTCTCAAAAAGCTGGTCGAACCTTTAATTTTGCGTCGGGTGAAAACGGATCGTTCTATTATTAACGATTTACCTGATAAAGTAGAACAGAAATTATACACTAATTTGACGAAAGAACAGGCTTCGCTTTACGAAGTTGTGATTAGAGATGTTGAGGAAAAACTGCAACAAGCAGAGGGGATTCAACGGAAGGGATTAATTCTCTCAACTCTCATGAAATTGAAGCAGGTTTGCAACCATCCAGCACAATTTTTGCAAGATAGTAGCGAGTATTCTCTTGAGCGATCGCATAAATTCAGTCGCTTGGCAGAAATGGTGGAGGAAGCAGTTTCTACAGGAGAAAGTTTACTCATTTTCAGTCAGTTTACCGAAATTTGTGAAGCGATAGAAAAATATATAAAACACTCTCTGCACTGCAATACTTACTACCTGCATGGTGGTACTAGCCGTGAGAAGAGAGAAAGTATGATTGGTGAATTTCAAGACCCAGAGACAGAACCATCTGCTTTTGTACTTTCTTTAAAAGCAGGGGGTGTGGGTATTACTCTCACTAAAGCCAACCATGTTTTCCACTTTGACCGATGGTGGAATCCAGCCGTTGAAGACCAAGCAACTGACCGTGCTTTTCGTATCGGTCAAAATAAAAATGTGTTTGTCCATAAGTTTGTGGCGATTGGGACTTTGGAAGAGAAAATTGACCAAATGATTGAAGATAAGAAAAAACTTTCTGCTAGCGTTGTTGGTTCAGATGAGTCTTGGCTAACGGAATTGGATAACGAAGCATTTAAGCAACTTATTGCCTTGAATAAAAGTGCAGTTTTGGAGTGATATTATGACTAGATTTACTCGAACTTGGTGGGGCGATCGCTTTATTAAAGCATTAGAATCTTTTACAGATGACCGCAGGCTTCAACGAGGACGTGCTTATGCAAGTGGTGGTAAAGTTTTAAGTTTTGCTATTGACAAAAATCACATTACTGCTCAAGTGAGAGGGTCAATCAATCCCTACTTTGGTGTCTATAAAGAACCTACATATAATATTTCTATTGAAATTACACCTATTACAAAAACAGGTTGGAAAGAAGCGATTCACAAGCTTTCATCCAAAGCAAGTATTATTTCGCGACTACTGATAAACGAAGTTCCAGAAGACATAGAGAATACTTTCTCTGAGTTTGGTTTGCATTTATTACCTCATAGCAGACAAGATTTCAAAACTAAATGTTCTTGTCCGGACTATGCCAATCCCTGCAAACATATTGCAGGGGTTTATTATCTAGTCGCTTCTCAACTAGACCACAATCCATTTCTCTTATTTGAATTGCGGGGGTTATCTAAGACAGAACTTCAAACCCAATTAGTTCAAACGCCTCTGGGTAAAGTACTATCTCAAGAACTTAATATAGAAGAAATTCCTGTTGAAGCTTCTAATTCATTTTATACAAAGCTCCAAAAGAAATCAGTTGTCACTCAGCCAAGTGCTAGAGAGTTTTGGTTGGGGACAAAGCGATTACCTCAAACAATTGATGTTTCAACTGCAGGGGGTGTATCGGCAATATTAATTAAAAAACAAGGAGATTTCCCACCTTTCTGGCAAAAGGATAACTCTTTTATTACAGCTATGGAGGAATTATATCAAAGGGTGAAGACAAAAAATCAAAATTTGATGTAATAGACATCTGATGTAGAGCGATGTGTGATTAAATTTGAGTTAATTACGACAATCATGGTTTACAAGTTTGAACAACTTAGTCGAACGGAGGTAGAGGCTATGTTAGGAATTACACTTAAAGAAACACGAGTTTACAGAGAAATTAAGGAAGAAGGACAACAAGAAGGACGACAGGAAGAAGCCGCTAATCTTGTGGTTCGATTGCTCGTTAAGCGGTTTGGAGAAGTTCCGGGAGATTTACGCTCGCAAATCTCCAATTTACGTCTAACTATACTGGAAGATTTGAGCGAAGCACTGTTAGATTTTACCAGTTTGGCTGATTTGCAATCTTGGTTAAAATCACTTCAGAATTAAGATAATCAAGAGGGGTAAGCAAGTGCTTCTGGGTTTTGCTCGATCGTCAAGTAACCGCAAACTCAGTATATTGTCTCACGTGAGGTGGATGAAACGCTAGCACAATTTCCTCTCGCGCAATCCCCTTTTGTAAAAAATCCGTTGCTACTCCATCCTCGGTCCAATCTTCCTCAATCCAAATTTTGTTATCCTTCAAACGGATATGAATCATTACACTTTTAATTCGCTCATCTTTCTGCCAACCCATCAACAGCAAAAGGTACTGGTCGTGTACCTCATCAAAGGCTAAAGCACTTTCAGTTGTAGAACCCAATTTTTCATTAAGTTGATAATACTCTATTAAAACTTCCTGGACGATTTTCCGATAATGCTCTAATCTATCCATTGCACAATTACCTCACTTTCCGCATCAACGATTAACAACTTAACCTGATTGCGATTAATAATCATTTGGGTTCATTTGCGTTGAAAATAACTTTTATAAATTCCTTGTGTAATCGCCAAATATAATTCAAAATTCAATGCCGTTTCTACCAAAATATCTCGGTAAACAACATACTGACCTACAGCTTGCTCTAAATCATTGATAAATGATCGACCCAAGAAACTCTTGACTTCCACAAGAATTTTTCGACCCTGCTTTTCTGCCGTAATCGATTTTTCTGCCGCAATATCCACGTATAAGCGGTCACCGACCTACTCCAGAGTATAATCTTCTGTTAAAATCTCCCAACCATCCTTGACTAATGCAAATTTCACAGCACCATGGTAAACATCTTTAGCAGGCATCGGCATTCTTCCAGGACGTACCCTTTCTATTGTAAAGCGATCGCACTCTAAATTATGCCCCCAAACACTCTGCGACTACAGCCAAGATACGGAACTGTTAGCAATGGAATACGTCTGAGCCATTATATAGGTCAGACTTCTCATCAAATATAATCAATGAAAACTTTGATATCTGGTGTGATTTTCTTGGGATTGACTAGCCTTTTCCTAGCTAGCGATCGCAGTGCTGCCAATGATAGTACACTATCCTTTAAGAATAATCATTTTCAACTTGCACAAAATGTGGGGGTTGAGAGATTTAATGTTGTCGGTACAGAACCATTTTGGAATGTAAGTGTTAGCAAAAGTGGAATTGTCTACTCTTCACCAGAGGTTAAGAAACAAACATTTCCTTACGTAGCACCCCTAAAAGCATCAGGTCGTCCTGAAGATTTTGTCAGGGTATACCAGCTAAAAGGTAAAGGTAACAATACTCTCATTCTTAAAAAAGCAGATAAATGTAGTGATGGTATGTCTGATAAAGAATACCCCTATTCAGCAACGCTCATTTTAGGTAGTAAAGTTTTTGAAGGTTGCGCTGAAAAGAAATAAGTTTTCAAAGCCTTGCTTAGACCTAATCTCAGCCAACTATCTGTCGTCTTCTGCTTTCAAATAGACACAGCAATTCTAGTTAGCAACCTCTATATTATCCGAATGCCGAGAGCGGGCTGAGGTAGAAAAGTCACAGAGGTTGCTACTCGCTACCTAAATAGCCGTCTCCAATAGAGTATTTACCAACTCTAGTCCTCTAGACCTACCCAGATACTGCCTTCTTCCACGCGGGTCGGGAAAATTGTCAGCGCCTTTTGTTTAGAAACCATAGCCATAACTCGTCCCACCCCAGGCGGCCAGGGAGTCCAGTCTTTGACATCTCCACTTTGGAGGTCAAAGGCGCTACGGTGCCAAGGACAAAGGATTGCATTGTCTTCCGTTATTTTGCCACTTTGCAGAGACAGCTTCATGTGAGGACAGGCATTATCCATCGCATAGATCTGCTCTTTGTGATTCAGGAGTAAGATCTTGTGATTACCCACTTTTACAACCTTCCGCTCGTCTTGGGGGAGCGCATCTCGATCAAGCACTTTAACCCAATTCATCCCAACCTCCAGCATTTAACTCTAATCATCGTGGTTATAGATAACCACATTGAGGAACTTGTAAGGCTACATCCCAAACAAACCTAAGCTTATTCTACCGGATAACGGTCATTGACTATTTTCAATTTCTGTAAGTGTTAATCCTGGTTTGAAAAGTGATGATATCTCTGGTTTATGTTGTTGCAGATGCTGAAAGATTCTTTCTCAATTGTCAGACAAAAGTACTGTTATTCGACAGTTATGCTGTGGTTTAAAGCATTTAGAAAAAGTTAGATCCCCGACTTCTTTAAGAAGTCGGGGATCTGAGCGCATTCTACTTCAACAATTTAGACACTTGACATTTTTTTGTCACATTCATTCATCAAACTAAAAATAACGAGGGCTGGAAAGTCTATCACAATCTAGCCAATTCTAAAAATCTTTGCAGAACTATCTACAAATAGGTAAATCTGTACAGATGGAACTCAACGGAGGATTGAAGGTATCGATTTTTTAATAGTTAGTTCATGCCAAGTGTTTCAAGGTCTTTACACTAAGTAAGCTTTTGCAACCCTCACTGACCAAGTACTATATGAGTATACAGCATGAAACCCATAATTCCCGCAAAAATCCCTGGCTATATTCAGACATCTGGTGAGATTTGCAAAGATACTACGGAGCAGCAGCTTTCCCCACGCGATCGCTATGATGTTTGGGCGGAATCTTACGACAAAAACACCGCCAGTTTTGGGTGGACAGCACCGCAATTTCTACTCGAAGCCACAATACATTATGCACCTCCTGCGGGATTTTTGCGAGTGCTTGATGTTGGTGTTGGAACTGGACAAGCAAGTCTTCCTTATCTTGAAATCGGGGCTTGTGTCACTGGATTAGATGTATCACCGCAAATGCTGCACCAAGCTCAATCCAATTACCCCCAGTTTCACGCCCTGATTGAACACGACTTCAATCACTCACTCGTTGAGGCGGGTTTGCAAGCTCAGAGTTTTGATGTAGTCCTTAGCTGTGGCGCACTTCACTTTGCAAAGGATTTAAGTCGAACACTCACAGAGTTAAGATGGGTGCTTGCAGAAGGCGGAGTTCTAGCATTTACCTACATTCCTCCTCAAGCGCGAAAGTTTAGTCCAGCCGCACAAATCCACGCTCCAAACGATGTCGAGCACCTATTACAGCAGCTTGGTTTAACCGTATTAGACCATGAATCATTTGTGGCTTACTATGATGGAGGCGATTCCCAAGACCCCGTGGTGTATCGGCGAGTTGTAGCACGTTGTTCTCAACCAGGAATATCACTTCCAGCTATTTTACAGGACATAGATCGAACCGCCTGCGTCGATCGCTCTCGTTTGCTAGACCTTGTCAGTCAGCCTTTAATGACAGGCACGCTCACAACAGATTGGAGTTGTGATTATACCAAAGTCCGTAACGAAAATCAAGATTTAGTTGAGACATTGCGATACAGTTTAAGCCGTTATGCCGGAGGCATATCGCAACTCAAAACAGGTGAAGTCAAGCCAAAAAATCTCCCATTACCCAAAACCACAGGGGAGTCAGCACGTCAGGGGAAGCCAGAATGTGATGTATTGGTAATAATGCCACATCCTGATGA
The DNA here is from genome assembly GCF_000346485.2 of Scytonema hofmannii PCC 7110. Lineage (NCBI taxonomy): Bacteria > Bacillati > Cyanobacteriota > Cyanophyceae > Nostocales > Scytonemataceae > Scytonema > Scytonema hofmannii. Next base: position 6,269,278 of record NZ_KQ976354.1, read on the forward strand.
TGAATCTATCTATGCTGGTGGGACTATAGCAGCCCTTACAGAAGCAGGAAAGCGAGTGAGACTGGTTGTAGCAACAGATGGTGCTGCAGGACGTGGTGGAGAACATTCAAGAAGAGTTGAGCAAAGAGCTTTAGAACTGCGCCGTGCAGCCGAATGTCTCCATATCGAACAGGTAGAATGCTTGGGACTGGTTGATTTTGGCAAATATCGAGATGCTTCTCGGATGCAACCGACGACAGCAGCTGATGCACTACAAATTTGGGGACTCGATTCAACGCTAGCCCTTCTTGTTCGTACAATCCGGAAACACCGCCCGCAAATACTTTTAACACTGCATCCAGAAGTCGATCCAAACTATTCCCTGCACGGACATCATCTTGGTTTGGGAGTCGCTGCTTTGATAGCATTCCACCTAGCAGCCGATCCGGGCTTTATCATTCCAGAAACAGCCAACTTGCTTCCTTGGGCAATAAAACAACACTATACAATGGTGAGCGCCCATCACTGCGGTTTTAATATCTTGCAAGTTGAGATCGATCGCCAACAAAAACTGAAAGCGTTATCTGCTTACGAAACACAGCACTACTCAACTCAACGCTTGATAAGAGACTTGAAAACAGAAGTCCCTAGTGCAAGCTTCGAGACTCTCCAACTCTTACAAGCGCGAAGTCGTCAAACTTTTATGACAGCCACTGTGTTGCGATCGCATCAAAAGCTTCACAAACTTGCGATCGAGAGAGATTGGGTTTCTACATACAAAAGTGTACGTCAACGTCTTTATCCACGAGAAGCATTAACCAAGCTATTACAACGACAAGCTGAATGCTGGGGGACATCGGAAGCAGTCTTTGCCAACATCAAAAAACTCTCTCATCCCCATACAATTGCAGTCGTGACGGGACAGCAAGTGGGTGTTTTTGGGGGACCCGCCTACACTCTTTACAAAGCACTTGGAGCTATCCAACAAGCCCAGCACTTAACAGCGCAAGGAATTCCTGCAGTTCCTATCTTTTGGATGGCTAGTTACGATAGTGATCTGGATGAGGTGCAGCACGTTAAGTTATTAGCTAATCAAACCGAACCACAAACACTCAGTCTTAACTTACTTGTTACTCAACATTTAGTTGGTTCCACCACTTTAGGAGAAGGCATTCATGCTCTATTGAACGAGATAGAACAAGCACTCGGTGAACTGCCTCATAGTAAAGAAGTTGTTGCAGCACTACAAGCCATTTATCAACCAGGGACAACCTTTGCAGAAGCCTTTGGTCGTTGGTTAAGCCTGCTAACAAAAGAATTTGGACTGATTATCCTCGATCCATCAACTCGCGAATTTGCCGAACTTGCTCGTAGTGCGATCGCTCGCGAACTCTTTGGTGACGAACGTTCTCAAATACCTCTAGCTCGCGCACGCCAAACATTAACTGCTCAAGGGCTTTCCGAAACTATTCCCACAAATCGTGACGTGCTGCAAGTGTTTTTCGTAGATGGAGATGGTACTCGCAGACGTATGCTTCCAACGAAGGAAGGCTTTGCATTGCAGAACAGCAATATTCATCTCACGGATGATGCAGTCCGAAATTTGTTAGAACAACAACCCGAACGGTTCACACCAAGCGCCCTATTACGTCCCATTTGTCAAGACACGGTTTTACCGACCATTGCTTATGTTGCAGGTCCCACCGAACAGCAATATTTTGCTCAACTTAAGGAAGTCTATACCTGGGCAAAAATCCCCATGCCTCAAATTGTAGCCCGTCCCTCATTCACGGTTTTAGATAGCACTATTTCCAAACAACTTGTTGATGCAGGAGGGACAGCCCTATTGTTGTCCAGTGATGACCCTAGCAACCGTTTGGGACGAGCCGGTCTCCCCAAAGAGGTTCGGGTTGCTTTTGATAAGTTAGAGACTTTGCAACAGCAGTGTTTTGCACTACGAACATCGGCTATGGTGGGTCAAGCAGTCGGTCATGAAGCGATCGCCCTCAAACATTCTATCGAGCAATGGCTATCCACAACTGAGCCAATCCTGAAATCCTGGGGAGCAAAACGTCCTTTAGAAGCTTTGACACGTGCAAAAGTTGAGTTTCCTCCACTCATGGCAACAGTTTGCTCGGATTTGCAGCGTTCTGGAAATCGTAGCAGTCCCCCTCCCACTCGAAATGTAGTGACTCTGGCTCAAGCATTAGCCCGTCTTGAATCCACACTGATTCGCGAAGGACGGAGACAAAATGCATCCGGTATTGCTGCTTTTGCCTACATCAGCCCCAAAGGTAAACCTCAAGAACGCTCTTTAAGTGTTGCAGAACTCCTCGCAACTCACGGTTTTGACATCGTGTCCCATCTTTTGCCCATCTCGTGTCCTGATACGGCTAAAGCCGTTATGCTTTGCTTATCGCATTGAAACAAGAGTAATCACCACAGTTTTCAAATAAATGAACCACACTATGCTCTTGTGGTACACAGGACTCTGCTCTGATGTTACTCTGCTTTTGTGGTACGGGCGTCCCCGCCCGTCCTCTGTGAATAGCAGGCTAGAAGCCCGCACCACAAGAAATTTTGGGAAATTTTTTATTTGGTAGTCCCTAACCTGAAAATTCCTGTAATGTCCACCATTCATAAACAAACATATGAAGTTATCGTTTGCTAGTGTTCCAAACATTGCTCCAGACTTCAATAGCTCTACTCGCCACATTACCTCAGATATTGCCTCATTAGAGTTAGCAATTCTGTCTCTTGGTGGTTTGGGAGGAAGTGGTAAAGTAGCAACAGATTTAGCCAAAGGGTTTGCAACTGCAGGGGCTAAGGTATCTGTGCTGACTAGCTCAGAGCCACAATGGGGAGCAGATCGCGATCCATTGCTCGATTATGTGCCTGTAAACGCTCCCAAGACACCCACCGAGCCAGATCGCAGTTGGATTGTACCCTTGGCGTATGACATTATGGAGCAGATTGAGACTCGCGAAATCAAGGTTTTAAACGTGCATTACGCAGTTGGGCTAATTGAAGCCGCACTACTTGCTCGACAAGCGTTGGCTGCGCGAGGTTACCGACTAGCAGTGTGTTTAACGCTACATGGCAGCGATGTCACTGGATTTGGACGCAGGTTGAACTACGGTTCTCAGTTACGAGAGTGCATAGCTGCGTGCGATCGCGTCACGGCTGTCTCGTCCTGGCTTGCAGACCAAGCCGTTGAGATTTTAGCTTTAAAGAAGCGCCCAACAGTCATCCACAATTCTGTCGATCTTAAACTATTTCGCCCTCTTCGGATACGAGATACAACCCGTTCCAAACAAATCCTCAATTTATGTCACGTATCCAACTTTCGTTCTGTGAAGCGACCTCTAGATGCGATCCAAGTTTTGGCTCGCGTTCGGGGCGCTGGTGTCAGAGCACAACTCTTTATGATTGGCGATGGTCTTTTAATAAAAGAAGCTCGTGAGTATGCGCGAGAGTTAAATGTTGCAGAAGATGTGATGTTCTTGGGAACAGCTTCGCCAAATGAACTCGTGCATTGGCTGAGTGTCACTGATATGATGCTGGTGACAAGTGAATCGGAGTCTTTTTGTTTGGCTGCACTTGAAGCAATGGCGTGTGGTGTTCCTGTGATGGGTACCTATTGTGGTGGATTGGAAGAGGTTGTGAAGGAACTTGGAGCGGATTTACCCGACAAACTCCTCTCTCCTCTTGGTGACACCGCTACAATGGCAACTAAAATTGTGCAGATGTTCAAGAGTCCTGTGACCTATGAAATGATTTGCGATCGCCTCACAACAATGATTAAGATTCGCTTTTGTCGTTCTACCCAATTGCAAGCTTACGGTCATCTATTGAGCGAGTTGCAACAGGGGGTTGGGGAATGAGTTTAGCAAAACGCCATCCTCCTGTAGTGCTAGTTCTTTTAGCATTGTGGTTGATGGTTTTAGCTTCGAGTTCTCAAGCGACGATTATTGCTCCAATTTTGCCGCGCATTGGAGAAGCCTTGGGAATTTCCGAAGCATTGCAAGGGACGTTAGTAACTGGTTATGCGATCGCGTTGAGTGTTTTTGCGATTGTTATTGGACCTATAAGCGATCGTATAGGAAGACGACCCGTGCTTTTGACTGGAACCAGTTCGATGGCTATCTTTTTAGCAATGCATGGGTTTGCCAGTGACTTCATTTCACTGCTTTGCGTTCGGATTGGGGCGGGTGTTTCTGGAGGGATTTTGACAGGTGTAGCAGTTGCTTACGTAGGAGATTACTTCCCTTACGAGCGTCGTGGGTGGGCGAGTGGGTGGGTGATGAGCGGCTTTGCGTTTGGACAAGTTGTGGGTTTACCGATTGGGACAATCTTGGCTGAGCGATACGGTTTTCGCGCCCCTTTTTTGCTGTTTGCGATCGTTGCGCTAGTGTCATTCCTGCTAGTCTTGAGTGTTTTACCCCAACCGCCTATCAACCGTTCCTCAGAGAGGCTTTCTGTCAGATTTGCTCTCAAAGGATACCGAGAACTTTTACGCGATCGTGCGGTTGTGAGTGCGGGGTTTGCCTATGCAACAATGCTGTTTGCAGTGTCAACATTTGTTGTTTTCTTTCCAACTTGGCTGGAAAAAGAAATCGGAGTCAGCCCAACGGCGACGGCGTTGTTATTTATGGTGGGGGGGCTTGCGAATCTCTTATTTGGACCTCAAGCAGGAAGCTTGTCTGATCACATTGGTCGCAAACCCGTAATTGTTGGGTCGTGTTTGGTTTCTGCTGTGTTATTTGCGGTGACACCTTTCGTTGTGTTTGATATGCTCTCTGCTTACGTTGTGTTTTTCTTGACAATGATGCTACTGGCGTTGAGATTAAGCCCACTGCAAGCACTTCTGACAACCCTTGTTCCTGATGCTCGTCGCGGTTCTTTGATGAGTTTGGTGGTGGCGATTGGGCAAATAGGCGGTGGGCTTGGGGGTGCGATCGCTGGAGTTGTTTATGCACAAGTTGGTTATTTTGGCAATGCTATTTTATCGGCATTGGCAATAACTGCAACTGGAGTTGTGATTTTATCGAGTTTATCTGAACCTGGCTTGACAAAGGGAGTGGGGAGTGGGGAGTAGGGAGTGGGGGAAGAGGGATTTTCTCGTGATTAGCTGACTTGAAAATATCCCACGGAAACTAAAGCATCAAAGTAGCTTTACAGATTGTCTTAAGACTTACGCATAGCCCTATCCTTAGAAAGAGGCGGCTATGCGTAAGTCCTAACCAACTTCATAACAAGGTGAAAGCTATGGCATTAATGTTATAAAAAATTTAATCACAACTTCTCCTGATAATGTTGTGGCAAAAGTTCAGATAGGACTGAGTTTGAAATAGAGTTACACGGGTAAATTGTCAATGTTTTACAGCAGTCACCACTACTTCAGATATATTATTAACCTCATTTGCATCTAAATTCTGATTTCGTTGTTTAAACTCATCCAACAAATTAAAGAACTTTTCAAAACCAGCCCTTTCATCGTGACAGTAAAGCATAATCATTTTCGCCCAAGAGCTTACTGTTGTTATTCCTAGCTTTTTCTGTAACCAAGGCTGAAACTCTCCATAAAAATCTTCTTCATACTCAGTATTTTCAATTCCCAATTCACTCCGAGAACATTCATACCCAACCAAAAACATAAATAAATCGCTCACAGAAGGACGACCAATATACAGACCTGGTTTGGCTTGAATTTTTGCTAAAATTTCATACACTCCGCTCATAATATTTTCTCCTTCTAGTCTGGCTTGATATTTTATAAATTATCTAACTCTTCTAAAGAAAATTCCCCACTTCGACAGGAAAAATCATTTATCCATTCATCACGGGGTAATCCTTGACGTGAAAGATTATCAAAAACTAGTCCGAAAACTTCTACACCGTAATGAATGCCATTATCAGTAATTGACTCACTATCACTGTAACGATTGCTAATTATAAAGAAATCATTTCGCTTTTTAGTTCTGAGCTTTATAATTTTTCCCTCAATTCCATTAGAATCGCTCCATGACTTCAATGCAATGGCACATTTGTCACATTCAAGATTTTTAAATTGAGAGGAAATATTGCCAAGTGCTTGATAAATTTCTTCAGTCGATAACCTGCTCAATCATACATCCTAAAATTTACTCGCTTGTCACATACTAAACCGTGATTCCTGCAAGTCCAAACTTTTATTAAGCTGAATTTTTCATCCTCCCTATAGCGATATCACAGTTTCAGCAGATTGGCCCGGCGCGTGACGAGGGCGAAGATGTAAGGTGATTTCCGTATCCAGTCGCTTGAGGAAAATGAGGAGTTTGCCCTCGCTGAACCGTTGAAACTCTCCTTTCATCAAACGAGATACTTCTGGCTGGGGAATGGCAAGAAGTTCGCTAATTTCACGCTGTTTTAGGTTGCGTTGTTTCAAAAGGCGCAGTACCTGAATCCCTATCTTGCCCCGCGTAAAAAGTTCCGAAGCATTCGACAAACCGAGGTCAGTGAATACGTTGCCACTGCTTTCTTCAAAAACGGGTTCCTGTGTCATTGTTGTTCCTCGTCATCTTCCATTTTATATGAAATTTACTATAAAATCAGTCAGACAATAGCATGAAATGTCCCGTGCGCGACCTCTTTTTTAAGTTTTATTTCCAGTTGGTTTCAGTCTAGACATGGTGTAGACTGCCGTTGATGGTTGACCTGGGGTGAAAATCTGTTTGTGGGGCGGATTAAGATCCGCGTTGATATCATCATTGATATCAATTTCTCCTAAATTTTCTATTCGCGCTCACCATCCCCTCCACCAGTTTTTTGACACTGGCTGGAGTTTTCTCCCAATATAGCTGGAGGGATCTGTTCTAAATAGGTTTGGCACAACTTTTCCATGAATCTTAGATTACCAGATTTTGCCTCCCAAGTTGACGTTCGCGAAGCGGCTCGGAACGAGCATCGCATGAACACCCCCCCTGAACGGTTACGAACAAAGGAAATTTAGATAGTAACAACCAACTATGGGCTGTAACAGCTAAAAACTACGATCCTCGAACTTTATACGTAACATTTCAATCTGAAAATGAAAAGGATGATTGGCAAAACTTAGCGATTAAATTGAAAATGAGTTCAGAGGAGCTTGGTGTAAAGGTTTTAAGAAGTTTTTTAAGAAAATTTTACCCTGATGAAGATATTAATGCCTAAAATTTTTTAGAATAACTCCACAGATATCTGTTTTTATATCATGTTTGGATAAACACTTATACTACATTTGTATTTGCAATGCATGCGCTAAAGCGCAACTACAAACCTAATTTATCAGTCATTAGCCAAACATGATATCAATTGCTGAAACAGCAGATTTCACAAATTAATAACTACTTTCCCAAAGTGCAGACCTTTCTCTAAATACTCAAATGCCTCTTGAGTGCTCTCAAATGAGAAAATTTTATCGATAACCGGATGAATGTCATGGGTTTCAATGGCTCGATTCATTGCTTGAAAATCATCGGTTCCGCCAACTTCCATACCTCTAATTGTAGCTTGTTTGTGTAACAATGTTAGAGTGTTAATATTGCTGTCAAATCCATCTAGCAATCCGACGATTGAGATGTATCCGCCCATCCGAAGTGCGTCGAGCGATCGCTGTAGGTTTCGACCTCCTACCGTTTCCAAAATGACATCAGCCCCTTCACCCTCTGTAAAATCACGGACAAGGCTTGCCCAATGAGGTGTTGTTTGATAATTAATGGTTAGATCTGCTCCCAACTGCAGCGCCCGCTTGAGTTTTTCGTCACTACTGGACGTAATGATAACTTTTGCCCCCAAAGCTTTAGCAAATTGCAGGGCAAAGATTGAGACTCCACCCGTGCCATGTAACAATAGCGAATGATCTGGTTGTAAGTTGCTATAGAGTAACGCATTCCAAGCAGTTAAACCTGCGATTGGTAAGGTTGATGCTTCCATGGAGGACAGGTTAGCTGGGCTTTTGACAAGTTGATTGACGTGGAAGGTTTTATACTCAGTTAATTGCCCTGAAAGCCCTCCTAATCCTTGTCGAGTTGAGTAGTCTGTTGTTTGACTTGTTGGTTTGCCGCTCAACCAATTGGGGATAAATGTTGTTGCTACCTTGTCGCCTGGTTTGAATTGCGTGACATTCTCACCTACGCTTTCAACAATACCTGCTCCATCACATACGGGTATGTAAGGCAATGACAGTTTGGGATTGAGAATTCCTTTGACAACCAGTAAATCAACATAGTTTAGAGAAACTGCTTCGATTTTTACCAGCACTTCCCCAGGTGCAGGCGTCAGCTTGACGCGTTCGCTTATCTTCAGGTTGCTAATACCAAAATCTGGATAGAGTTCAATCGTTTTCATACCACCACCATAAGCCTGTAATTTTGATTGTGCAGTAGCTTTGGCAGTTCTGTCCAAGACCTATTTTGCGCTAAACTGATACCCAAAAGGTATCAGGTAGAGTAGATGGAACTGCGGCAACTCAAATATTTCATTACTGTTGCAGAAGAGCTAAACTTTCGGCGAGCGGCAGAACGTCTGTACATGGAACAACCGCCGTTGAGTCGTCAGATTCGTCAGCTTGAGGAGGAACTGGGAGTTGAGTTATTCCATCGCAGCAAACGCGGTGTTGCTTTGACTGAAGCGGGAAAAGCTTTTTTGGATGAAGCCAGGTTAACACTAGCGCAGGCGGAACGAGCAGCGAAAGCAGCACGGCAAGCGATCGCAATGCAAGCACGACAAATAACAATCGGTTTTTCGATTTGTGCGTTCAATGAAGTTTTACCAGAAATCATCCAAGCGTTCCGTCAGAAGTTCCCAGAGGTTAAGCTATCGCTCACAGAAATGTCAACAGAGTTACAAATTCAGGCACTCTTACAAGAAACAATAGATATTGGATTTATCCACGGACCCATTCAGCAACCAGGAATTGAAACTGTGACGCTATTGCGTGAGCCACTGATTGTTGCACTACCTCCCATGCACCCCCTTGCAAATCGCGAAACCATTGATTTAGGTGCGCTCAAAAATGAATCTTTTATTTTGTGTCCGCAACACATCAAACCCGATCTGTACGCACAAGTCATGCATCTGTGCCAACAAGCAGGATTTCAACCAAACGTAGTCCAAGAAGCCAGTCCACCAGAAGTTCTGCTTGCACTTGTGGAGTCTGGAATGGGGGTTTCACTCGTTGCAGCAGGTGCTAAAACCCGACACAAACTTAGTGTTGTTTATCTTCCACTGACTGAAACCACTCCAGGTGTCGAAATTGCTGCTGCTTGGAACAAAGATCGCCAATCTGTTTTTTTACAGCATTTTCTGCAGTTAGTAAAATACAGTGCTCACGCTTCCATAGGGTCAGATCTACCAATCCCCAATTCTTGAAGTTTAGCTTTGACGCTCTCCCATTGGACACCACAGTAGTAATACTTTTTATCTTGAATATCTGCTATATAATAGCCCTGTTTACCCCTTCCAGCACCTCAGTAGGGGTGTTTAATAGCACAAGGAGTATTCAACTGTAGTTGGTAGACACACTGTGTTTAACATTGTATTATCTATCGATGAGAAACTTCTCATCAAATGTTCATCTTATCTTCATGATTTTTTTATTCCCGTACTGAAAAATAGCAGTAGTAGAGTTCAGTTCTCTCACTCCTGGGATTTTTGAAACGAAGCATCCAGCAATATAGGATTCAACAGAAATGCTTAGTTCAACAGTGCTACCGACTCTGGCACTGTTATTTTTTTACTGAATTTAATGACATCCCCCCAAGGACAACAGAAACACGCTCCTTAATTTTCAGGAGAGTTTACTAGCACAAGGGTATGCAACCTAAGAGGGTAGATATCACATTGAGTCTATCGTCCTGTAACGTGCATAACCGGGATGTCATCGCATCGGATAAGAAACTTCTCATTAGATGTTAATTTTCTTTTCATACTTGTATTAAACAATAGCTGTAGCAGAGTTCAATTCTACTTGCTCCTAAGTATACGAAAATCTACCAGCTATAAGGTTTAATAGAAAAGTTTAGTCAACAGTGCTCTTACCCTGCACTGTTATTTTTTACAACTATTGTGAGCAATTCTCTAAAGACGTGGCAGTCGCTACGTCTTTTTTTTCTGTTTATCGACACGCTCAAGAAGTCTGAACTAACCGACTGGTGTACAAGCCGATGAAGTACACACCATCTGCGTTCATCTGCGTTCATCTGCGGTTACTAAACTTTCTAGTATACCGCACCAAAGTTTTACTTAACGATGCTTGAAACAGTTGCTATTTCAGGCTCCCCAATGTGTGGAGACATAAACTCCTTTGCGTATATGCGGGGATTCTCTTGAGCGATTTGGACATAAGATTGGCGCACCTGAGTATTCACCGCAACAGTCTTCATATCGTATAATTGCGTAGCTAACTTGGGATAAACCCCAATGCCAATAATCAACACTAGAAAGCAGGCAGCAATAAACATTTCACGAGGTCTAGAATCGCTATATACTGACTCAGCAGGCAAGAGACAGTCTGTACCAAAGCAAGCCGTTCCTTCATCCTCCTGGTTCTCCACTCCTGCATTGTTAACGTCACAGGTTATTTTACCAGTGCCATAAAATACCTGGTTCAACATCGAAAGCAAATAGATTGGCGTCAAGATAACTCCCACTGCAGCTAAGAACACCATCACAGTACGGAAGGTCGGACTGTAAATGTCGCTGGTGGTCACACCCACAAAAACTTGAAGTTCGCTCACAAAACCGCTCATTCCCGGTAAAGCCAGAGAAGCCATCGCACCTGCTGTAAACAGAGCAAATACTTTAGGCATAGCTTGAGCAATCCCACCCATATTATCCATCGCCATAGTGTGAGTGCGATCGTAGGTGATGCCCGCTAAGAAGAATAACACTGCAGCAATCAAACCATGAGAAAGCATTTGCAGCATTGCACCACTCACTCCTACATCAGTGAAGGAAGCAATACCCAACAACACAAATCCCATGTGAGAAACTGACGAATAGGCGAGGCGACGCTTCATATTATTTTGGGCAAAGGAATTCAAAGCGCCATAAATAATATTAATAACCCCCAGAGTTGCCAGCACGGGAGCAAAGTAAATGTGAGCATCGGTGAGCAACTCCAAATTGAGACGAATCAAGCCGTATCCGCCCATTTTTAGTAATACACCAGCCAAAATCATCGATACAGGAGCAGAAGCTTCACCGTGAGCATCCGGTAACCAGGTGTGCAAGGGGAAAATCGCCAGCTTGACGCCAAAGGCAATCAGCAATCCTGCGTAAAGCAAAAGTTCTAAAGCAAGAGGATAATTCTTCGCACCAAGTTCGACGATATCGAAGGTTAAATTATCTCCATAAAGAGCCATTGCCAGCCCTGCTACTAGAATAAAAATTGAAGCAGCTGCGGTATAAAGCAGGAATTTAGTAGCAGCATAGCGGCGTTTTTGACCGCCCCAAATAGAAACAAGCAGGTAAACCGGAACCAGTTCCAGTTCCCACATAATAAAGAACAGTAGAATATCTTGAGCAACAAACACCCCAATTTGTGCCGCATACAGCACCAGCATCAGAAAATAAAACAGGCGGGGTTTTAAATCAACTTGCCATGCAGCAAACATTGAAAGCGTCGTTACCAGTCCTGCTAACAGCACAAGCGGAACAGATATTCCATCGACTGAAACTGCCCAGTTTAAACCTATTTGAGGCAACCAGGCATATTTCTCCACGAGTTGAAAAGTCGCACTACTCGCATCATAATGCTTCCAGAAGGTGTAGCACATCAAAACAAAATCCGCGATACCTACACCCAAGGCATACCATCGCACTCGTTTGCCGTCTTTATCAGGCAGCAAGGGGATGAGCATGGAAGCGACGAGTGGCAACAGGACAATCGCGGTCAGCCAAGGAAATCCATCGAATATCATGGTAATGAGCAAAAATACTTATGGGGGAATATTGCTATTGTATTAAACTATTTAACAATTCCTCATAAAAATTTACCGCAGCTTAGTATAGATGAAATTTATTCCCCCATAGAAAAGAATTGCCCATAACAGTGACCACCTGATCAGTAACCAGTGACTATTGCATGGAGGATTGCCTTCGCATCCAATAATCGGGTCGAGGCGGCAGCCCACAGATCTGCATTCTGTGGCTTCGCCTGGGAACGAGAGCACTCTGTGTCAGCGATCGCTGGTCACTGGTTACTGGTTACTGGTCACTCTTGACTAACTTAGCATGCCATCCTGCTGTGTCTTTACCATCAATAAATTCAGCATCCTTAAGCTTTGAAACAATAAAATCTAGTTCATTAGAAGTGAGAACATTATCAATGCAAAGAATCATAAGTTGATTGAAGAATAGGGTTTAAGGGCTAGGGGAGAAGACTAATTCCTGATGTCCGTTGCCCATAGCCCTATGACCTAATTATTTACCTTTACCACCTTCTGCGCCTGGACTGGATTTTGCAGGTGTTTGAGTTGGCTGTGTAGTTGGGGCTGTCGTTTTACCGTCTTCTCCACCTTCGCCGCCTTCTTTGCTGCCATTAGTTTCGCCACCACATGCACTTACGGTAGCTGCTAAACCTAAAGAAAGAAACAAGGCGAGCGCTTTTTTGGAACCCATGGTCAGACTCTCCCGATTTTGTAATTTGTGTAGTTGAGAATTTTTTTAAATTCAGTAATGAAAAAATTTTTCCTATGTCTAGGGTACGTTATAAAAAGCAAAAAACTATGAAAAAAGTAAAAAGTAGTCAATTGCACATAATATTTTTTAACAAAAGCTTTTATTCGTTTTCAGCAAGCCCACGCTTACCACGAAGCCGAAGTGTGGGTAGTTGACCTACAATGAAGATAGTGTTTGTTGAGAATTGTGTAGTTAGGACAAGCTCTCATGGCTCCTGCCGTTTTAATTGAAAATTTAAAAAAAAGCTACGGCACGGTGGTCGCCGTCAAGGACGTTTCCTTTAGGGTAGAACCGGGCGAGATTTTTGGTTTGCTTGGTCCCAATGGTGCAGGTAAAACAACGACTTTGCGTTCTTTGTGTACTCTCACCACTCCCGATGCTGGGAAAATTGAGGTTTCTGGTATTTCTGTATTAGACAATCCCAGAATGGCACGAAAGCGCTTGGGTTATGTTGCTCAGGAAGTTGCATTAGATAAAGTTCTGACAGGAAAAGAACTCCTGCAACTTCAAGCAGCACTTTATCACCTACCAGGTACAGTTGCCAAGCAGCGCATAAACATGGTGCTTGAATTACTTGGTTTGCAGGAATACGCTAATAAAAAGACCGGCACTTACTCAGGCGGTTTACGCAAGCGTTTGGATTTAGCAGCAGGATTACTCCATGCACCAGATGTTTTGGTTTTGGATGAACCAACGGTGGGACTGGATATCGAAAGCCGTTTTGTAGTTTGGGATTTCCTGCGGAAGTTACGCCAAGCGGGAACAACGGTAGTGATCACCAGCCATTATCTTGAAGAAATTGATGCTTTAGCCGATCGCGTGGCGATTATTGACCGAGGTGTGGTCATTGCGACTGGAAAACCTTCAGAATTAAAAGATAGAGTGGGAGGCGATCGCATTACTTTACGCATTCGCGAGTTTTCGCCCATCGAAGAAGCAGAGAAAGCCAAAGAATTACTACAGTCACTGCCTTTTGTGCAAGAAGTGATTGTCAACAGCGCTCAAGGGAACTCCCTTAACTTAGTAGTCACACCACAACAAGATGCTTTAATTAGCATCCAGCAATCCCTAAATTCCTCTGGGTTACCAATTTTTGGTATAGCCCAATCTCGTCCAAGCTTAGATGATGTCTACTTAGCAGCGACGGGAAGAACCCTAATGGATGCAGAACTTGCAGCCGTTGCAACTCGCGATCCAAAGGCTGAGAAGAAACAAAATATGAGATGAATTTAGCAATTATTATGAGTGACACTGTCTTACCTCCAAAATCCGATATCAACTGGCAAAAAGTCGCATCACCTCAAAGTTATGCCGATGCGTCTCCCAATGTGTTCAACGAATTTGTTCAAGAAACGCTGGCTTTAACTCGTCGCCTATTTATTCAGCTTACTAGGCGTCCCTCAACTTTGGTTGCAGGAATTATTCAGCCAGTGATGTGGTTGGTACTGTTTGGTGCATTATTCCAAAATGCACCAAAAGGTATTTTTGGCAATACCACCAATTACGGTCAATTTTTAAGTGCGGGTGTTATTGTCTTTACCGCATTTGCCGGAGCGCTAAATGCCGGATTACCTGTAATGTTTGACCGAGAATTTGGTTTTTTGAATCGGTTGTTAGTTGCACCCCTAGCGTCTCGGTTTTCGATCGTTTTAGCTTCCGCAATCTTTATCATTAGCCAAAGCTTGATACAAGCAGCTGTGATTGTTACTGCTGCTGCTTTTCTAGGTGCGGGCGTACCTGATGCAGCAGGGTTGGGAGTTATCACCTTAATTGTCTTCTTGCTTGCATTGGGTGTAACTGCTATCAGCTTGGGTTTAGCTTTTGCGTTACCCGGACACATTGAACTGATTGCAGTTATTTTTGTTAGTAATCTACCACTGTTGTTTGCCAGTACAGCATTGGCTCCTTTATCATTTATGCCGGGATGGTTACAAGTTGTCGCTGCTCTGAATCCCCTCAGTTACGCGATTGAACCAATTCGCTATTTATACGTCCATAAAGATTGGGGCTTAAACAGTGTGGTCATGCACGCTTTCTGGGGTAATGTTACCTTTGGCAGTGCATTACTGGTATTGTTTGGCTTCTCTATTGTCGCATTATTGAGTATTCAACCCCGATTGCGACAAACTCTGGCATAAGATAAAAAGTATGAAGGTTAAAGGATGAAGGATAAAAGATAAGATACTAATCTTTCATACTTCACACTTCATACTTCACACTTCATACTTCACACTCTTTATGAAAACGCTGTCTTTACCAATTAAAGGGCTGATTGCGATTGCTTTCGCAGGAATGAGCTTTACTAGTATACTAGGACAACAGCCTACCCTAGCTGATACGGGAAGAAGTATTTTGCAAGATCTCGATCCACAACGGGGTAACGATCCATTGGGACCTCGTTCCGATGAAGTCGATAATATGGGTCTTTTCGATCTCATTCATCGGTTTAATCAAGGTGGTAGTAATTGGGATTCTCAACAGCAAGACCAACAACTAAACGATGCAACTGCGGCATTTAGAAAAAAGCAGGAACAATTGCTTCAGCAGCAAGGTACACAACCACAAAACAAACCCCTTCCAGTGACCAGTGACCAGTGACCAGTGACCAGTGACCAGGTCTATAAAATAAAAATACCCAGCAACAGACCTTGTAGAGACTAGCATGGCTAGTCTTTACAAGAAAATTTTCTACAACCCTAATGCAGTCAAAACATCACTGGCATGAGTTGATGTATTTACACTAGAATCAACGTGAATGATTTTGCCGTTACCATCAATGATGTAGGTAACGCGTTTAGCATAACCGCCGCCATCGACATCATAAGCATTAATGAGAGTTTTTTGGGTGTCAGCTAGTAGGGGGAAATTTAGATTGTATTTTTGGGTGAATGCCTGATGGGAGGCTTCATCATCAGCACTGACTCCCAAAACTACCACGTCTTTCCCCTGATAATCGGCGCTGGCATCCCTAAAACTACAAGCTTGCTTGGTGCAACCAGGGGTGTCATCTTTGGGATAGAAATATAAAACCACTGTTTTGCCCTTGAAATCAGACAATGAAACGGTGTTGCCGTTTGTGTCTTTAACGGTAAAGTTCGGTGCATCGTTACCAACTGCTAAAGGCATAGTTTTAGTATCTCTCCTAAATACAGAGGTTATTTTTCCTAGCATCGGTCATTGTAACAAATTTTATGTATTTTTTTTAAGTAAAAGTGATAAGGCTTAGTAATAATTTTATCTGTAACGAGAAAATGGGCTTGAAGAGCGTTCTCTGCTACCCTTTGTAGTAAGATAAAATGTGAGTATCTCTTAAACTAGTCGTCTAGTGCTGCTTGTGTTGTAGCGATTAGATATCTCTCAGTAAAAAAATAGATCGAGAGAGCAAGAATGTCTGTTGCCAATTCCCCAAGCCCAAAAATCTTGACCTATCCTCGTAAAACTTTAGAACGAGCAGAGAGAGCGCTCGTGTGTTCTCCATTTCATCTTAGTTTGTTTAAAACAATGCTCTCTCGCAGTGTGGCACTAAGTGAGATGATTGGTAGTACAGGTGTTCAAAAAGGCTTTACAAAACGCTATGCGTTAGAATTGTCTACAGATAACGATCTGGTATGGCTGATTCAAGTGGGTGTATTACGCCGAGAAGTGGATGGTCAGGGAATTACAGATAGTTTCCGCCTGACTCCCTTGGGTCGTCAGTTAGTAGAACAATGCCACCAGAAACCTTGGCGGACTCCTTCATGGAGCGATCGCCTTTACAATACTGCAATTCGTTGGTTGAGGTTACCCTTGTAATACAGTGACCAGTGACCAGTGACCAGTGACCAGTAACCAATACGATACAAGTTCCTGAATTTATTTATGAAAAAAAATTGATTCATTTTTGAAATCCCCTACTCTTAAGTATGGGTGTTATCTGGTCACTGTTTCACTGGTCACTGTTAATTGTTTGGGGTAGAGGGGAACAATAAATACGGAAGCTGTAACTTCTTTCATGAAGTCTTTATCATTGCTACCCGACTGTATTGGTGTTTAGTCAATAGTCATAGTCAGTTGACCATTGATTATTGACTATTGACCATTGACTATTAACCATTTACTATTGACCGTTGACTTATGAAAGCAATTATGGTATTGGGTACGACATCCCACGCAGGAAAATCATTGTTAACTGCAGCTATTTGTCGTATGTTGTCACGCCGTGGCTGGCGAGTGGCTCCCTTTAAAGGTCAAAATATGGCTTTAAATGCATATGTGACCCCTAATGGTGGCGAAATTGGTTATGCTCAGGCAGTGCAAGCATGGGCAGCAGGCGTTGTGCCTTGGGTAGAAATGAACCCAATATTATTAAAGCCCCAAGGAGATATGACTTCTCAAGTCATCATCAAGGGTAAGTATGTGGGTAGAGTGAGTGCTTCAGATTACTACGAACAATATTTTGATGTTGGGTGGCGAGCAATTGAAGAATCGTTACAGCACTTAAGTACAGAATTTGATTTACTCGTTTGCGAAGGTGCGGGAAGCCCAGCAGAAATTAATCTCAAACATCGTGACTTAACTAATATGCGGGTGGCAAAACACTTAAATGCATCCGCTATATTAGTTGTGGACATTGACAGAGGCGGTGCTTTTGCCCATATCGTAGGAACTTTGGAATTATTGGAACCAGATGAACGCCAATTAATTAAGGGTATTGTTATTAACAAGTTCCGAGGGCAGCGATCGATTCTCGAACCTGGGATAAAGTGGTTGGAGGAACGGACTGGTATCCCTGTTGTGGGAGTGATTCCGTACCTAGAACATATATATCCTGCTGAAGATTCCCTCGATTTGCTAGATCGCAGAGTGGTTAAATCGAATACAGAACTGAATGTCAGCGTTATACGCTTACCTAGAATTTCTAACTTTACAGATTTTGACCCTTTAGAATCGGAACCTACAGTTACAGTTAAATATTTAAGCCCCAAGCAAGATTTGGGACATCCCGATGCAATCATTATTCCAGGTACAAAAACGACAATTCCCGATTTGTTAATACTGCAAAAAAGCGGTATGGCAGAAGCAATTCAGCACTATGCAGCTGCAGGGGGTACAGTTTTGGGTATATGTGGAGGATATCAAATACTAGGTCAAATGATTGCAGATCCAGAAGGGATAGAAGGACAAGCGGGTAGATACCAAGGATTAAATTTACTACCCATCAAAACTGTGATTACAGGACAAAAAATCGCTCGCCAACGACAAGTGTCATCAAATTACCCGCAAATGGGCTTACCCGTTGTCGGGTTTGAAATTCATCAAGGGCGATCGCGTACAGAAACTCAAGGAGTAGATCCTCAAGCATACCATCCTCTGTTTGATGATGCTAATTTAGGGTTAGTAGATAGTTGTCTATCAGTTTGGGGTACTTATCTCCATGGTATATTTGACAACGGTCCTTGGCGACGTGCTTGGTTAAATCGCCTGCGCCAACAAAGGGGACTAAAATCTTTACCTACGGGCGTTGCCAACTACCGGGAACAAAGGGAGAGCCTTTTAGACTCCCTTGCCATAGAAGTTGAACGCCATTTAGACTTAACAGCGTTTTTGTCTTAAGGTAGTTGCCATGACTGTTCGCATCCGCTTTTTACCTGATAATGTCACAGTAGATGCCAAAGTGGGAGAACCACTGCTTGATGTCGCAGATCGGGCTGGTGTATTTATTCCTACCGGTTGTCTGATGGGATCGTGTTTCGCTTGCGCTGTAGATATCGAAGATGGAGATACCATTCGCGCTTGTATTAGTGCAGTTCCACCGGATCGCGAACAGTTGACGATTAATTTGTTTAGCGATCCTACTTGGTAGTTGCTAATGGCTAATTGCTAATGGCAATTAGCTGTTGGCACAGCTTATGTATTATTTTCTGACAAAGGCTGTATTTTCATATAAGCACTGATACAAGTTTATCCACCTCATCATAGTCTGAATCGTCCTGATACTTACCAGCAATTCTTATCCAAGGATTATCTGATTTAGTAGATTTGTCTGCCTCACTACCATTTTCCTGATGCTGCTTGTCAACTTTTCGTTGGTGAATTTGAGCAAATAATAAGGCTTGATCTTCTTCTGAGAGTGCCTCAATCGATTCTATAATCGTTTGAAAAGATAGGTGAGTATTCATAAGCTCTCCTCAATTTTACTGTTCTTAATTATCAGAGATGATTTGATATGAGTGTAGAGAGTGTATCTTTATTTAGCGCAATCCCGTCCTCACTTTCATTTATTAACATCTGAAAAGGCAATTGCTCAAAGCGTGCGAAAGCAAATAATAACTTAATCTGTTAAAGCAAGGCTGATTTAGTTTTTTCGAGATAAAATTCTCCTAGATCTGCTGGCAATTCAACAACTTGATTGTTGTAAATTTTTGCGACCAGCTTACATATATCACTAGCTCCTATCTGGTTAAATCGGAAAACTTCTGAGAAATTGTCGTCACCGTTAGTGACTTGAACCTCTCGATTAGCAACTGTTACTGATTCAACTTTCATTGTAAATTTGTGCTGTTTTTCTCCTACTAACACCACCACTTTGAATGTTCCTTTTTCTAGAGTTGCCTCAATTGTAAGTATTTGAATTTTCATGGTTCTATTATGGAAAAAATTGCGTCGGTAGTCCAATGGAAGAGAAAGTCTTCTCTTCTCATTTTATATCTTGTCCCTTCCCAAGGGTCACGAATCAGAATATAGCCAGTATTGTCAATACCATCAACAATTACTACATGAGATAGTTTAACCAAGGGTCTCAATTGTTTTAGTAAAGCGGCCCAAGAACCTGTAGTATTTAAAGTGTTTAAAAGTTGAGATTCAGTCGCTCCAGGAATGGTGAGACAACCACCCATCCATTTTCGGGAACTTTCTGTGTCGAGAGCGTTAAGCACAAGAGCAAGAGTTCGACTATCTAGGGGAACTCCTGTATGTTCGGCAATCATAGTCTGATTAACATTGATTCCACGGTCTTTTAGTAACATTTCAGCACAGGCTGGTCCACAAGATAAGCCGTCCTGCTGCTTTACCACTTTTGGGTCAACAACTTCATCAATAACTTGCCAATTACCACCTGCACCAGAAAGCGATGGCTGATACTCTTGTGGTTGATTTTGGTTCACTCAAACTCAGTTTTAGTAACAATGAACTATACTATCACCTGAGTGTGAGGCGATCGCTTTTGATACAGGTTAGCAATTAGCAATTAGCCATCAAGAAGATTTTGCCTTCAGTGCATGCTCTCTAAAGCGTTCCATATTCGCTTTTAGAGTCGATTCCACTGCTCGCCCCAAAAATAAATTATCCATGATTTTCCCAAGAATACCGGGGATAGCATAGGCAACAGAAAGTTTAACAATACTACTCCCGTGGCGATCGTAAAAACGCACTGCTCCCTGATTTGGCAACCCATCTACAGATTCCCATTGAATGATTTGGTTTGGAACAACCTTGAGAATCCGAGATTTCCAAGTAAACTCCAAACCACCAGTGTTTAATGTCCACAAAGATATATCTGGATTATCCGGCGGAATTTTAACAGACTCAATCCACTTCATCCAGCGTGGCATCTGTTCCAAATCAGCCCAGAGACTCCACACTAAATCAATAGGAGCCTCTACTTCTACCTGCACGCTGTGTTCTAACCAATCTGCCATTATTTGTTTACGCCTTTCTTCTCTTTGCTGGTCACTGGTCACTGGTCACTGGTCACTGGTCACTGGTCACTGGTCACTGGTCACTGGTCACTGGTCACTGGTCACTGGTCAGTGTTTCTCCAAAATCGCTTTTGCTGCACGCCTGCCTGAAACTGTAGCACCTTCCATACTATCGATATAATCTTGCTGTGTATAACTCCCTGCGAGAAAGAAGTTAGGAATTGGCGTCTTTTGCTGGGGACGATAAACATCCATTCCCGGTGCTTCTCGGTAGAGAGACTGTGCCAGTTTGACCACGTTATACCAGGTCATATTTAACTCTCGTGATGAGGGAAACAACTCATGTACTTGCTTAAGAACGTGGGACGCGATCGCTTCATTACTCTGTTTAATAAAAGGATCTCCCGGTGTCAGGACAAGCTGTAACAAAGACCCTTGTCCTTCCCGGTAATAATCAGCTGGGCTAGTCAAAGCCAAATCGGCAAAACACGAAAAATCAGCATCTGCTGTATAAAGCAGATTATCAATTCCTGCTGCAAGATTTACCTGTTTGCGTTTACCCGCATCATTTAATTCCGTTACCCAGCCATCAAACCGTAGTTGGACGGTTGCAACTGGCACTGCATCCAATTTGTATATATTATCGAACTCAGACCACTTGCGCCATGACTCAGGCAACATTCGTTGGATTCCGGGAACATCACAAGCACCAACGTAGGCATCAGCAGTTATCAATTCTTCTGTATCACCATTTGCCACTACTAAACCAGTGACACGAGTGTGTTCTCCTTCCTCAGCAAACTTGATTTCCCGCACTTGACGGCGCGTGTAAATCTTCGTCCCTCTAGCTTTAATATATTCTACGATTGGTTTATGCAAGTACTCATAGGGAGAACCTTCCAGCATCTGCAGTTTAGACGCTTCTGTCCTCACAGCAAATAGCTGGAAAATAGTAAGCATACAACGGGCAGAAATATTTTCGCAGTCAATAAAGCCAAGGGCGTAGGCAATGGGGTTCCACATCCGCTTGATGCTACCCTCGCTACCACCGTGACTGCGGAACCAATCGGCAAAGCTGACCTTATCCAAGTTACGAATATTTTGCATTGCGCCATTAAAGTCAACTAAACCCCTAACTATAGGGCTAGTTCCTAAAGCCACCGCATTTTGCAACTTATCCAATATTGAAAGTTGGGAAGTTGTAAAAAACGCCTTTAATCCGTTAATTGGCGCACCCATAAAGAAGCGAAAATCTAGCTCTCCCGTCTTTCCCCCCTTATTGATGAAAGTGTGGGTGTGAGCTTTTGGACGCAAGTTATTCTGCGCCCCGACTTTTTTCATCAATTCCAACAATTGATAGTAGTTGCCAAAAAAGACATGCAACCCCATTTCAATATGGTTGCCATTGCCATCAACCCAACTGCTAACCTTTCCACCAACAAACGGACGGGACTCAAAAATCTGGATTTCACACCCAGCATCAGCTAGATCTACAGCGGTTGCTAGTCCAGCAAGTCCCGCACCTATGATTGCAACACGCATTCCGTTTTTCCTTCTCAGTTTCATTACAAATTGTAACTGGGTTGGTGTCGGAATTTGCGACTCATACCAACTGATACCATTTTGAATTTTGGATTTTAGATTTTGGATTGAGAAAGCCTTACCGAGACTGACTTTCACCTCACTATCTGTCGCATTCTTTTTTCAAATTGGCATGAGTTAACTGCTAACCGTTAACGAACTTTGTATTAGTTGTTAGTCGCATCTTTGGAGTCATCGCTAACTGGCAAGGCTCGGATAAGTTCCCGAATCACGTCCGTAGCAGGTCTACCAGTCTGACGACAATACTTTTCCAGTTTTTCTGCCTCCTGCGTCGCTAAATTGACAGTGATACGTTTTACAGCCCATTTTTTATTTGTCATTTTATTGTTGTATTTGCTGGTTATTAACATCATCAAAGGGAACAACTAGAGATGAAAAGGATAACTTATCAGAGTTTTTGTCACGAAACAAGTAATTTGGTAAAGACTAAAAACTTTGTTTGGTTTTGTGAATGTATCCTTCATTTTTCGATAGAGTATAAAGAGTACAACAATTGATTGCTTTAACAAAGTGTGAAAATAAAGTATACCTGTTGCCAATGGAATAAAGTTAGCAACAGGCTGTGTTCGCTTGATGAAGAAATTGTATAAATTTGATAACAAAACCTTCTGTCAAGCAAGTAACAGATTTCAGTATTGTGAGTCTTGATACATCGTTTGAATGAGTTAAGAGTATTCAGCCGAACACCTTGTAAAAAAAAGATATGCCATCAACCCGGAAGTATGGCATCTAGAAGCTGGTTTATGGAGGAGCCAACCACAACAAATGTTTATGGTTTGCGAGAGTGTTACTGCATTTCTTCTTCATTTACAATTGAGCGGAACACATCAGACAAGTACTTTCTCCGTTACACGAACGCATATTCATAACCATTCTCCATAGATAGTTGATAGGCATATTGTATTGGGAAACACAGATATTTATGAAAGCATTTCAGCACAACTTCTTCTTTTAGAAGGTTTCTTACTTATCCATAATAAATATCATGAACTGCCATAATAATGTACAAATTAAGGTATCTGATTACCACATTGTATATCCTTTTATTAAAGATATTAAGTCTTTACTTAGTCTTTACAATATTTGTTAAAAAAATTAAACCTTCTTTATTTAGGATTATTTACGAAATTTTTCCAGACTCGAAACAAGTATTTAAAATTCATTTTACTTATCTTCATGAATTAAGTTGTACATCGTTAATCAGAATTTCTACGGTTGCTCAAACCAAACTCAACTTATATTTAATGAAATCTTTTCACTCATAAGTCTAGCTTGAAAATAGGGAGTGGGGAGTGGGGAAAGAGGGATTTTCCCGTGATTAGCTAGCTTGAAAAAGGGAGTAGGGAGTAGGAGATCTTCCTTAGAAACAAACCCGGTTTCTTAAAGAAACCGGGTTTGTGTTCGATTAAAATAAGACAAATTTGGTAACTTGTATCAGAGAGGATAAAAAATTTCATCCTTGCTCCAATCTTTCAGTCACTCAAATTGCAGTTGAGGCATAAGTTGCAAAGTACCGATTCCTATATCTTTGGGTGAAAGGAATCGTGCTTCAAACAAAGCCATCATATCGCGTGGTTGGGGATTACCACGAGAAGCTCCTGTTAATCCTTTGGCAATAATCAAACCGCAGTATCCCTTAGTATTCTTACATCGCTGATTCCACTTTTGTCGGTCTTCTATGTGTATGGGATCGTCATCCTCAAACTCACCAAACAAAATCAACTCGTCATTTTCAGTTTGTAACAAACCTAGATCGTAATCTTGATCGTCCAACGGATCGGCACCCGGATTAAAACCGATCCCTCTCAGTCCACCTGCTTGTTCGATGTTCTCAATTAGAGTCTTTGCCTTAGGACGGGATGTTTGAATTAATATCACGGGTAATCCATCGCCTGCTTGTGTCATTTCCGCAACTTTATGGTAGTTCGATCCCTTCCGCAAGTCATCGAATATTTCCCAAGATACAACACTTAAACTAACGAATGAGTCTTCTGGTATCACATCATCTCGTAATGACTGGAACAGAGACATATCTTCTGTCTCATCATCGTCATCGTCATCTTCATCTTCAAGATCGAAACCTGCTATCTCCTCTAACTCGTCCGCTAATTGTGGCATGGTAGAGACAACAACAGAAATTGACTTTGTTGGGTCATCATTTGATGACTCAGGAAGGGCAATGCGGTAGCGACGGTTGAGGGTGGGGAAAGTGTCATCATTCAGTTGGCGACGGTGATCCCGAATAAAGCGGTATAAGCTTTCTAAAGCTACTAAGACGACGAGTGCCTCTTCATCATACAAAACCGATCTCAGCCCTTCTAATGGATGAATATTGCCAAAGGTGGGTTCTATTTCTGAAAGTGGCAAATCTGCCAAGTCGAAAAACTCATCATCTTCATCGTCTATTTCATCAGTACTCTCAAAGGTGAGAAACAGGCAATCTTGCTTGAGAAAAGCTTCTTCTAAATGCCCCTGTAATTCATCATCTCTTAAAACTGTTGCTCGAAACTGCTTTAACGATTCTTCTGAACGATACAGTAAAATTCCGTATTCCATACCCAGCATCCCCATAACGCTGGCATAGAGAGTTCCGACATCCCACTGGTTAATCTCAATAGATAAGATTTGCTGTTCTTCTAAAAAGTCCCAAGGGGCTGCTTGCCAAATGGCAAATGCTTTTTCTCGCAGCACTTGTACGTACTGTGGGGGTAAGTCAGGAACTTGGCTATCCAAAATCTCGGCAAACCCACGAAATAATTCGTCAATTAACGGCAATTCTGGTGAATATTCTATTGCTATGTCTAAATCTTGGAGAACTCCGCGCAGGTAGAATTGAATTTCTCTGTCTCTAACAACAATTCTTTGGGGACGAGAAGGTTTCGCAGGACTGTGAGGATGCTCCATTGCTCGCATTAAGGTACGAACAACTGCCTCCGGACCAGTTTCTGGTGCTACTACGTCCATCCCCCGAACAATACCTTGCGTGCCATCTACCCACAAAATGCACTCACCCTTAACCTCCGTGTCCGGGTTTTGGGCAGGCGATGATAACAACGGACGGCGATCGCCCTCCCATACAGAAGGAATTTGAGTTAATTTCTTCAGCCGACGACTGGTAGAGCGATTAAAACTTGTCATAGAGTCATTTCATCAAAAAAATAATAAAAAAACAATTTTGGGGTCACACAACTACCCAGAGTCAAAAGCCCTGGCTATTTGTGAAGAGCGATTGCGAATGAAAACTGTTACAAAGCATAAATTTCAAAAATACTGAATTTTTACATACCGAATCTCTCAATTCTAGAATAAAAATCTTTGCGTGCTTTTAACGGAGTATTTACAATTTGCCAACCTGTGGCACTAATATCGCTACAATAGAAGCAAAAACTTTTAAGAAACCCACATCGGCGGCAGGATGTCGGTTTAATTCTCTCACTCTGCTGCGGTATGGTTAAGCTAAAAGGTGGTAAGGAGTTTAAACAAAAAGATGACACAAGCAATTCAGCCTCAACAAACTGGAATTCAAGTCAGCGATGCCGCACTGCAACAGGTAAAATTCTTGCGAGATAGACAAGGTACAGACCTTTGTGTGCGGGTGGGAGTTCGTCAAGGCGGTTGTTCTGGGATGTCTTACATGATGGATTTTGAAGACTCCAGCAAAATTACCCCCCACGATGAAGTTTATGATTATGACGGCTTCAAAATTGTATGCGATCGCAAGAGCTTATTATATCTCTATGGTTTAATACTAGATTATAGCGATGCCATGATTGGTGGTGGCTTTCAGTTTTCCAACCCCAACGCTAACCAAACCTGTGGTTGTGGGAAATCCTTTGGCGTATAACCAGTGACCAGTGACCAGTGACCAGTGACCAGTGACAAATGACTCAAACAGTTGAAACCCTTTTTGATACAGGATTGGAACGTTATAAAGCTGGAGAATCAGCAGAGACTTTAATACCTGTGTTTAAAGAAATTTGCGATCGCGCCCCCAAAAATGGCCCTGCTTGGACTTGCTTGGCATGGCTGTATCTGTTAGATGACAAAGCGACTGCAGCATTCAAAGCCGCTCAAAAAGCTGTAAAGTTGAATCCCCAAGACCCTCAAGCGAGGGTTAATCTTGCAGTGGCAATGTTAGAAACGGGTCAAAAAGGTTTGCGCGAGCACGTTGAGTTTGCACATCAGTTGATTTTTGTAAATCCTGACTGGCAAGAGGAAATCAAAAGCAGCATAGAAGATGGCTTAAGCAGAAAACCAGATTGGCAAAGTTTGAGAAAAGTTAAAGATTGGTTATTTGCAAAAGAATGACTTTTTAGGGGAGTAGTGAGTAGGGAGTGGTGAGTGGTGAAACTTCCTTATTCCCTATTCCCTACTCCCCATTCCCTACTCCCCAATTTTTTATGAAAGATAAATTTTTAACCTGGCTCAACTTTATTCTAGTTGCGGACGTATTTCTGGTCTTGTTTGGCTTTGCATGGTTAGCAGTAGCCGCCATCGGTCAGGCAACGGGAGTGCCACTGGGCTTAGATTTATGGTACAAGCTATGGCAACCCGTATTTAATCCAGCTATTGGCATCCTAATGGCTGGTGCTCTCATCAGTGGAATTATCAGTTGGGTGAGAAGGGGAATAGGGAGTAGGGAGTAGGGAGTAGGGAGTAGGGAAATATAAATTTCAATGCCCAATGCCCAATGCCCAACTCACTTCAAAATTTGGAAGAGTGCAGGTTCCACAGAGGGGTACTTGTACTGAAAACCAATGCTTTGAGTGCGTTTGGGAAGGACTTGTTGACCTTCTAGAACAACCATTGCGCCTTCTCCTAAAAGGGCTTCTATTGCAAAGGAAGGTACGGGTAACCAAGAGGGACGATTCATCACTCGCCCCATAGTTGTGCTGAGTTCTGCCATGCGTACTGGGGAAGGAGCAGTGGCATTATAAACTCCTTGCATATTAGATTTGGTTAAAGCCTGTACCATCAAGTTAACAATATCATCTACATGAATCCAAGAAAACCACTGCTGACCGTTGCCAATAGGACCGCCCGCAAAGAGTTTAAATGGAGTAATCATTTTACCTAAGGCACCACCATTACCCAAAACAATGCCTAGGCGTAAAATAACTAACCGCACGCCGACTTCTGTGACTTTTTGTGCTTCTGCTTCCCAAGCTTGACACACTTGGGCAAGAAAATCATTACCTGGTGGACTAGTTTCATCAAAAGTAGCAGTTTCACTCGTGCCATAATAACCAATTGCTGAGGCATTAACTAGCACATTGGGTTTAGGGTTAGCGCTAGCTATGGCTTCTACAATTTTTTGTGTCACAAGCTTGCGGCTGTTTAAGATTTCCTGTTTGCGTTCTGAAGTCCAACGCCCTTCACCAATAGGTTCTCCTGCAAGATTAACGACCCCATCACAACTGGCAATGGCGCTTTGCCAAGAACCGGATGCCGTGGGTGTGTATGTAATCACCTTCACATTTGGAAAAGCTGTAGATGGAAAAACCTTTTGGGCAAAGGAAGCGCTACGGGTTAAAATAACCACTTCTATACCCTCTTTCTGGAGTCGTTCTACCAAACGACTACCCACAAATCCTGTTGCTCCAGCGATCGCTACTTTCATTATTATATTAACTACAAGTCTTCACCAGAACCCTATTTTACTAGCAATTAGCAATGACTGTTTCCCATTCTCTACTCCCTACTCCCCATTACCCCTTATCCCCAGAGGGGCCCCACCTTCCCCACTCCCCATTCCCTATTTTTGTAATAACTTGCCTATTGGGTAGTTGGATATTATAGGATGGACGGAGTGTTGCAAGGCGTGGGGCTATTATGGCTCGCTATACCTGTTCATTTATTCTTTCGGTTGCTCTCAACCATCTTCAGCCATTAATGGTAGAACTTCTACAAGATTGTAATTTGGAGGTACAATATTATACATCTGATTACGTAATGGCACGTGAAATTCCTGGTAGTGTACCTTTTTCCAAATTAGTGACGGTGGAAGCGTTGATTGATAAAACTTCAGCCACTGAAACAGAGACGCGGATGAGCATTGTGATTAAAAACGAGGAACTACCTCTCCAACTGGATAATCACTGCCGACAAATGTTTGAGTTTATCAAACAGGAGATTGAACATTGCCGCCATTGGCACCTTATAGAAAGCCTTGCTGGTTAGAGCGTCAGCGCTGATAACGCTTGCGATCGATCTAGAGCGCCAGTACAGTAGTCAAAAAGGAGGCAAAAAACCCGGTTTCTCTCTGTCGTCAAGCTTGATATCTCCTATGCTCAACTCGAAGAAACCGGGTTTTTATGATTTCTGTACTGGCTATCTAGCAATTCAGTTAGCTAGCTTGTAGCAAAATGCTTGATAAAGCGTACAAGCTAGTAAAAATTTTCTGGCAACAGTTCAGTTATTAGTCTTCCATATCCTCAGTCATTCCAGGATTAATTAGTGTAATATCATACTCGCTAGCATCTGTCTGTCCCGTAGAGCGCATGCTATCCCGTAGTAGGTAATAAATGGCACGAACCTGCGGGCCAAAAACAACCTCATCCTCATTTTTAAGATCGTGAGCTGGAATTTTGCGACCGTTAATCATCAAACCGTTGGAACTAGTTTTGCCCTTGGCGTCGCCATCGACAATTCGGTAATAGTAGCCACGTTTTTTATCATTACGCTCTAGCCTAACGAGAGTGGCATGACGGCGCGAGACAAATTGTGACACAAGGCGGATATCGCACTCCCGATCTCTACCAATAGAATAAGTAGGACGGTCTAAAGTGAACTCTTTACGTCCTTGGTCGTCTTCTATGATCAGTAAATGACTTTCATTAGTTTCTGCTACCATTGACACGTTTTTAAAATCAGATGGACTGTTACCAATAAAAATTTGTTGAGTATTTTTTTCTGTCATTACCCCAAACTATAATCTATAGTAGTAATTTGATAGTACTTACACTGTTATATTGTATTGTCACCTGAAAGAGTAGAACGAAATGTTCTACTCTTGACTCCTTGTGTGAGCCTGGTAATCGTGAGACCTTGTCACACACTCCTCAATTCAGCATTGGTATTTTCAAATCATACCTCTACAGTTATAGTTCAGAAATGATGAGCAAAACGTCTTAACAATAAAGAATTTGTGACCACGCTTACTGAACTAAAAGCCATTAATGCAGCTGCACCAGAGGGGCTTAAGACAAAACCCAAACTAGGCAATAAAACACCAGCGGCTAGAGGAATCCCAAGTGTGTTATAAGCAAAAGCCCAAAATAAGTTCTGACGGATTTTACGGAAAGTGGCGCGGCTGAGTTGGATGGATTCAACCACATCTATTAAGCGATCGCGCATCAAGACAATTTCAGCTGTTTCCATAGCAACATCTGTTCCTGAGTGTAATGCAATTCCTACATCTGCCTGAGACAAAGCAGGGGCATCGTTAATGCCATCACCTACCATAGCGATTAGGGATTTTGGATTTTGGATTTTGGATTTTGGATTGGGAAAACTATTCCCTACTCCCAATTCCCTACTCCCTATTCCCTCCTGTAACTCTTGAATGACAGATGCCTTCTTAGCGGGAGGGACACCAGCCACAACATCAGCGCTTGAGAGTCCTAGTTGATTGGCTACAGCAGTTGCAGCTTCTAGTGAATCACCGCTTAAGATCATGATCCGCAGACCCATTTGGCGCAACTTGTCTACTGTTGCCTGAGCATCTGGTCTTATAGTGTCCCGAACAGCAATGAGTCCAGCGACAGTGCCTTCAACTGCTATAAAAACAACTGTTTTACCATCTGCCGCTAGTGTTTGAGCTTGTTGTGCTGTAGTTTTGCCGATCGCAATTCCATGCCAGTGCAGCCAGTCGCTATTACCCAAAAGCACTAAACTGCCTTCCACAACAGCAGATACGCCGAATCCTGGTTCTGTACGAAAATCCGTAGCATTGGGGATTGACAACTCTTGCTTTTGTACTTCTTGTACAATTGCTTTTGCAAGTGGGTGAATCGTTCCACTTTCCACGGCGGCGGCTATTTGGATAAGAGATTGGGGTGAGTTATTCCCCATGCCCAATTCCCGATGCCCAATGCGCTCAGGGATACAATCCGTCACAGTAGGATGACCTGTCGTCAGAGTTCCAGTTTTATCAAAAACGACAGTGCCTAAAAGGTGTACTTTCTCCAAAACATCGCCACCTTTGATTAAAAGACCCCTCTCCGCACCAATGGTTGTCCCAACGAGTATGGCTGTAGGTGTG